>JAGVGH010000214.1 GCA_020057225.1 Desulfobacterales bacterium | reverse complement strand
TCTAAATGATTCCTTTGTGTTGGGTGAACCTGCCCTTCGGGCAGAACCACCCAACCTACCTCAAATTTGTCGTTTCAATGTATTTTGCAATTACCTCAAAAATGTTTGGTGAACCCGGGCCTTGCGGCCCGGAACCAGCCCGCCTGCGCCAATTTTGCAATTGCCTCTTCGGGTTCAACCTCAATTTTTATCGTCTTGGCGGACGAGGTGACGGATGGACGGAAAACTGATCACGGCCTGCCCGGCGTGCGGATGCAGGTACAGGGTCTCAGAACGGTTCGCGGGAGCGTCTGTTTCGTGCAAAAAATGCGGCGCGCTGTTCACCGTGCGTTTTGACGCGGAATCCGCCGAAACAGGGGATGGCCGTCCGGTCCCGGAGGCGCAGGACATCGGGGTGGACGACCATTTGCTGGTTCTTGGCAAGCTTGCCGTCAAATTCGAGATGGCAAGCCCGTCAGAGGTCGAGGAGGCCCTTTCCCGGAAGGCGGACCTGGCGGAAAAAGGCGAGCAGGTTTCTTTGGGCGACATGCTGGTGACCATGGGGGTGATAGGTCCCAACCAGCTCAATTTTCTTTTGTCCGTGCAGCGCATGAAGGAGACCCAGCAGGCGGACCGGCGTTTCGGGCTGATTGCGGAGAAGAACCGTTTTGTGACTCCCGAGGACCTTCAGGAGGCTCTCCGCATTCAAAAAGAGGCGTTTTTAAAGGACCGCACCATTTTGCGTATTGGCGAGGTTTTGGTGGAGCGGGGCCTTCTTTCATCCCAGCAGTGCAACGCCATTCTTAAGCGGCAAAAGGCCCTGGGGGACGAGGATTTCGATATCCCGGCGCCTCCCTTGCCTGGGACAGCAGGGGACAGCCCGGAGGCCGCGGAGCCAGCCTTGGCTCCGCCTGCGGAGGGGGTGGAAAACGCGGGGGCTGATGATCCGGCCCAAACCTTGGTTCTGAAGGAGCTGGAAACGGGGGAAGGGGGAGAGACGGAGGAGGCCGGGGACGATGCGGAGCCTACCCAGACCCTGACGATCACGGTTCCGGAGGCGCCCGCTCCCGCGCCGCCGCTGGCGGAGGAAGAGGAGGAGGAAGAGGCGGCTGAGGAGCCTGTGGAGGCCGGACCCGGCAGCGCCGGTTTTGGGGGCGCGCCCGGGAAGTTGAAGAGCGGGGATATCAAGGTGCGCGTGAGCCGGGACCGCATGCGGGCCGAGCTGGTGTGCAAGGGAGAGCCGCCGCCGGGTCTCACGGTGCGGAAAATCCGCAGGATGCTTTCCAAGGCCGGGGTGACCCACGGCATTGTGGACGACAAGCGTCTTGGGGAATTCCTTGAAGGGGCGTCGGGGGGCGGTCCCTGGCCCGCGGCGGAGGGAACCTGGCCCAAACCCGGCTCTCCGGCGCGGATTGTGTACGGGTTTGACCCGGACCCTTTAAAAACCGGCGCGCACAAAGCGGGCGGGGTTGTGGATTTTGGGGCGGGAGGGCTCACCGGGCCGGTTCTTCCGGGCCATGTGCTCGCGGGTGTCGAGGACAGAGTGCCCGCCTCTCCGGGAATGAACGTGCTTGGCAAGCCGGTGCCTCCCCCGGAGGAGGGACCGGAAGCGCCCGCGCCCGTCCTGACATGCGGCAGAGGGGTTGTTCTTAAAGACAGCGCCCGGGTCGCGGAGGCGGCCTCCGCGGGAAGACCCGAAACCGCGTTTGACGGCCGTATTCTTGTTCGGCCCGAGCTTGTCATCGGCGGCGACGTGGGGGCGGACACGGGGAACATTTCCTTTGACGGCTGTGTTATTGTGGAAGGCACCATCCGCACAGGCCATGTTGTAAAGGCCGGGCGCCTTGTGTGCCAGGGCATCGGCCAGGCGGACGTGCATGTCGAGGGCGATGTGGTGGTGCTGGGAGGCATCCAGGGAGCGGCCATCCGGGCCTGCGGCGCTGTCCGGGCGGCCTATGTCCGTTCCGCCACAGTGCTGGCCCTGGGCGATGTGATGGTGGAGCAGGAGATACGGGACTCGAAAGTGGAAACCGCGGGCGCCTGCATTCTGGGAACGGGCAGGATTCTCGCTTCGGAAATCTACGCGCGCCAGGGGGTGGAGGCCGGGCAGATCGGCTCGTTGGGCGCCAAGCCTCCGACAGTGGTTGTAGGCACGGAAAAGCGGGTGAAAAGCGAGCTGGCCTGGATAAAGGGCCAGGTGGCCGAAAGGAAAAAGCGGCTTAAGACGCTTTTGTCGGAGGAAAAAGAGCGTGAGGACAGAGTGGCGCGCCTGCAAAAGCAGATAGGGCAGCTTTCCGGGGTTGAGGAAAAGGGCGCTGTCGAAAAGAGCGCTGTCGAAGAGGAGCTGGCCCGGGAGAAGGTTCCCGCCAGGCGGGAGCGGCTGGAGCGGCGTCTGTGGGATATCAATGAGCACGCGCGGGAAACGCGGAACGTGCTGGAGAGCCTGTACGCCGGGCAGGACGAGCTTGCGGAAGAGGCTATGCGGGGGAAGCGGGAGCGGGAGAGGCTCGAGCGGGAGGTGGATGCTCTGGCGGAGGAAGCGGTCCGCGTGAAGGAATGGGTCAAGGGGCGGGCGACCGACCCGGTGCTCCGGGCCTACGGGATGATTTATCCGCAGACCACGGTGATAGGCCCCGGGGCCTCCCTGGTATTGAAAGAGCAGGTTTCACGGGTGGTTGTGAGGGAGGTCCGGGAGCCGGGGGGGGCGGCGGAAATGCGGCTTTCGCGGATGCTCTGAGCGCCGCCGTTTACCGGAGCGGCGGGCCGGAATGAACCGCCGCCCTTCTTAATTCCATTGACGCGCAAAAAAATGTGTGATTCAGTAAAAAAAGAAACCGTTGGAGCACAACCTTTGGCTTAGGCGCGGCAGGAATTCCAGCCGTTTTGAAGCGGCGGAAAACGGTCCGGCGCGGCGCGCCCGCGCAATCCGGCCCGAACAGATTGAATCCGGAAAACACGGCATGGTCCAGGAAAATTCGACACTCGCCATCCTGTTCGCGGACATTGCGAAGAGCACTCAGCTCTACGAGAAGCTTGGGGACACCAAGGCGAAGGAGATTATTGGTATCGCCCTGGGCCGTTTGACCGAGGTCACCCACCGGTACGACGGCACTGTTATCAAGACCATTGGCGACGAGATCATGTGTACTTTTCCCTCGGCGCTCAAAGCGGTCGAGGCGGCCCAGGACATGCAGCGCGCCGTGGAAACCGTGAAAGTCTCCGACCTTCCGGGACTCACCAAGCTCAATCTGTACGTCGGCTTCCACTACGGCCCTGTCATCCGGGAGGGGGGGGATGTTTTCGGGGACGCCGTAAACCTTGCCGCGCGCATGGTGGCCCTTGCGAAGCCCAGGCAAATTCTCTCCACCGAGGAAACCGTGAGCCGGCTTCCGGTGGAGCAGCGCGCGTCCGTCCACTATTCCGACACCACCCAGGTCAAGGGCAAAACCGGCGAGATCAACGTCTATGAGGTGGTGTGGGAGAAGCTGGATGTGACTGTCATGGTGGACAGGAGCAAGCTGGCCGAGCAGTTCCACCTGCGCCTGGAGCTCAAGGCGCGGACCAAAACCCTGGTGGTGGATTCGAAGCTGCCTTCCATTTCCCTTGGCAGACAGCCCCACAACGACATTGTTGTCAACGACAGCAGGGTGTCCCGGACCCACGCCAAGGTCGAGAGCCGAAGAGGCGTCTTTGTGCTGATTGACCAAAGCACCAACGGAACCTACGTTCGCCCCAACGGCGCGCCGGCAGCGCGTGTCGGCATGGACGAGTACAAGCTCACGGGCGAAGGGGTGATTGTTCTGGGCAGGGAAAACGCCTTTGACTCTCCGGACGCCATCCAATACAGCATCAAGGTGTGAGATTTTGTTGATTTTCTTTTCATGCCGATAAAAAATCTGACAGGGGCCTCTTCCGGGAGGCCCCTTCTTTTTTTCTTTCGGGAAAAATCCCGCAGTATTCCAACTGGTTGAGAAAATTATTCCGCCCCTTTTGAATGGAACGTTCCGTGCTACTTAAGAAAGCGGAAGCGGCGTAAGGCCGTTTCGGCTCAACTGGCAAGAGGGAACCGGGAGGCGCGCGGCCCTTTCAGCAAGGAGGGTGCGCATCGAGATTGTCTGGGGACATGGAAATAACGGGTACAGCGACGCACAGAGCGAGTACCGCGCGGGATAAGGCGGCACAGGCGGGCAAAGAAGCATAACGTTCCGGCCAGGCGCCTCCCGGAAATCCCAGGACGCCGGACGCGTTGACCCGCGCGGGGCCTTTTCAAGGGGAAACCCGAGAACAGGCCAGGAGAAAAAGTGAAGGCAGGATAGAAGACCCGTGGGCGGAATCGGGCGCCGTTCGCGGGTCTTCGCGTTTCATACCAAGGTGCAATCAGACAAGGTATGCCCTCACCCCGGCCCTCTCCCGCCGGGAGAGGGAAATTTAACGAGAGCTTTCAGCAAGTGTTAAGAGCTTATCCATAGAGGTAATTGCAAAATAGGGATACCGTTTCCGCCTGTAGCGGAACTTGCGCCTGTGCGTCATTCCCGCGCAGGCGGGAATCCAGATGT
>JAGVGH010000204.1 GCA_020057225.1 Desulfobacterales bacterium | reverse complement strand
GTTCATCCAACACATAGAAATCATTTTAGAAATGTTGGGTGAACCCGGGCCTTGCGGCCCGGAACCACCCAACCTACGCCTAATTTTGCAATTACCTCTGGATAGTTCCGCCAGAATAATAGGTGTTGGGTGAACCCGCGCGCGAAAGACGCCTTTGACACAACATAACTCCTTGCGCGCGCGGAACCACCCAACCTACGTGTAACCCACTCGTAAAATTATGATGTAGGCCGGGTGGTTCCGCGCGAAGCGCAGGTTCACCCGACAATATCCTCAAATATCTTTAAGCAAGAATGTTCCTATAAGTTAGCGCCTATGGGTTGAAACCCCAGGCTATCGCAAAAACCTTGCCGCACCGCGGCTGCCATGAGGAAAAATGCCTATTTTATAACAAAAAACACTGCAAAAACATGTTTTTTTATTCTATCTCCTATCTCCTGACTCCTGACTCCTGACTTCCCCGGCCATGCCGCCCTTCCCTATTTCACCAAATCCGCAAGGGGCGTGTTGGTGTACCTCTGCACATAGGCGATTATCTGAACACGGTAGTGGAAAGCCGCGTACAGGGCGGCAAGCGCATACATGTAAAACCGGATGCGCGCGGTGTGGGCCCAAATTTCCCCAAATCTCTCGTTGGCCCTCTTGATGGGCGCGAAAATCCGGCGCATCCTTTCCCGGCGGCGCTTTTTGGCCTCAAATTTGGCCACACGCTTTTGCATCCGTTTTTCCATCTTGGCCCGGTTTTCCTCCCGGGTCTGCTCTCTTTTCTCCGCCTCCTTTTCCTCCTTGGATTTCTTTTTCTGCGCGGCCTTGTCCTCGGCGCTCCGCTTATAGGCGTCAAGAGGCTCCTGAATGCGCTTGCCAAGGGCCTCAATCATTTTATTAAAACGGGGAATAAAGCCGAAAACAAATCCCCGTATGCGCGCCATCCGCTCCCTTCGCTTTTGGCGCAACGGCTCCCTGGCCAGCTTTTTTTCCACCTTGAGACGGAGTTTTTCCCGGCGCTTGGGTTCAAGCTCCATCTCCCGGGCAAACCGCCTCTCCTCCCGCCGCTTTTTGGCCTCCTCCATCCTGTCGCGCAGTTCCGCGATCGGCATAAGAATACGCTGCAGGAGCGCCTCCATCCGGGTGTTGAACGAGAGGATAAAGCGTATGACAACGCCAATAGGGCCTTCGGGGATTCTCCTCCGGCGCCGCCCTGTCCCGATGCCCGGATCGCCGGCCATGGCCTCCATGGATGGCCCTTCCAGCGCGCGGCGCGCGGCCTCGTTGAGCCGGGCGTCCTCCTCAGCCTTTTGACGCGCGAGCGCCGCAGGGTCCGGTCCAGCGGGTCCGGTTTTCAGGTGCGCCTGCCCCGGCGCCGCGTCCGCTCCGTAAGCGCCCTCCTGGGCGGCCTTGAGTTCCTTGGCCTTTCTGGCCGCGGCCTCCCAGCGCGGATCGCCCGCGGCCTTGAGTTCCCGCGCCTTCTCGATCCACGCGCGCCAGTCCCGGGCGGGCTTTGCCTCTGCGGAGGGAGGTCCGGCGGCGGGAACGGCTTTTGGGGACGCCGCGGGTTCCGCGCCCTCCTGGGCGGCCTTGAGATCCTTGGCCTTTTGCGCCGCGGCCTCCCAGCGGGCGTCCCCATTGGCCTTGAGCTTTTTCGCCAGCTCGTAATACCTTCTCCAGTCCTGGGGAGGGCTGGTCCGCTCCGTGGCGTTCCCCATGGCAAAGCACCCCGTTAGGCGGGATATCATGTCCGCCGGGCCTGGATAAAAAACACACCGCCGTTTCCCGGCGCACGCCGGGCGGCTGTCTGGCCGCGCCGCGCCCCTTGGCCGCCCCCGCAAGGCGCCTTGTCCGGCGGACGCCGCTTCTGTCCATCGGACAAGTATAGACCATGGGTCCGCCCGGTTCCAGAAATTCTTTTGCGTATGAAACGAAAGGAGCCTTCGCGCCAGAGCAGGAGCCGGGAGCAGGCATTGAAAGACGGGGGATCAACACAAGGGGCGCGGTCTGGATTCGGCCGCAATTCCAATTCTCCACAGCCGGACGGGAAGCCCTGCCTGCGGACCTAAAAAAGCGGATATCCCGCGCCTTTGTTCCTTTCCGCATCCGGCCCGGAACCGCATGGCCTGTCCGCAAGACTCTATTGTTCCTGGGCGCTTATTTCATTCCCTGCAGTTGCCGAAGTTTTTTACGCGCCCCCCCGGTCACAGGGCTGTCCGCCGGCGCAAGCCCCACCGCCCGGTTGAGCATCTCCACCGCCTTCTTCCGGTTCCCCTTTAAAAGATAGGCGTTGGCAAGATCCTCATACGCCTCGATAAACCTCGGCGCGCGCCTCACGGCTTTTTCAAGCACCGTGATGGCCTCTGTGTAGCGCCCCATGGCCGTCAGGGTGCGGCCCAGTCCCCTCAGCGCCCCGCTGAAATCGGGCGCAGCCTCCAGGGCCTTGGTGTAATACTGGATGGCCTTGGGATAGTCCTTCTTCTTATAGTAAATGTAGCCCAGGTTTGTGAGCGGGAAATGGGGTGTCGCGTACAGAAGCATTTCCGACACCTGCTCGAAGCACGTGACAGCTTCATCCCATTTTTCCAGGGCCAGATACGCCGTGCCAAGATTGTTGAGGGCGGCGGCGTAGTCGGGCTGTATCTCGACAGCCTTTTTAAAGTGGCCGAGGCCAAGCTCCGGTTTCTGAAGCGCCAAATAGGCAAGCCCCAGGTCATTGTGAACATGGGGGTCGGCCGGAGTCAGTTCCACAGCCTTCAATAGCTCCTTGAGCGCCATGCGGTAGTCGCCCTGGGCCATATAAGCCTCGCCAAGGTCGCGCGCCGCTTCCGCAAGACCCGCCTTGTCCTTGCCTGTGGCGCAGCCGGAAAGCCCTGCGGCGCACAGGACAACCGCAATCAAAAGCGCAAACAAACGTCCTCTGTCACTTTGAACCATACCGCGCTCCATGTTGAAGAACCCTCCGGGATCACGAGCAATAACGGTTGCGGAGCATCATGACCCGGATTCCCCGGGCCTTTAAAAATTCCACAACGTTGTTGTCCAACACCGTTTCCGTGACCAGGGTTTCCGGCAACGGATCCCTCTTTATCATTACGCCGGAAACAACAAGGGAAAGACCTGTGGGCCCGTTTCCCGCCCCGGCTTTGAATACCGGGTTTGTTTCCATCTCAAATCCCATTTTTTCGAAAATGTCCGCCGCCACCTGCAGACATCCCTTTTCCGGATGCACCGGGGCCACCGGGATTCCCAACTGGGGCAGCAGCGGACTCCCCGGATTTTCCTCGCCGGGAAAATCCAGGATGAACTCCTTGCCGCTGTCCAGGCGGACTATATTGGTGAAGGACTCCACCTGTTTGCCGCGGTCCGGCAGGGAAACCGGGACGTTTTCCGCATAGTTCAGTTGAAAAAGCTGCATCAGCAACGCAATATACACGCGGCAGGAGCGGGCGTCCAGAACAAGCTGGTCCGGCCCGGGCGAAGAGCCGCCATCCCCATTTCCAAGGTCCTTGGCAAGCCTGCCACTGGGTAAAATCTCCAAAAGGCTTATGCCGTTGGCCTTGAGGTACTCCTTCAGCCGGCTGTCGGCCGCCTCTTCGGCATTCCGTATCCAGGAAAGCGCCACAAAGGATTTGCTCCGAAGTCCCGGGAGAATGAGGCTGGTCCGCAGGGTGGCCTTGACGCCCTGATTGTCAAAGGAAAGCTCTTTTTGAATCCCCCCCGCTCCCATGCTTTGGAGCAGGGAGGCAAGCGCTCCCCGGCTGGTTTCCCCGTGAGGAACCTCCAGGGCGTGGACAGGACCCCAGAAGTTCTGAACAAGAGTTTTCTCCGCCAGATTCAGGGGGGCCACCGGAGAGACGAACAAACGCTCGCCGCTGGGGAGCTTGATAATGGGATACTCGGAGAGGTCGAGCCGGAAGTCCTCCTGGCCAGGCCGCGGGAAATAATACACCCCGGACGCGATGAACTCCGGCGGTCCGGAGCGGGACAAGGGCCTGTTCGCGGCGGCCCGTGGCGTCTGTCCAGGCTCGTCGCCTTTTTGAGGGCGCGCCGAGGAAAGGCTTCTTCCGGTTCCTTCCCCTGTTCCGGTCCCTGCGGCTTTTCCCCGCTGCTTCCGGGGCGCCGCCGGTCCCTGGCCTCCAGCCTTGGCGTCCGGCGCAGCCCCGGGACCGGCGCCTGGACTTTCATCTCCGGCCCGGGTCTCCGACGCCGCTTCAGCCGGGCCCTCCCCCGGCACGGCGGTTTCCGGTCCGGCCCCGGGGACGGAGGCGGCTGCGGGAACCGGAGCAGGAACAGGCGCCAAAGCCGGGGCGGGAACGGCTGTTTCCGCGGCCATGGAGGGTTTCCCCGCCCCTGTCATCCTGGGCTTGTAAGTGTTGTATTTTTTGGCCTGTTTTTCCTTGTGGCGCAATCCGCCTTTTCGCGACGGCTCTATGTAAACATCCACGAAACCTGTTTCCGCGTCCATGGCCACCGGCCCGGCGGAAGGCTCCCCGTCCGGAGCTGCGGGGGACGCCGCCGGGGGCCGCGGTTCCGCTGTTTCCCCGTCCGTTCCTTCTCCTTCTTCCTGTGTTCCGGACGGCTCTTTTTCCACGTGCGCGGCAGGCGCGGGGGCGGCGGTCTTGACAGGCCGCGCCTCCGGAGATGGAACCGTCCGGGCGGGGCCGGCGGTTTCGGAAGGCTTTGACGCGGTTGCCCCGCCTTTCGGAGCGGCTTCTTCCGGCGCGTCCCCGGAGGCGGGCCCGGCATCGCCCGCCATCACGTCTTCGGGATGGGGCAAAAGCAGGTCCTGGCCTACAGATATCCGGTTGATGTTGCCCAGGGAGGGGTTCAGGGCGCGGAACTGTTCCAGGGCGCGCTGATAGGTCTTGGTGCCCAGCTTGCCATACCTGGGCTGGAGAATGGAGGCGATGGTGTCCCCCGGCGTCGCCCGGCAGGGAATGGCGCGGCGCGCGGATTTCCCCCCCTCCCCCTGGCCCGCGGGCCGCTGGGCCTCCTGCCAAGCCTGATCGGTGATGCTCATCACCGGCAGGGTCACGGAGCCGGACTCCTGCCTGGGCAGGCTTCCGGGCGGCACTTTTTTAAGGGGAATGAGGATTTTCTGGCCGGGAAATATCTTATCCACATCGGTAACGCCGGGATTCAGCGCCTGGAAGATCAGCAGAAATTCGGGATAGTCATGCTCGACAATCTGGCCCCGCAACCGGAACAGATTGGCCACGTGGTCCCCTTCCCGCACCACATAGGTGTCGCACAGAATGTCCGATCCTCCGTAACGGCGGATTTCGTAATTCTTATAGGAAAGGCTTGCCCACAGCGGCGCCGCCAAACACAGGCACAGCGCGGCCAGCGCCGCGGATTTCACGAAAAGGGCGCCGGAGGCCTTTTGCCGCGCGTCACGCGCGCGGCAAAAGGCCAAGGACATCCGCGATGGTTTTTGAGGTGCCCTGTACAAACTGTGTAAATTCCTCCCCGGAAAGAGGTTTGCCCGGTGCCGGAAACGCTTTGACCCCGTCGGGCCGCACAAGCCGGGGCCGGTTTTTGAGTTCCTCCCTGGGCGTTATCCCGAACTCCGCCGGGAAGCCGCCTTCAAAATACATCTCCTGGAACCCGGAAAATTTAAGCGCGTGGGCCGTGGCGTCCAGCACCGCGGTCTCGTCTTTTGTCACGACTCCTGTCCGTTTCGCCTCCGCGAGCCCGGCCAGGCATTCGCCCCCCTGGGTGCAGACGATGTGGCCCCGGCGGTTGGCGGTGAGCATGGCGTCCATGATGGCCTGCTCGGTGGTCTGGACAAAGAAGACGTTCTTTTTTCCGGAAAGAAGGTTGTACCGGCGGACTAAATGGATGACCCTGGGCATGGACACGGGGTTGCCGATCATGGCGGCCTGGGCCACGCTGGCGCGGACGGTCACAGGAATGAATTTCCGTTTTTCCCCGTCCGGCTCCAGGTAGTAGCGGAACACCGGATCCGCATGGGCGGACTGGACCCCCACGATTTTAGGCAGCGCTGTGATGATTCCTGTCTCGTAAAACTTGAGAAAGCCGCTCAGGATGGCCGTGATGTTCCCCGCGTTGCCAATGGGCGCAAACACCGCAACGCCTCCCAGGCCATAATCCAGGTCCTGGGCGATCTCATAGGAATAGGACTCCTGGCCCAGAATGCGCCAGGCGTTTTTCGAGTTCAAAAGCGCCACGTTGTAGTTTTCAGCCAGGGCCTCCACCACCTTCATGCAGTCGTCAAACACCCCTGGTATCTCGAAGACCCGGGCGCCCGAGCCAAGGGGCTGGGAAAGCTGCTGGGGAGTGACCTTGCCGTGGGGCAGGAGCACCGCGGACTTGACCCTGGGATGCAGAAAACCCGCGTAAAGCGCGGCGGAGGCGCTGGTGTCCCCGGTGGAGGCGCACACCGCGAGAACCTCCTCCAGGCGGCCCTCGGTGACAAGCCAGTTGATATACGACAAGGCGCTGGCCATGCCCCGGTCTTTGAACGAGGCGCTGGGGTTTTGCCCGTCATTCTTAAAATAGAAATCCTGCCCGGCCTCGTCCCGCAGGGAGGGACAGGCGCGCACAAGGGGCGTGTGGCCCTCGCCCAGCCACACAACAGCCCCGGGCGGAATGACAGGTCCAAGGAACTCGTGGTAGCGGTAGATGCCTTTGAGGGCGGTGAGGCTTGCCATGCGCCGGTAGTCAAAGAGTTTGCGCCAGGTCTCCGGCGGAGTCTTCTTGAGGCGTGCGAAATCCTTGTCCTCCAGAAGCAGCACTTCCCCGCAGGAAGGGCAGGTGTAGAGGAGTTCCCCGATGCCGTGGGACGCTCCGCAGCCCAGGCAGACATACTCCATGCGGCCCGAGGGCCGGGGCTCGATCAGATCCCGCATGTCCGGAGGAAAGTCACAGGTTTTCATGGCCTGAGCGCCTCCATTCCCCCCATGTGGGGCCGCAGAACCTCCGGTATCGTTACGGTTCCGTCCTTTTGCTGGAAATTCTCCAAAATGGCCGCAAAGGTCCGCCCCACCGCAAGCCCCGAGCCGTTCAGGGTATGAACCAGCCCGGTTCCCTTTTTCCCTTTGCGGCGGAAGCGGATTTTCGCCCGCCGGGCCTGGAAGTCCTCGAAATTGCTGCACGAGGAGATTTCCCGGTACATGCCCTGGGAAGGCATCCAGACCTCGATGTCGTAAGTCTTGGCCGAGGAGAAGCCCAGGTCTCCGGTACACAGGGTGATGACCCGGTAGGGGAGTTTGAGGCGTTTCAGGATTTCCTCTGCGTTTAAAAGCAGGGATTCCAGCTCGGCGTAGGAGTTTTCCGGCAGGCAGAACTTGACGAGCTCGACCTTGTTGAACTGATGCTGCCGGATAAGGCCCCGTGTGTCCTTGCCGTGGGACCCGGCCTCGGAGCGGAAGCAGGGCGTGTAGGCCGTGTAGCAAACGGGCAGGGCCTCCTCGTCCAGTATCTCGTCCGCGTGGATGTTGGTGACAGGCACCTCCGCGGTGGGGATGAGAAAGTAGTCCAGACCTTCGAGTTTAAAAAGGTCCTGCTCGAATTTGGGAAGCTGGCCCGTGCCGGTCATGCTTGTCCGGTTGACGATGAAGGGAGGCAGGACTTCTTTATAGCCGTGCTCCCGGGTGTGGGTGTCGAGCATGAAGCTGATAAGGGCGCGCTCCAGGGCGGCGCCCGCTCCGAAATAAAGGGGGAAGCGGGAGCCGGTGATGCGGGCCGCGCGTTCGAGGTCGAGGATACCCAGGTCTTTTCCTGTATCCCAATGGGGCTTGGGATCAAAATCAAAGGCGGTGGGCTCGCCGACCGCGCGGAGCACGGGGTTGTCTTTTTCGTCCGCGCCCACAGGCACCGAGGCGTGGGGAAGGTTGGGAATGCCCATGAGGATTTCCTGGGCAAGGGCCTGCTTTTCCTCCAGGGCGGCCTCCAGTTCCTTGACCCGCGCGCCGCTTTCCCGGTTTTTCTCCATGAGGGCTGCGGTGTCCTGGCCCTCCCGTTTCATACGGGCGATTTCGGCGGAAGCCTGGTTGCGCTGGAAGCGCAGCTCCTCCAGATCCTGAAGCAGGGCGCGGGCCTGGGCCTCGATTCCGCGGAATTCCGAGAGGTCCCATTTTTCGCCGCGTTTTTTGAGGGCAGCCTCGGCGGCCTCGGTATTTTGCCGGATAAATTTAATGTCGAGCATCGGTTTGCCTTTTAACAGCGCGACAGGCCGCCGAGCGCAAACGGGCGGCCTGTCGGAGGATGGGCGGGGACAGATGGCAATGGCTCATGGGAGTATCTACCATGGGGGTGCTGTTTAGTCAATGATTATTACAACTTGACTTTGCTTGTGGTTTTTGATACAGGGTCTGTTCATAATCAGCGGCGCCAAGAAAGGGCTGTCAAATCAGCCATTCCCCGCGCGGAACACAACCGCGCCCCGGCATGGCCCGACAAACCAGGACGCATGGCAAGGACGCTTCGCAGCCAATGACATACGAAGAACCGCCAAGGGCCCGGCCCGGGAAACGGGATTGCGCCGCGAAGCGGCCCTCTTTGCCGTAACGGACAGACCGCCACCCTTTCCGGGGAGACGCCATGGAAGACATCAAGGCGAGAAAACGCGAACTCAGGGGAAGCATCCAAAAGACAAGCGATTCCCTGTCCGGGGAAGAGTATGAAAAACGCTCCGCCCGTGTCGCGGAGCGGCTGTTCAGCTTTGCCAACTTTGTCGAGGCCAAGACGGTTCTGCTGTATTACAGTGTGAACCGGGAAGTGGACACCCGCCCTGTCATCGAGCGCTGCCAGGAGATGGGCAAGATCGTGCTGCTTCCTGTTCTCAATCCCAAGCGCCAGGAGCTTGTTGCCTTCAAGATAGACAGCCTCGACAAAGACCTCCGCGAGAGCTACGGCGGCAGGATGGAACCCGACCCCCGGCGCTGCAAACCCGTGCCCCACAGGTACATAGACCTTGGCATCATCCCCGGGGTCGTCTTTGATGAAAGGGGCGGGCGTCTTGGTTCCGGCGAGGGGTACTATGACCGGCTGATTCCCCAGCTTCCCCCCACCACCCGCAAAGTATCCCTGGCCCTGGAATGCCAGCTGGTGCCCCAGGTGCCCATGGAGGCCCACGACAGATTCGTGGACATCATCATCACCGAGGAGAAAACCATTTATAAAATTTAATCCGGCGGAGCAGAAGTTGGGAGTCAGAATAAAACCTCTTGTTTTTGTTGAGTTTTCTTTTTATTAAGTGGGCCTTTATCCGCATGGCGGCCGCGGTGCGGCAAGGTCTTTGATCCAGCCTGGGGTTTCAACCCCTGGACAAGGCTTTTCCCGCCGGTGACGGGCCTGGCCCGGAACACGCGCCTGGCGTTCCCCGCACCTTCCAAAAGTCCCTGGCCGCGTTGTGCGACACCTTTCTCCTGTTGTGGCCAAAGACCCCCGCCCGTCCCCTTTTCAATTGTCTCCCTGGTTCGGCCATGTTAAAGGAAAAACCGCTGGAATGGTTCCGGCCCGGTCTCCAGGACTTCCAAGCCGATTTTGGCCCGGTGCCGGATAGTTTGGTTTGCCCGCGCGCCCCCATTGGCCCGCGGCATTGAAAGGTACATGCCATGAGCGAAAACACCTCTCCTCCCGAGCCGAAAAACCCCCGCCCTGTTGTGGATCCCTCCGCGTTCATCCACCCCTTGTCCGCGGTCACCGGCAGCGTGACCATCGGCAAGCGCGTCATGGTGGCGCCCTTTGCCTCCATCCGCGCCAGCGAGGAAACCTCCATCTACATAGGCGACGAGGCCAACGTCCAGGACGGCGTGGTGCTCCACGCCCTGGAGGCCGATTTTGTCGAGCACCCCCATGACCACGGCACCCTCGAGGTGGAGGGGAAAAACTACGCGATCTACATCGGCCACCACGTTTCCCTTGCCCATCAGGCCCACGTGCATAGTCCCGCCGTGGTGCGGCGCGGCACGTTTGTGGGGATGAAAGCCTTTGTGTTCAACGCCCGGGTGGGCATGAACTGCGTGCTCGAGCCCGGATGCATGGTCATGGGCGTGACCGTGGCCGATGGCCGCTACGTGCCCGCGGGAGCCGTTATCAACAAACAGGAGGACGCAAACAGCCTGCCCCCGGTAACCGCCGACTATCCCTTTGGCTGCCTCAACGCCGGAGTTGTCAAAGTCAATTCCTGCCTCGCGGATGGATACACGGCCACAGACACGGACGGCTCGGTGGCCGGGAACGTCCACGCCTGCGTGGTCACCCGTTTCGCAGCCCAGGAATACCTGCCGCAAATCCATCCCACAGCCTTTGTCCATCCCCAGGCCGCGGCCATTGGCTGGATCAGCCTGGGAAAACGGGTTTTCGTGGCCCCGTTCGCCTCGGTCCGGGGCGACGAGGGCGGCCCCATCCACATTGACGATGAAACCAGCATCATGGACGGAGTGGTCATCCACGCCCTGGAAACCGAAAACCAGGGAGTTCTCATCGAGGCAAACCTCATGGAGGTGGATGGGTCAAAGTACGCGGTGTTTGTGGGGAAAAAAGTTTCCCTTGGGCAGCATTCCCAGGTGCATGGTCCGGCAGTGGTGGGCGAGGGCACCTTTGTGGGCATGAAGGCCCTGGTGTTCAAAAGCCGCGTGGGCAAACACTGCGTGATCGAACCCGGCGCCATTGTCCTGGGTGTTGTTGTGCCGGACGGACGGTATGTCGCCGCGGGCATGGTGCTGACCCGGCAGGAGGACGCGGACAAGCTGCCGGATGTCGCCAAGGATTATCCCCTCCGGCGCTTCTACAACCGGGTTGTCGCGTGAAAGACGCGGGACAGGCCCCGGCCCGCGCCGGACGCGGCCTGCTGGAGACTGCCATGCGGAAACGGCTCTTATGGCTCCCTGTTGTGCTTTTCGGGGTTCAGGCCGCCCAGGCCGGCCCGCTGGTTTTCGTTAGCCCCGAAACCCGGGTTTCCCTGGTGGAGGTGTATTCCGCCGCCGGGTGCCTGTCCTGCGCGGAAATCGAACAATGGCTCCACAGCCTGGTATCGAAACAGGATGTGTGGTCCAGGTTCGCCGTTGTTGTGTACCACGCGGGCCACACGGAGGAGGCGCACCGGGCGGACCCCTACGCGCTTGCCGTGTCCGTGAGGCGCCAGAACGCCTATGTGGAGATGTGGGGCGCGGAGCGTCCGTACACGCCTTGTTTTGTGCTGAACGGGCTGGAGGACAAAACCTGGTTTCAGTACGGGGCGGTGCGGAACCGGCCGGGCCGTCCCGCGGGCGTTTTGAGGATGGAGGTGGAAGACGGGCGGATCCGCGTTGTTTTCAGGCCAAAAGGGGCCATGCCCGCAGGGCTGGATTTCCGGATGGTTGTCTTGGGCATGGGTCTTTTCTCTCCCAACCCAAAAGAAGTCCCGGAATACAATTTCGCCGTGCTGTGCGAGGCCGCGGCGCCCCTTGCGCAGCTTTCCGGGGAATACCGGGTGAATATGTCCTTTCCGGCGCATCCCCCGTACAAGGAGGATTCGCTTGCTGTGGCGGGCTGGGTGTCCCTTCCCGGAGAACTGGAGCCGCTGCAGACAGCGGGGGGCCGGCTTGGAAAAGCGCCCAGCCCCTGAGAAAGCAAGCGGCGGGGAGGCGTGGCTCCGCCCTCTTGCCGGGATTTCCAGGCATGGCGGTTTTCGGATTGCCGGAGTGGAATGGATAGCCGGGTACATCCGCGCGCGAACAACGCGCTTGCGGCAAGGTTTCACTTTGGGCGCGCGAAACCACCGGGCCCGCAAATAATCCACCGCGAAAATACTGATGCGGGTCGGGTGGTTCTGCGCGAAGCGCCGGTGTGCCCGGCAGTTTCATCAATCGGAAAATTATTCTGACGAGGTAATTGCAAAATGAAGCGTAGGTTGGGTGGTTCCGGGCCGCAAGGCCCGGGTGTACCCAACATTTCTAAATGATTCCTTTGTGTTGGGTGAACCTGCCCTTCGGGCGGAACCACCCGGCCTGCCTCAGATTTGTCGTTTCTATGAGTTTTCCAAGTACCTCTGACAACTATAAAAACCCGCCCCCCGGCAAGGGGCGGGTTTTATATAGCCGGACGAAGCGCTCATTTCCCATGCCCCGCCACCGCAAAAGGGTCGTTGGTCCTTTGCGGAAAACACCCGGCGGGCTGTCAGCCGATCAGCATGAGCACCTGGTTGGTGTCCACCTTGTCGTCCACTTTGACCCTGACAGATGTCACAACACCCGCGGCGGGCGCGCAAATGGGGTTTTCCATCTTCATGGCCTCGAGAATCAGCACATCTTGATCCTCCGCGACCTTGTCGCCTTCTTTGACCAGCACATTGACGATTGTCCCGGGCATCGGGGAAAGAACTTCCGTGCTCATTCGGTAAACCTCCCTCTTTTATTTCGTTTGTTGCGTGTTGTCCCCTGGCGTTTACAACCTGCCGCCTCTTGTCACGTCCCACTCTTAGAGAAACCAGACTCCCCTGTCAAGGCCAAACCACACAAGGACCGACACACCCAAGCCAACACCCGGCGGTTAGGCCCCAAAGATGGTTACCATGCGTTGGCCCGCCAGCGCCCGGTTTGGTCTTGACAAAACCGGGTCTGCTTTGTAGAACCTCGACGTTTCACCCTGATTGGATAAACACCACCGGGAATTTCCCAATTATCAAGGTTTTGCGGGGCCTTGCCGGATTCCGGACGCAACGGACGGACCTCTGGCGCAAAGGGCCATGGCCCGTCCCAGGGTTCTGCCGCGCGCGCTGGTCCGCCCGGCGCGCTCAAAAACCCTGCTTTCAACAAGCAAGCTCCCTGCCCGCCGGGTTTTGGAGCAACCATACCTTATTAACCATTGCCATGCGGAGTTCACATGAGCGGACAGGAACACCAACACAAGGACGCGCCGGGGAATGGCGGCAAGGGGAGCCTTCTGGCCCTCGTTCTGTTCTGGGGCTGCGCGGGAATCTACGCAAGCCTTTTCATGGGCTGGCTTGTCTTCCCCAAGCTGCTCTACTCCGAACAGAACCAGCCGGTTGATTTCAGCCACGCGATCCATTCGGACGCCGCGGGCATGGCCTGCGAAGACTGCCATTTCTACCGGGAGGACGGCTCGTATTTGGGAGCGCCGGCCCTTGAAAAGTGCGCGGAGTGCCACACGGATGTCCAGACTGCGGAGCCTGTGGCGGCAGACTACACGGACGCCAAGGAATACAGGCGCAAAAAAGCCCGGTACGACGCCGAGGTCTTGCTGGTGAACGAATACGTGGCCAAGGAAAAGGAAATTCCCTGGCTCGTTTACTCCCGCCAGCCCGACTGCGTGTTTTTCTCCCACATCGCCCACACAAGCCCCGAGGCCGGCGCCATGGAATGCAAGGAATGCCACGGGCCTGTCGAGGAGGCGGACACCCTGCCAGTGTACAAGGAAAACCGCATCACCGGCTACAGCATTGACATCTGGGGCCGGAACATCTCCGGGGTCAAGCACAACTCATGGGACAGCATGAAGATGGACGATTGCGCCAACTGCCACAAAGAGCGCAAGGAAGACCTCAAGGGCATGCGGGAACCCTGCTTTGTCTGTCACAAGTAAACGGTCCGTCACCCGGCCTACATTATAGGGGAAACATCCATGAAAGTTGACCGCAGGACCTTTATCAAAGCCGGCGCGGCGGCCGCGGCCTTTGCCGCGGGCGGCGCCGTGGGCGCCAATTTCACACCCCTTCCATGGAAACTCACGGACGACATGTCCATCTGGAGCCAAAACTGGCCTTGGACTCCGGTGCCGGAAAAAGGGGAAATCACCTATGAGAAAACAACCTGCACACTCTGCCCGGGCGGGTGCGGACTCGAGCTGCGCAAGGCCGCCAAGCGCGGAGTAAAACTCGAAGGCGTGGCCGGGCATCCGGTGAACAACGGGGGCATCTGTCCTTTGGCGGCCTCCGCCATGCAACTGGTGTACGGGCCCATGCGGACGCGCTCCCCGCTCAAGCGCGCCGGAGAGCGCGGCGAGGGCAAATGGGAGGAAATCTCCTGGGACCAGGCCTTGGCCGAGGTGGCGTCCAAACTCTCCGCCCTGAGAACAGCGGGCAAGCCCCATCTGGCCGCCTGCATTCTGGGAAAAAACCAGGGCACCGTGCCCGCGCTCTTTGCCCGGTTCATGGAAGCCTACGGCTCTCCCAACGTGTTCCGCAAAGCCACCGCATGGGATATATGGAACCTCACCCTGGAGGCCATGCACGGCGACGCGCAAATCCAGCCGGGCTTTGACCTTGCCAACTCCGATTATGTTCTCTCCTTTGGCTGCGGCCTTATCGAGGGCTGGGGATCCCCTGTCCACCTTATCGCCACCCACGCCAAATGGATTGACGGCCCTTCCGCCGGCAAGGTCCGCCTTACCCAAATCGAACCCAGGCTCTCCAACACCGCGGCCCGGGCCGACCGCTGGGTTCCCATAAAACCCGGCACCGAGGGCGCCCTGGCCCTGGGCATCGCCAACGCCATGATGAAGGGCGACGCCCGGGGAAAACTCAACGCGCTCTTCACCAACTGGTACTCCTCGGGCTTCAAGTCCTTCATCGGCCCCTTCAGCGGACGCCATGACGGCTTTGTCCAGGTGGTGGAGCGCGACTTTGCCCCTGTCCGGGTGGCGGAAATAACAGGCGTTCCGGAAACCGTGATTCTGCAAATCGCCCGGGAATTCGCCACCGCCGAGCGGCCCGTGGCCCTGGCCGGAAAAGGCCAGGCCGACGAGCCGGGCACCCTGCACGAAACCATGGCCATCCACGCCTTAAACGCGCTCAAGGGCAACATCAACCAGCCCGGCGGCGTGTTCGGCGTGCCCAGGTTCAACGCCGCCGCCAACTGGGCCGCGGTTGCCCGGGACGCCGCGG
>JAGVGH010000232.1 GCA_020057225.1 Desulfobacterales bacterium | reverse complement strand
GGCGCTCCGATGGCTCGGGTTCCATTGCCGTAGGGGCGCACGGCGTGCGCCCGAACAGGGGAATCCCTTGCAATAAGATTATTTATGGATAAGCTCTAACTCTTAACCCGGCAAAGCCGGAAAGAAGGCTTTAGGCTTTAGGGCTTGCTGCAAACGGCCCGTTTTTGAAGACTGCGCCATTATCTACGCAAAAAGCGCGGATAATCCGGACATAGAATCTAACTTCTCAAAACAGATAACCACAGGCAACAAACACATGCGCGTCGTGTACATGGGCACCCCGGATTTCGCCGTGCCGTCCTTAAAAGCCCTTGTTGAGGCGGGGCACGAGGTTACGGCTGTGGTGACGCGTCCGGACAAGCCCAAGGGCAGAAACAAAAAGCCCGCGCCCCCTCCTGTCAAGGAGGCGGCGGAGGCGCTTGGACTGCCTGTCCTGCAGCCGGAGCGGCCCAAAGAGGACGCCTTTGCCGCGCGCATGCAAGACCTTGCGTCCGACGTGTTTGTGGTGGTGGCCTATGGCCATATCCTTCCCAGGCGTCTTTTGGATATGCCCGGACACGGCGCCATCAATCTGCACGCCTCCCTTCTTCCCTTGTACCGGGGACCGGCGCCGGTCCAGTGGGCGGTGGCCAACTGCGACACCCGGACGGGGGTCTGCTCCATGCGGCTGGATGAGGGCATGGACACAGGGGATGTGCTGCTGCGGGAGGCGGTGGATATCTCGCCGGAGGAAACAGCGGGCATGCTTCTCGCCCGTTTGAGCGTCACCGGGGCCGCCCTGATGGTCCGGACCCTGGAGATGCTGGAAAAAGGGAATCTCCCCCGTGAACCCCAGGACCATTCCAGGGCCACTTACGCGAGGGCCTTGGTGAAGGAGGACGGAAGGCTGGATTTCACCCGTCCTGCCCGGGAACTGGCCTGCCAGGTGCGGGGTATGTCGCCCTGGCCCGGGGCTTATACAAGCTGGAAAGACAAACCCTTGAAGATACACGCGGCCCGCGCCCTGGAAGGGGACACGGGCGCGCTTCCCGGCACGGTTGCCGTGGCTTCCGGCGACGCCCTGTACGTTGCCTGCGGACAAGGGCTGCTCGCTTTGGAAGAGGTGCAGGGCGGTTCGGGCAAACGCCTTTTTACAGGAGACTTTTTACGGGGCGCCCGAATCGCGCCCGGAGACAGGTTGGGATAGCCGCATGACGGAAATAACAGGCAAGGTAATTCGCAGACCCAAAAGTGAACGGAAAAACAAAGGCCCGGAGGAAGAAGGGCAGGGAGAACCGTCCAGACAAGAGGAGCGCCCCAGGGGCGCCCGCTTTGAGGAGAGACAGGCCGGGGAAAGACCCCGGACGCGGGAAGGATATCGAACAGGAACAGACCGTCCGGAAAGGGCTGACGCGGAAAAAGGAACCACTAGGCCCCGTGGCGAGGGGCGGCCCTGGGAAAAATCCCGGGAACAGGGCGGCGGCAAGCCCTATGGGAAACCCCGTCCGGAGCGGCGGGAGGAGTGCGGCGGAGAGCGCCGGGAAGAGCGGCGGCGCGAGGAGCCGCGCGGAGCCGGGCAAACCGGGGAGCGTCCGTATAGGAAACCCTGGGAGGACCGGGGGAAATCCGGGGAAGGGCGCCGGGAAGAGGGACGGACCGGGGAGCGTCCGTATAGGAAACCCTGGGAAGAACGCGGGAAACCCGGAGAAGAGCGGCGGCGCGAGGAGCCGCGCGGAGCCGGGCAAACCGGGGAGCGGCCGTATAGGAAACCCTGGGAAGAACGCGGGAAACCCGGGGAAGAGCGCCGGGGCGGAGGGCGGCCCGGGGAAAAATCCTACAGCAGGCCCCGTCCGGATTCCCGGGGGGAAAGCGGGGGAGAGCGCGGGGAATACCGCAAGGAGGAGCCGCGCGGAGCCGGGCAAACGGGGGAGCGTCCCTACAGGAAACCCTGGGAGGACCGGGGGAAATCCGGGGAAGGGCGCCGGGAAGAGGGACGGACCGGGGAGCGGCCCTATCGGAAGCCCTGGGAAGAACGCGGGAAACCCGGAGAAGAGCGGCGGCGCGAGGAGCCGCGCGGAGCCGGGCAAACCGGGGAGCGTCCGTATAGGAAACCCTGGGAGGACCGGGGGAAACCCGGGGAAGAGCGCCGGGGCGGAGGGCGGCCCGGGGAAAAATCCTACAGCAGGCCCCGTCCGGATTTCCGGGGGGAAAGCGGGGAAGAGCGGCGGCGCGAGGAGCCGCGCGGGACGGACGCTAGCGGCGGTGCTCCGAAACCCAGGGAAAGACAGGACGGGCCTGTGGATGAAAGCGTCCGCATGGCAGGGGGAAGACCGGGCGCGCGCGCTGTCGCCCATTCGGTTCTCATCCGTTTTGAGGCCGGGGACGGCCTCCTTTCCAGCCTCACGGACCGGGCGCTCAACAGGGCTCCCTGGCTGGACCGGAGGAACAGGGCTTTTGCCAAAGCCCTGGCCCAGGGCGTTGTGCGCCACAGACGCCGCATTGACTGGGTGTTGGCCGCCCTTTCCAAGACCCCGGTCGAGGAGATCGAACCCCGGGTTTTGGCGGCGCTGCGGCTGGGCGTCTTTCAGCTTTTGCACATGGGCGGTGTGCCGGACTCCGCGGCCGTGAACACCTCGGTGGAACTTGTAAAGCCCGCTGAGGATCGGCTGGTGAGTTTTGTGAACGGGGTCTTGCGTAACGTGGTCCGCAAAGGGACCGAAGTGGAGATGCCGGACCCGGAAAAGGATCCGGTGCTGGCCCTTGCTGTGGAGGAGTCTTTTCCGGACTGGCTTGCGGAGCGCTGGACCGGGCGTCTGGGCCTTGAAAGAACCCGGGAGATGTGCAGGGCGGCCAACGCCATCGCCCCCAACACCGTGCGGGTGAACACTCTGGAAGGACAGCCGGAAGACCTTCTCCGGGAGCTTTCGGGACACGTCCAGGAGCTTTTTCCCGGACGCTACGCGCCCTACGCCTATACATTCATCCGTCCGGATGTCCCCATGGCCGAGCTTCCCGGCCATTCCCGGGGACTTTTCGCGGCGCAGGACGAGGCGTCCCAGCTTGTATGCCTTTTGGCGGGCGTCAAGCCGGGGGAGTCCGTTCTGGACGCGTGCGCGGGAAGAGGGGGCAAGGCGGGATATCTGGCGCAGCTTTTAGGGAACCAGGGATACCTGGCTGTTGCGGACTCGGACCCGTCCAAACTTTCACAGCTTGAACGGGAGATGAACCGCCTGCGCGCCATGGTTGGAAAAAACCTGGTGTGGGACGCCACACGGCCCCCGCCCAGGGCATGGCGCGAGGCTTTTGACTGTGTTATGGTGGACGCGCCGTGTTCGGCTCTGGGAGTTGTCCGAAAACATCCGGACGCCAAATGGCTCAAAGGGCCGGAAACCATTATCCAGCACGCCCGCCTGCAGGCCCGGGTGCTCCGGGCCGCGGCCCAGGCCGTAAAGCCCGGGGGGCGGCTGGTTTACGCGGTGTGCTCCACGGAGCCGGAGGAAGGTCGGGACGTGGCGCGGCATTTTCTGGCCAGGGAGCCGGAGTTCACCCTGGTTTCAGCCAGGGAACTTCTGCCGGAGCAGGCGCTGGAACTTGTCACGCCCGAAGGTTTTTTGGAAACCTCTCCTGACAGGCACAGGATTGACGGCTTTTTCGCCGCGTGCATGAGGAAAACAGGTGGCCGGTAAATTCGCACGATTCCTGCTCTACTGCGTGGTCTTTCTTCTTGTCATGGGAGGGACGGCCTACTTTACCCTCCATTTCATGCTAAAGACCACCGGCACGGTGGTTGTGCCGGACCTCCGTGGCAAGGACGCGGTACACGCCTTGGGGGCCCTTTCGGGAATAGGACTCAACACCAAGGTCACCGGCTCGGATTTCTCCGCCAGTGTGCCCAAGGACCATGTGCTGTATCAGGACCCGGAGCCCGGAAGCCAAATCAAAAAGGACCGGGATGTGCGCCTGGTCCTTTCAGCCGGGCCAAGCACCTTCTCCATGCCGGACTTCACAGGGCTGGACCTGAGAAAAGCCGGGCTGGCCCTGGAGGACAACGGACTTGCCATGGGCCGCGTGGTCCAGCTCCATGATCCGTCCGGGGAAAGGGACACCATTGTTGCCCAAGCGCCCATGGCGGGACAGACCCTGACCAAGGGCGGACAAGTGGATTTTGTTATCTCCCTGGGCCCGCAGCCGGTGTTTTTCCAGATGCCAAAGGTCACGGGACTGCCGTTTGACCAGGCGGTCCGGGCCATCGAACAGACGGGGCTGTTCGCGGGTTCCGTCGAGTCCGGGGAGGATCCTGGAAAGGCCCGGGAGACGGTGCTGGAGCAGACTCCTCCCGGCGGGTATCCGGTGGAGTACGGCGCGCGGGTGACGCTGGTGGTGAACAGGCCGGCGGGAACAGCGGGCGGCCCGGACCTTTTCCGGGCGCCTCCGAGGTTTGTCCAGGTGTTTGTCCCGCCGGGCATTCTGAAAAGCCGGGTCCGCCTGCGCACCGGAGCGTCCGGGGGTATGGTGGATATGTATGACCGCCATGTGCGGCCTGGAGAGACCGTGTGGATAGCGCTGCCCAAGGGGGGGCGCGCCACATGGTCCCTTACCCGGGACGGCCAGCGCGTTCTGACCGGAGAGGACGGCGCGGCGCGGCAAATACGGCTTTGGCTCGACCAGGGTTTTCCGGCGGAGCGTTTTTCCAGGATTGCCCCCCGGGGTGTCAACTGACAGGAAGCGAGGAGATTTAAAGATGCCAAAACTTATCGCCCCGTCCATTCTTTCCGCGGATTTCGCCCGTCTGGGCGAGGATATCCGCGCTGTTGACGCGGCGGGCGCGGACTGGATACACGTGGATGTCATGGACGGGCGCTTTGTCCCCAACATCACCATAGGCCCCCTGATTGTGGAGGCGGCGCGAAGGGTGACAGAAAAGCCTTTGGACGTGCATCTCATGATTGTGGAGCCGGAACGCTACGTGGCGGATTTCATCAAGGCCGGCGCGGACTGGGTGACGCTGCATATCGAGGCCACAAACCACGCGAACCGGGCGCTCCATCTCATCCGCGAGTTGGGCGCGCGGCCCGGCATCGTGCTCAATCCGGCGACGCCTTTGGGAACCATCCGCTGGGTGCTGGACTGCGCGGATCTGGTCATGCTCATGAGCGTGAACCCCGGCTTCGGGGGGCAGAAGTTCATTGCCAACAGCGTGGAACGGGTGCGGCAGTTGCGGGACATGATTGCGGAAACAGGCCGGGACGTGCTCATCGAGGTGGACGGGGGAATCAACAGCGAAACCATCCACGCGGTTTCCCGGGCGGGCTGCGATGTGTTTGTGGCGGGTTCCGCGGTGTTCGGGGCGCCGGATTACAGGGCGGCCATACAGAAGCTCAGGGATTTGACGTGAGGAAAGGGGCGCCTTTGCCATGGGGGATTTGCCGAGGATACTGGTGTTGAACGGGCCGAATTTGAACATGCTGGGGAGCCGGGAGCCCGGGGTGTACGGGACGACGACCCTTGCGGATATCAGCCGGGAGATGGAGGCTTTGGCGGCGGAACTGGGTTTGGAGTTGGAGTTTTTCCAGTCCAACCACGAGGGCGCGCTGGTGGACAAAATCCAGGAGGCGTACGGGAAGGTGGCGGGAATCATCATCAATCCCGCGGCGTACACCCACACCAGCGTCGCGGTACGGGACGCTTTGCTGCTGCACGCGGCGCCGGTGGTGGAGATTCATATATCGAACATTTTTAAACGGGAGCCGTTCCGGCATAAGTCTTTGGTTTCGGACATCGCGGCGGCCACCCTGTGCGGATTTGGGAAGGAAGGGTATATGCTGGCGCTTCGGGGGATGGCGGTGCTGGCGGGCGGATGGAAAAAATGAGTCACGCCAAGAGTTGTTGCAGGAAAAACTTGAAGAGGTAATTGCAAAACTCTAAGAAACGACAAATTGGAGGTAGGCCGGGTGGTTCCGCCCGAAGGGCAAGTTCACCCAACATCTTGGAATAATGGTATAATTGTTGGGTGAACCCGGGCCTTGCGCGCGCGGAACCACCCAACCTACGCCAATTATGCAATTGCCGCTGATGAGAGGCTTTACAGCGCTCCGGTTAACAAAACCATTGAGGAGCCATTTTGATGGACTTATACCGCCAGACAGCGTTGTTTCCAGAGATTTCGGGAGGCGCCAAGGCCGCGGCAAAACCTGTAAATGTGGCCTCTGTTCACCAGCATAGCCCTTTCCGTTATCCCGGCGGGAAAACATGGTTCGTTCCCACGTTCAGGAAGTGGGCGGACTCCCTCGGAAAAAGGCCGCGGCTCTTGGTGGAGCCTTTTGCCGGGGGCGGAATCATCAGCCTGACGGCGCTTTTTGAGAATATTGTCGAAGAAGCGGTGATGGCTGAAATTGACTCGGAAATCGCCGCTGTTTGGAAATGCGTTGTCGAGGGAAACGCGCCATGGCTGGCAGACAGGATACTGGGATTTGATCTTACCCATGAAAGTCTCGCGGAGGAATTACAAGTTACGCATAACGACACCAAAGAAAAAGCTTTCCAAACAATTTTAAAAAACAGAACATGCCATGGAGGGATTCTGGCAAAAGGCTCTGGAATACTTAAGCACGGTGAAAACGGAAAAGGCATACGTTCCAGATGGTATCCTATAACTCTTGCGCGAAGATTGACCAATCTATCCCAAATTGCATATAGAATACATTTTTTCGAAAAAGATGGGATAGAAGTAATTCATGATTATTCTGAAAGAAATGATACAATTTTTTTCATTGATCCTCCTTATACGGCGGGAGGGAAGAGGGCAGGGAGACGGTTATACAACCACTGTGAACTAGACCATGAGCATTTATTCAAATCTTGTGAAACTATCAAAGGACATTTTTTAATGACGTATGACAGAGCAGATGAAGTCATCGAAATGGCGAAAAATCATGGTTTTGACTTTAGATATGTTCCTATGAAAAATACACATCATGCTGAAATGAATGAAATTATTATAGGGAAAGATATGTTGTTGCTTGATGAAAACTAAAATTATTTCTACTCTTGCAACTTAAACAGCATGCGTGACAGGCGTAGGCCGGGTGGTTCTGCGCGAAGCGCAGGTTCACCCGACACAGGCATGGCCCATTGGAATGGATTGTCGGGTGAACCCGCGCGCGAACAACGCATTTGCCTTAACAATCCTCCTGGCGCGCGCGGAACCACCCAACCTACGTTTTAAACTACATTTTTGAGTGCTGAGAGTTAGTATTATTTGAAAAATACCAGAGGTAATTGCAAAATAAAGCGTAGGTTGGGTGGTTCCGGGCCGCAAGGCCCGGGTTCACCCAACATTTCTAAAATAATTTCTATGTGTTGGATGAGCCTGCCCTATGGGCGGAACCATCTACCCCACGTTAAATTTGTCGTTTCTTTGAGTTTTGCAATTGCCTCACCAACGTAGAAATACTTTTTATTATCTTTTCCCGTGCCGCCAAAGGAACCCCATTGCGGCACTCAATAAATTGCAAGGACACACCCCATGCTGCCCCAAGAAATAGAAACCGAGAGCTTCGCCATCATCGCCCGCGAGGCCGGAAGCCACGGCTTCCCCCCGGACCAGTGGGCCGTCGTCCGCCGCGTCATCCACACCAGCGCGGACTTCGACTACCTCTCCTCCATCCGCTTCCATCCCCGGGCGGTCGAGGCGGGCATCGCCGCCCTGCGCGCGGGCGCGGCCATCGTCACCGATACCCAGATGGTCCGCGCGGGCATCCGAAAACGCGACCTTGCGGGCTTTCGCTGCGAAACAGTCTGTCTCATGGACAGCGCCGGGGCGGCTGAAAAAGCCGCCCGGGAAGGCACCACCCGGGCACACGCCGCCGTGGACCTTGCTGTCAAAACATGGCCCAACGCCATTTACGCGGTGGGAAACGCTCCCACCGCGCTCTTGCGTTTAATGGAACTGATTGGCCAGGGAAAGGCGACCCCTGCCCTTGTCGCGGGTTTTCCCGTGGGTTTCGTCAACGCCGCCGAAAGCAAGGCCGCTCTTGCCGCCCTCGACACGCCCCACATCACCAACGCGGGCAGAAAAGGCGGCTCCAACGTGGCGGCGGCGGTTATCAACGCCTTGATCCTTCTGGCAAGGGAACAACAGGGAGCATGACATGGCACAAACGCCAGGCACCCTCCACGGCATCGGCGTGGGACCGGGTGATCCTGAACTCATAACGCTTCGCGCTGTCCGCGTTCTCTCCCGCGTGCAGGTCATCTTCACCGCCAGCTCCACCAAAAACCAGCACAGCCTGGCGGTGGACATCGCCCGTCCCCACGTTCCCGAAGGCACCCCCGTGGTGCGCCTCGCCTTTCCCATGTCCAAGGACAGAGAAGTGATGGCGCGGGCCTGGGAGGAGAACGCCCTGCAGGTGGCGGACGTGCTCCTGCAGGGCAAGGACGCCGCCTTTCTCACCCTGGGCGACTGCATGACCTATTCCACCTTTGGCTACCTCTCGCGCAATGTGCGCCGGATCTGCCCCGAGGCGCCCCAGGTCGCTGTCCCCGGCATCACCTCCTACCAGGCCGCGGCCGCCCGGGTGAACCGGCCCCTGGTGGAGGGCGAGGAGTCCCTTTTGGTGCTCTCCGGCGTCGAGGGCGGAGACCGGTTCCGGGAGCTTGGGCACCTTGCCGAAAACGTGGTGTTCATGAAAGCGTACAAAAACGCCCCGGACATTGCCCATGCCCTGGAAGAGCGCGGATGGGCCGAGCACAGCGTGGGAGTCGTGGCCTGTGGAATGCCGGAGGAGCGCATTGTGGAAGACGTGCGGGAGTTTGCCGATTCCAGCCCCGGGTACTGGACCCTCATTCTGGCGCGAAGGGAGAACGGGCGTGGATAGGCCTGGGCCGCCTCCGGCGCGGACAGCCGGGAGGCGGGGATGACCAGAGACAGGGAAAACCTTCGCCCCGGATTCACCACCGGCGCCGCCGCCGCGGCCGCCGCAAAGGCCGCCCTCTTAGCGTTGCTCCATTGCTGCGCCCCGTCCGCTGTGGATATCCGGATGCTCACCGGCGAAACCTGGAGCATCCGGGTGGCCCGCGTGACCCTGGAAGGGGGCGCCTCGGCCTCCGCCCTTGTGGTCAAGGACGCGGGGGATGATCCTGACATTACCCACAACGCGGAAATCGGGGCGCGGGTGGCCCTGTTGCCGGAAGGGCCGGGTCCGCGCGTGGAAATCACAGGCGGCGTGGGCGTGGGACAGGTGACCCGCCCGGGCCTGGAGGTTCCGCCCGGGGAACCCGCCATCAACCCCGGACCCCGCCAGATGATCACCGAGGCCGTCGCCGGGGTTCTCGCGGCCCGGGGCATCGGCTCCCGCGTCCGCGTCGAGGTCTTTGTCCCCAAGGGCGCGGAACTCGCCTTGAAAACGCTGAACCCCCGCCTGGGAATCCTGGGCGGCATCTCCATTCTGGGCACCACAGGAATAGTCCGCCCGCTTTCCAACGCCGCCTGGACCGCCACCATCGAAGCCGGCCTTTCTGTTGCCAGGGCCTCGGGCCTTTCCGCGTGCGTCCTCACCACGGGCCGCAGGAGCGAAAAGCACGCCGAGCGGATTTTTTCAGATTTTCCCCGCCACGCCTTTATTCAAATGGGCGACTTTTTCGCCGAGACCCTTTCCCTCTGCGCACAAACGGAATTTACAGAGGTCCGGGTGGCCGCTTTTTTTGGAAAGGCCGTGAAAATGGCACAGGGCGCCCCCCACACCCACGCGGCGTCCTCGCGTCTTGCCCTGGAAGACCTCGCGGGATGGATATTGAAGGCGGGCGCGGGCGCGGACCTTGCCCGGACCGTGGCAGGAGCCAACACGGCCCGGGAAGCGTTTTGTATTCTGGAAAAGAATTTCCCGGAAGCCTTCCCCCTGGTGGCCCTCTCCGCCGCACGGGCTGCCGAGGGGTTCGCGGAAGGGAAACTCCGGTGCCGGATGGTTCTGCTGGATTTTGAGGGCAACGTGGCGTATGACACGGCCCGGGAGGATGTGGCATGAACCCTGTGCATGTGCTGGGCACGGGAACGGCGCCGGAGGATCTGACAGCGCGGCATCTGGAACTCCTTAAAAAAGCGGAGATCCTTGTTGGCGGCGCCCGGCATCTTTCCTGGTTTGCCGGACACCCTGGACAAAAGGTGGAAATCAGGGCGCCCCTTTCCCGGGTTATCGAGACCGTGAAAGAGGCGGCCAGGGGCAAGCGCGTTGTTGTCCTGGCATCGGGCGATCCCCTTTTTTTCGGCATCGGCCACACCCTCATCAAGGCACTGGGGGCTGAAAACGTCCTTATCCACCCCAATGTCCCAATCATCGCGGCGGCCTTTGCCCGCCTGGGAATGCCCTGGCACGGTGTCCGGACGGCGAGCCTGCACGGGCGCGGCGGGGAACGGGACTTTCTCGCGGCCCTTTTCGCGGGCGGCCCGGTGTTCGCCCTGACAGACCCTTCCAGAGAGCCCGCCCATGTGGCCCGGCTTGTCCTCGGCCACGCTCCCGGACTCTTTTCCATGGCGGTGTTCGAGCGCATGGGGGAGCCGGAGGAGAGGGTGGTCCGTCTTTCCCCGGAGGAGGCGGCGGAGACGCGCTTTGAGGAGCCGAACGCTGTGGCGGTTCTGCCCCTGGAGGGAGCGGGGCGTCCTCCCAGGCCGGTTTTGGGCGCCCCTGAAGAGGCTTACGCCCACGAGCGGGGCATGATCACCAAGCCCGAAGTCCGCGCCGTCTCCCTTGCCAGGCTTCGCCTTGGTCCGGAAAGCGTTCTTTGGGACCTGGGGGCGGGAAGCGGGTCCGTGGCTGTGGAGGCCGCCCTGTGGATTACCCGGGGGAGGATTCTTGCCGTGGAGAAAAACCCGGAGAGGATACAAAACATACGGGAGAACATGTCGCGGCACGGGGCCTGGAACGTGGAGGCGGTGGAAGCGGCGCTTCCCGCAGGCATGGAGGCGCTGCCGGACCCGGACCGTGTGTTTCTTGGCGGCGGCGGAAACGATTTGCCGGAGATTCTCGCCCGGGCCGCTTCCCGGCTTGCCCCGGGAGGGCGGATGGTGGTGAACGCCGTGGTGACAGAGACCTTTGTCCGCGCCCTGGATGTGTTACGAAGCCTTGGCATGGCGCCGGACACTGTTCAAATCAGTGTCGCGGAAGGCAGGGACATCGCGGGAGGGCTGCGGTTCGAGGCAAAAAACCCGGTGTGGGTTGTGAGCGCGGAGAAGAGGCTGTAATGGAAAAACATCCTGTTGTGTTTGCGGGCGCAGGACCCGGCGATCCGGAGCTGATCACCGTCAAGGGACAAAAGGCGCTTGAAGAGGCGGACCTTGTGGTGGTGGCGGGCTCCCTGGTGCCCGAGGCGGTGACCCGCTGGTGCAGGGAAGGGGCGGAGCGTGTGGACAGCGCGCCCCTCAATCTGGATGAGACCACGGCCCTTTTGGTTGCGGGACACCGGGCCGGGAAAAAAGTGGTGCGCCTGCATTCGGGAGACCCCAGCCTGTACGGCGCGATTTTTGAGCAGATGGAGCGGCTGGACAGGGAGGGCGTGCCGTACAGTGTGATTCCCGGAGTGACAGCGGCTTTTGCCGCCGCGGCGGCCCTGGGAATCGAGTACACCCTTCCCGGGCTTTCCCAGACCTTTATCGTCACCCGCATGGCGGGCCGCACCCCTGTGCCGGAAACCGAGGAGCTTTCCACCCTTGCCGCGCACAGGGCCAGCATGGCCATTTACCTTTCCTCGGCCCTGGCGGAAAAAGTCGGGCCTGTGCTGGCCAAAGCTTACGGAGCGGACGCTCCGGTTGTGGTGGCGGTCAAGGTGAGCCATCCGGACCAGCGCCTCATCCGGACCACGGCGGGAGCGCTTGCTGAAACCATGGAAAAAGAAAACGTGTCCCGCCAGGCCCTCATTCTCGCAGGCCCGGCCCTTGCCGGAAGAGAGCTGGGCGCCGGGGAATCCCGCTTGTACGATAAAAACTTTTCCCACGGATACCGGAGGGCGGAGGGTGAAAAGTAAAGCCAGAGGATCCCTTGCGGTGTGGGCGCTTACTCCCGGCGGGATGCGCGTGGCAGAGAGGCTGGCGGCGGAGTTTCCGGAAGCGGCGCTTTTCGCCGGGGCGTCGCTCTTGGAGCGTCCGCCCGGGACCGTTCCCTTTGACCGGCTTGGAGCCGCGGTGGCAAGGGAGTTTTCCCGGCACGCCGCCCATGTCTTCATCATGGCCTCCGGCATCGTTGTCCGGGCCATCGCCCCCCTTATAAAAAACAAGCTCGCGGACCCGGCCGTGGTGGTGGTGGACAGCCAGGGCGCTTTCGCCATAAGCCTTCTTTCCGGACACGTGGGCGGCGCCAACGCCCTGGCGCGAAAGGTCGCGGAGATACTCGGCGGGACGGCGGTGGTCACCACAGCCACGGACGGGGCGGGAGTTCCGGCGGTGGACGAGCTTGCCCGGGGACTGGGGCTTGCCATGGACAACACCCGGGCAATCAAAGCCGTGAGCATGGCGTTTTTAACGGGCGTCCCGGTCTGGCGGTATGACCCCTGGGGGGTGCTGGATGTGCCCCTGGCGGAGTGGACCCTGGGAGTCGAGCCTCCCTTGCCGGAAGAGGATCCCGGGATTTTCGTCCACCACGAGGACCGGGGCCTTTCGGAAAACGTGCTGGCGGTGCGCCCCTGTTCCCTTGCCGTGGGCGTGGGCTGCAACAGCGGCACTTCGGAGGAGGAGCTTACGTCCGTGGTCCGGGCCGTGTTCAAAGAACACCGGCTGGCCCTGGCCAGCATCCGGCTTTTCGGCACCCACGAGGATAAAATTTTCGAGCCGGGGCTTTTGGAAATGGGAGCGGCGTTTGACCGTCCAGTCGAGGGGTTTGCCAAAGAGCTTTTGGCCTCGGTGAAAAACGTTCCCAACCCCTCGGAGGTTGTGGAACAGCACATGGGAGTAAAAAGCGTATGCGAGGCTGCGGCCATGCTGGGGGCGAGCGGCGGGGAGCTTCTGGTTCCCAAGGTGAAGAGCGGGAACGTGACAGTGGCGGTTGCGGCAATGCCATTTACATTGCCGGAACAGGACCCGGAGCATCACCATTCCTCACACCACGGGCATTAGAGGTTATCGCGAAGGCAGGTGCTGTCGCGGGCTACACCACGTATCTGGATCTTGTCCGTCCTCTGCTGGAGGGCAAGCGGGTTATCGCCACCGGTATGACCCGGGAGGTGGAGCGGACCTGGGAGGCTGTTCAGTGCGCCCTGGAAGGCACGCCCACCGTGCTGGTCTGCGGGGGAGACCCGGGGATTTACGCTCTGGCCGGACTGGTGTTTGACCTGTGCCGGGAAAACAACGTGCGCCTGGGCAAAGGCGGGCTTGAAATCGAGGTGGTGCCCGGGGTTCCGGCCCTGTGCGCGGGCGCCGCGCTTCTGGGCGCGCCCCTTACCCATGATTTCGCGGCGGTGAGCCTGAGCGATTTGCTCACGCCCTGGGAGACCATCGAAAAACGCCTCAAGGCCGTTGCTTTTGCCGATTTTGTGGTGGTCATCTACAATCCCAAAAGCAAAAAGCGGGACTGGCAGATTGAAAAAGCCCGGGAGATTCTGCTGTCCGCGCGGTCCAAGGACACTCCGGTGGGGATTGTCACGGGGGCCATGCGGGAAACCCAGAAGGTGATTTTGAGCACCCTGGGTGATTTTGACGCTTCCCTGGTAAACATGCAGACAACGGTGTTTGTGGGGAACAGCGCGACCTACGTGTATGATGGAAAGATGGTCACACCCCGTGGGTACGGGGGGAAGTATGAGCTTGAAGAGGCAAGGATGAAGGATGAAGGATGAATTATGAAGGGGAAAAAGACCTTAGGGTACGGACGAAAAATTATGCTGTTAGGATTGTTAGAATGTGCGCGCGGCTTCCTAAAACGATGGAGGCCCAAGTGCTTGGGATGCAGGTGTTGCGGTCAGGAACATCGGTAGGCGCGAACTACCGGGAGGCATATCGAAGCAGAAGCGATGTGGAATTTGCCGCAAAAATAGGAGATTGTCTAAAATATCTTGATGAAACAAAATATTGGCTTGAGCTGATATCCGAATGCAATATTTTCGATAAAGAAAAATTGGCAGGGTTGTTTGATGAGACAAATCAGTTAGTTGCTATTTTTACTACTATTGTACGCAAAGTGAAACAAAGAATAATGAAACAGTAGGGAGGTAATTGCAAAACTCATGGAAACGACAAATTTGAGGTAGGCCGGGCGGCTCCGCCCGAAGGGCAGGTTCACCCAACAGATATGAATCATTTAGAAATGTTGGGTACACACGGGCCTTGCGGCCCGGAACCACCCAG
>JAGVGH010000292.1 GCA_020057225.1 Desulfobacterales bacterium | reverse complement strand
TCGAATGAAAAACCAATACCATAAAATTTGATTTAAATCAAGATTGTTATATTTTAATTTGCTGAATTTTTCTGCAATGGCGTTCACGGATTCAGGTATAAACTAACAAGGAAAAAAAGCGGCGCTGATAAACGGTTCCCTTGCCGCACTATCCCCGCCATGCGCCTTGAAACGGTTTCCAAAAGGGAAACCGCGATACATGGGCCAGCCTCGATGAGCCTGATGAGGTTCTCCCGCCCGATGGTACACAGAAGCGCGCCGCTCCTTGTCCGGGCCCCCAGAGTCCGGGGCGCTTTGCCAAACAGGGCAAGCTCTCCAAAGGCTTGGCACGGTCCGTAGGTTTCCAGGATTTCCTCTGAGGCTGTCCCGTCTTTTTCGCGAACGATGAACAGCTCGATTTCCCCTTCCAGGATGATGAAAAATTCCCCTCCCGCGTCCCCCCGGCGGAAGAGCACGGTTCCGGCCTGGCGCTCCACAGTTTTGACAAGCTGCTCCAGAAGGGCGACGTTCCGGCTGTCCATGTTGGAAAAAACCGGCGAAAGGGCCAACAGGCGCTGAATTTGGGCGGACTGCTCCCCGGCGCCCCGCGCGGACATCTGCCCCCCGGTGTCCCGGAGGGGCGCGCGCGTCCGCGCCCGGTTTCCGGGTCCGTCAGGGCAAGGGCGGGGGCGGCGCTGAACACGGCCCTTGGTTTGCCCTCGGACAAAAGCACCCGGACGCGCGGCTCACCGGGCTTCGCATCAGGTGGAAACCTGTCCGGCACGGGCACGGGAGGGTTTCCCGCGGTCTCAAATGCCTTGGCGGAAGCCTCGAACCGTTCCAGCAGGGCGGCCACCCCGTGGTCCGGCGCCGGAGCCTGCAAAACAGCCTCTTCCGCCAAGCCCCCTCCCTGGACTGTCTCCGCCGCCGTGTTTTGGGGAACCCCAACAAGCGTCCATACAAGCAGGACGCCCGGCAGGATTCCTTTCGCCAAACCACGGCACGGCGTTTTCCGTCCGCCTTCCATGCCGGCCGCCTACTTCGAGGTCATTGAGTAGGAGCCGTCCCAGTCCGGGGGCGGCGGGGTTTTCTTGTAATCCAGACAGCGCTCCAGCATGGCCCGGCTCGGGCCGTCATCCCCGCGGATAGCCAGGGCCGCGGCAAAACGGGACGCGGCGTGGTCCCAGCGGCGCGCGCGGTACAGGGAAAGCCCCTGGGAGTAGAGGTCCGCCACCTGCAACAGGGTCGGGGACACCTCGCCCTTGATGCCCAAGAGCTCGTAGATGCGCACAGGCTTGTCGCGCCCCACCACCACCACGGCGTCCAGTTCCCGTGCCTCGACCTTGCCGGCGGCCTGATGGTAGGTGGAATCGCTCACCATGGTGTAGGTGCCGTAGATTTTGTTTACCCCTTCGAGGCGGGCCGCGGTGTTCACCGTGTCGCCCATCATGGTGTAGTCGAGCTTGGTCTGGGAACCCATGTTGCCCACGACCGCTTTGCCCGTGTTCATGCCGATGCGCATTTTGAGAACAGGCCGGCCCTCCTGGGCCAGTTTTTTCCTGAGTTCCACCATGCGCCGCTGCATATAGACGCAGGCCTCGCAGGCAAGGGCCGCGTGGTCCGGGATATCCAGGGGGGCGCCCCAGAAGGCGATGATGGCGTCGCCCTCGTATTTGTCCATGGTGCCTTTCATATCGAGGATGATGTCGGTCATCTCAGTCAGAAACTCGTTCAGGAGCTCGACGAGCTCTGGTGCGGAGAGTTTTTGGGAGATGGAGGTGAAGCCCTGCACGTCGGAGAAAAAGGCGGTGATCTCCCTCTCCTCGCCGCCCAGGGTGAGCTTCTCCGGGCTTTTGATAAGTTGGTCCACGACAGTGGGGGCCAGATAGGCGGAGAACGCGCTTTTGATGAAGCGTTTTTGCCGCTCCTCGGTCACGTATTTATAAAGGTTGATGGCCATATAGACAAAAAGGAGCACGGTCCATGGGTAGATCATGGTGATGACCACGCCCATTTTGGAAAAGAATACCTGGCTTGTGGCGAAATACACCACAAAGAGGCCGATAAACGCGAGGAACCCGGTGAGGACGCTCGCCCTGGGCAGCGCAAGCCCAAGGATGGAGCCTAGGAGGATGATGGAGAGGATGTCAAAGAAGATGGTCCAGTTGGGGCGGATGAGAAAGTCCTTATGGATGATGTTGTCCACCACATTGGCGTGGATTTCCACTCCGGGATAATCAGCGTGCTCAAAGGGGGTGACCCGGAGGTCGTAGATGCCTGTGGCGGTGGCGCCCACGAGGATGATTTTTCCAGCCAAAGCCTCCGGGGGCACCTTTTTTTGCAGAATGTCGCTTATGGAAATATGCGGGAAGGTTTTTCTGCCGCCCCTGTAGTTGACCAGAAACTGCGCCTCTTCATTCAAAGGCACAATGATTTTGGCGTTTTCCAAAATACAGTCCTTGATTCCATAGGTGTCCACCCGAAGCTGGATTTGATCGTTAAAAAAGGCCTGGACCGCCTTGAGGGAAAGCGGCGCGTACAGTTCTTCATCCCAGCGCATGGCCATGGGCATCCAGCGGAACGTTCCATCCCGGTCGGCCTGCATGTTGAAATAGCCTGCATACTGGGCAGCCCGCGCGATTTGAGGGATATTGGCCTGGGCCCGGTAAACTTTGAAAACAGGGATCTCCTCTATGTTGGAGGGCGCGCCGTGCTGCATGCGCGTATTGTTGTATTTCGCTATGGTTGAGTTGCTTTTATGGTAATCCCTCTCTTTGTCGGTGATTTTTCCAAGACCCTCGCTGGACATGAGGCAAAAGAACCCCAGCACCACCTTTGGCCTGGAATTCCGGATGGCCTGGGCCAACTGGGCGTCGTAATCCCCTTGACCGCGCAGGATTTTCAACTCCTCAAAAACCTTCGGGTCGCCCAGGCCGAGAGACTGGAGCTTCTTCTCGATTTCCTGCACCGTGCCCGAGGCGTTGTACATGTCCGGTTCGAGAAAGCCCACATCGAGAGCGATGACGGAGGCGCCCGCGTCGCTCAGCATGTTGATGAGGTCCGCGAACCTGGTCCGGGGCCAGGGCCATTTGCCAAGCTCCTGGAGGCTTTTCTCGTCAATGACCGCAATGGCGGTTTCGGGTCCCGGCTTTTGTTCGCCGCGCAAAAGAAAGCGCATGTCTATTGTTTTGAGCTCGACGATTTCAAGAAAGGGGATTTGAATGACATACGCTGCCAGGGAGAGCAGGATGGCGGCCAAGGTAAGGGTAAAGGGATTTACCCCTCTGAATTTTTGGAGGATGTTTCGCATCGGTTAGGCCTCCACCATGCGCGCGGCGTGCGCCGACAGGGTGCGCGGGTCCGGAAAGGCGGCCCTTGCGGGCCGGGGAGAATTCCTCAAAGCGCCACCATAACAATGGAGGCGCGCAAGGTCAATAAAATTAAGGCGTTTCCTGCAATGCCCGCACCCGAAAAGATTATTGCAAATTTTTTATTCCAGCGGATTGTACTCCGGGTGGTCTCTCCAAAACCGCATTCGCATACTCATGGGCATGCTCCTCCAG
>JAGVGH010000029.1 GCA_020057225.1 Desulfobacterales bacterium | reverse complement strand
CTGGAGGAGCATGCCCATGAGTATGCGAATGCGGTTTTGGAGAGACCACCCGGAGTACAATCCGCTGGAATAAAAAATTTGCAATAATCTTTTCGGGTGGCGCCGGTATCCGCTGTGGCCTCAAGGCCATGCTGGCGACGGGCATGCCGCGCGCACGGCTGTGCCATGTAAAAAAAGACATCCTTTCCGCTTGGCATCCCAGGGTTCCGGGCAGCCTGGCCGTGAGAATACGGCCCGGCGGATGGTCGTCTGCCAGGAGCGCGCGAATCCTTTTTTCCTCTGTTTCCGGTTTGCCGCTGGTCATCCCTTGCCCTGCCTCGTTTATTCCCGCCGGTCCGGCGGTTTGTCGGCCTTAAGGCCGTTTCCCCCGTTTCCGGTGTTTTCCGCCTGAGAGGATAAATTCCTTCCTCTGCGCTCCAGAACAGTGATGACTATGACAATAATCAAGGCCTGGAGCAACAGCAGGCCCACATCCGAGGGACTTGCGTTTCGGAGCACCACCGCGGAGAGTCCCAGGCACACCGTGATGAGGTAGATGAAAAGGACACTTCTCTGTTTTCCCCCCAGCACATACATGAGCCTGTGGTGCAGATGGTCCTTGCCCACGTATTCGAGCCACTCCCGCAAGGTATGCACCTTGCCGGTGGCGATGCGGTCCACGGTGATATGCACCATGTCAAAGATGAGAACCCAGAAAATAAGAAGCGGCGGGGCCACGGCGGCGACGGGGTCGGTCTCGGACCACTGCCCGAACACCGCGAGGCTTGCAAGCACAAAGCCTATGAACGTGCTGCCCGCGTCTCCCAGGAAGATGGTGGCGCGTTTCCATGGGCGGAAATTGTAGGGGAGAAATCCCATGCAGCTTCCCATCATGGCGAGGGCTATCCATCCCAGAAAGGGCTGGTCGGATTGAAGCGCCACCACAGCGAGAAAAAAGGAGAGGATGACGCCCAAACCTCCGGCGAGGCCGTCCATGCCGTCGAAAAAGTTGAAGGCGTTGGTGATGCCCACAATCCAGGTCAGGGTGAGAAAGGCGTTGGCGGCCTGGCCCCACAGGCCTGTTGAAAGGGGAAACACCGTGAGAACCACGCCGCTCCACATCACAGCCCCGGAGGCCAGAATCTGAACAAGGAGCTTGACCGAGGCGCGGACCTCCCGGGCGTCATCGTACAGGCTCACCAGGAAAACAGCGGTGGCTCCGGCCATGATTCCGCACAACTCGCTCGCGCAGATGCCGTTGACGGCGATGGAGATGAAAAAGGCGATGAAAATGGAAACCCCGCCCAAAAGGGGGGTTGCGAGGACGTGGACTTTGCGTTCCGCGGGCTGGTCCAGGATGGAAAAACGCCACGCCGCCCACCGGTACAGGGGTGTGAGGGCGTGGGAGGCTAAAAAGCTGAGGAGGAGGATGAAGAGCCAGCGGCGCCCTGTGAAGAAAAAGGCGGCGTGGGCGGACGGAAATAGAAGGAAGAGCGCGCCAAGGGCCGCGGCCGCGGCGGGGAGGGGGTATTTGAGGGGGGCTTCTGTCTCACCCATTGCGGCGGGCCTTTCTCCGCACGGCACCATTTAGAGCTGTTTTTTTCATGCCGCTTCTCCGATGAGTTTGTTCAAGCGGGCCACCATGGGGGCAAAATAAAGGCCACAGTTTCGTGCGACCACTCCGGGGTCCACCATGGACAAAAGCTCGGCCGTGTGATGGGCCTTGGAATAGCAGGAGTCTTCCCCCTGGTTGACGCGCCGGGACGCTTCGCACAGAATTTCGGACATCTTTTCCTTGCAGGAGTTTTTTTCCACGTCAAGATGGCTGAAGCGCTCAAGATTGCCAAAGTCAACTCCCCCATCGGTGGCAAGCCAATGCCGCATGCCCTCGTGCCGCGCCCTGAAATCCGAATGTCTGGCGAGGGAATTGTTCCAGTCCGCCAGCACCCATGCCTCCAGTTCCGGGGAGGCAAAGCCCGTCACCACAGGAGGAGCGGTGGTGCCGGGGACGTTTTGAACCGCCCGAAGAACAGCCTGGAGAAAACTCTCCGCGCGCGCCAACGGGTCATGGCAATCCAGGTCATCCACCACCAGCACCGCGCCGCAGGTTTCCCTCCTCTTCAGGGACTCCTCAATCTTCCGCCGCAGTTCCCGGGCCAGACTGGACCCCGTATGCCCCAACGCGCAACCTGGACGCGGGCCAGACCTGGGTCTGACAGGCAGCTTGCGCTCAAATAGTACCCCTGGAAACACCCTTTCCAAAAACTTAACAATCCCGGCGGCCTCGTCCCGTTGCCCGAGCTCTGACTCTCCGCCGCCCGCAAAGAGCCAGATCACCATGGCCAGCCCCCCACATCCGGGTCTCCCACACGGTAGAGGTCGCCCAGTTGCCAGCCCTCGTCGAGCCGGGGTTTGAGTTTTTCCCGGGAAAGGCGGACAGGGGTGTAATGGTGCTGATCCACCCTTGAAAAACAGACCGTGCTTTCAAGGGTGTCGGTGAAGTGGTCCAGAAGGTCCGGGCTGTGGGTGGAGATGATGACCGTGGTCCGTTCGGCGGCCTTTTTAATCCAGCCCGCGAGAATGGGCATCCACGCGGGATGGATTCCCAGCTCGGGCTCGTCAATAACCAAAAGCGAGGGCGGCTTGGGAGAAAGAAGCATGATGGCAAGGCACAGCATCCGGACAGAGCCGTCGGACATGTCCGAGAGCCAGAGGGGTTCTTGGGCGCCCTCGAAATGCCATTCCACATGCAGGTGATGGACTCCCGAGAGCCTCGCCCGGACTTTTTTGGAGCGGGGCAGGGCCTGCCGCAGGGCCAGGTTTAGGTCATCCTCGAAATCCACGTGTTCCTGGCAGAGGTTGTGGAAAACCCGGGCCAGATTCATGCAGTCTTCGGCAAGGAACATTTCGCCAAGTCCGAGCCTGGGTTCCGCGAACTTCAATTCTTTTGGATTTAATTCATTACAATTATAAAATTTCCACGCGCCTATATATCCAAGAAGGGATCTTCTAACTTGATGAATGCTGGCTTGATCATGATCTATTAAAGATTTCTTGGATAAACTTCCTTTTGGCATGGAAATAGTTCTATATTCATTTAAATATTCTAATAATTTACTTTCAGATAATGGCCCATATTCTGAGTTTCTAGAGTCTAAAATATTATTACTTTCTAAATATGTACCTATATTTACTATTTGATCAATGTTTGGTAAATCGTATAATACAGTAGCATTTGTTTTTATGTTATAAATTTTTTTTATGATTCGTTTATTATCTTGCCTATAATATTCGGAAAGTATTCCATTACCTTTTACATCATAATGACAAAAGAAGTATTCGATATATTTGGTAAATGGCAATCCAACCAAGGACTCATAGTTTATTCTGATTTCTGTAAAAGTAGTATCTGGAATTATCAAATTAATATGATATAAAATAGCGTCATAATGCACAAAATTTAATTTAAAGAAATATTTAAGATCAGTCAAACACGGTTTATCCAAAAAAATATCTGCTATTTTATTAGAACCAATGAGTCTGATTGATTGGTCAAAAGATGTGCTATCAGAATTTTCTGAATTTTTCATGCATCCATTCAAAAACTTTAAAATCGAAATAAAATTACTCTTTCCTGACGTGTTTGGCCCGATAAATATGTTCAACCCATAGAACTCAAATGGATTTCCAAAAATTAAATTTTTAAATTTAATCGCATCTATAGCGCCTAATACTACCGGTTGCATACTGTATCTCCATCTGCCAGATTTAGTTTCACCCGGCCTAATCAGGTTCCCCCCTGCCGCATTGCCCCTTGACGGTTTTCCCCACCCCCGCAACAACCCTCCCGCGCTCCTCCTCCGTGAGCGACGGATATATCGGAATGGAGACGAATTTCCCGTGACACTCCTCGGCGCCGGGATAGCCCGAAAGTCCCAGATACCGGTGGAGAGGCTTGAAAACAGGCCGCGCCGCGGCAATCCCCTCCCGGTCCATGGCGCGGATAAACGCCTCCGGGCGCGAAGGAGCGCTTAGAACATAACGATACCATATTCTGCCCGCCGCGTCTTTGGGCAATAAAAGGCCAAGACCGGAAAAATCCGCGTTGTACGCACGGGCAATCCTTTCCCGCGCGGCCAAAAACCCGTCCAGCCTCCCAAGCTGCACCCGGGCCATGGCCGCCTGCATATCGGTCATCTTCCAGTTGAACCGTTTCGTCAGGTCCTCCCGGTTGTCGTAGTCCCGGGCGTCCCGGACCCTGGCCAAAATCTCCGGCCGGCCTGAGCATACCATGCCCCCCTCTCCCGCGCACAGCGCCTTGGTGGCGTAAAACGAGAAAACCGAGACCGCTCCCAAGGCCCCTGCGGGAATGTCTCCGATCCGGGCGCCTGGCGACTGGGCGCAGTCCTCGACCACCGGAGGGCCAAGGGCCGCGAGGGCGGCCACGTCCGCGGGCGCGCCGAAAAGATGGACCGCCACTGTCGCCCGGGTTTTTGCCGTAAGCCTTTTTTTCGCGTCGTCCGGGTCCATGTTCCCGCTCTCCGGCAGCGCGTCCACCGGCACGGGCAGGGCGCCGGACATGCGGACCGCGTGGACCAGGGCCGCACAGGCGTAGTCCGGCACCAGCACCTCGTCCCCCGGGCCAATCCCCAGGGCTTCCAGGGCAAGATAGAGGGCCGACGTTCCCGAGCTCACGGCCACTCCGCCAGGAAGCCCAAGGCGCCCGGCTATTTCCCTTTCCAGGGCCTCCACTTCCGGACCCTGGGCAACCTGCCCGCTTGCAACCACCCGGCGGACCGCCTCCGCCTCCGCCTCCCCCAGCGCGGGCCGGGAGTGGGGAATGCGGGCCGGGACCGGGCGTGGGTCAGATGTTGATGAACAGGCGCACGGCATGGAATGCCTCCGCGAATTTCACACGTCCCTGGATTCCCCGGAAATTGGCCGTCGCCTGGGCGAACTCGAGAATGGAGCGGTCCTCGATGTTGGTCTTCATCACCTGGGAGCTGTGGCTCTTGAGGGCGGCCATCTTGGTTTCAATGGTGTCGGAAATGTCCACAAACACCTGGGGGCTGAAGTCCTGGGTGGTGGGTCCCTCGTAATACAGGACGTTGGGCACGTACCGGGTGGCGGAAAGGGTGGCTTGGGCAAGGTTCCGGTGGTCCTGGTGGGTGTCCTGGCTGTAATGGCAGAAAATCATGTTGGGGCGGATTTTTTTGAGCACATCCTCGATTGCCGCGATAAGGCCCTGGCTTAAAGGAATCTGCGTGTCGTGGTATCCGCCCCAGAAGATTTCCTCGACACCCAAAACCGCGTTGGAAGCCACCTGTTCGGCCTCCCGGGCGCGTCCCTGGCCGCCTTCCTGTCCTTTGGTCATGACAAGCAGGAACATGCGGTGGCCCCGGCGCTGGTATTTGATGAGGGTGCCCGCGCAGCCGAATTCGATGTCGTCCGGGTGGGCGCCGATGGCCAGGATGTTCATGGGGGTGATGTGGCGCATGGTGTTTCTCCGGTTGGAAGGAAAGACAGGAAAAAGAAAGAAAGAAAGAAAAGGCGAATATCGAATATCGAATATCGAACCGCGGAACCGCAGAAGTGAAAGACAAAGACAAAAAGGCGAATGGCGCGTGTGAGCCCGTTGCATCTATGCGGATAGACCCGGCAGAGCCGGAGAATTAAGGGGTCAGGGGTTGGGAGTTAGAATAAAAAAACAGGTTTTGTTGCGTTTTTTGTTATAAAATGAGGTAATTGCAAAATGAGGCGTAGGTTGGGTGGTTCCGGGCCGCGAGGCCCGGGTTCACCCAACATTTCTAAATGATTCCTATCTGTTGGGTGAACCTGCCCTTCGGGCGGAACCGCCCGGCCTACCTCAAATTTGTCGTTTCTTAGAGTTTTGCAATTACCTCAAATGGCGGCAATTTCCTAACCGGAGATTGCCGGATAAAATGGGCCTTTTTCCTCATGGCAGCCGCGTCGCGGCAAGGTTTTTGATCTATCCAGGGGTTTCAACCCCAGGACCATGGAACAGACATTATCTGCCCAAGAAAGGCGGATAATGCGGGAGGTAATTGCAAAACTTCTCGAAACGTCCAGTTTGATGTAGGCCGGATCAAGCGCGAAGCGCGGATCCGGCACCAACCACGGTTTTTTCCCGGTTACACATCCGTCTGTCGGGTCCGCTGCGCTTGACCCGGCCTAGGTCAAAATCTGCTGCTTAGAGAGGTAATTGCAAAATAAAGCGTAGGCCGGGTGGTTCCGGGCAGCAAGGCACGGGATAACCCATATTTCTCAAATGATTTCTATGTGTTGAGAGAACCTGCCCTTCGGGCGGAACCACCTGGCCTATTTCCGATTCGGGCGTATGTCCTCTACAACGACATGTTGTGGAGGATCATATGCCCGAAGCACAAATGAGGGTCTATGTACGGCAGAATACCGGACATAG
>JAGVGH010000223.1 GCA_020057225.1 Desulfobacterales bacterium | reverse complement strand
TCTAAATGATTCCTTTGTGTTGGGTGAACCTGCCCTTCGGGCAGAACCACCCAACCTACCTCAAATTTGTCGTTTCAATGTATTTTGCAATTACCTCAAGAGTTTTGCAATTATCTTTTAAATATTTCTATACGCCTTGAGGCCGTTCCGGTCAAGCACAAAGCGCGGGTCAGGAATTTCTGAAAACGCGAAGAAGGCCGGGCGCGCGGACGGACGCGCAATTTCTACCGGGAAATCCAGACTTCTTGGCGGGGGCCGCAGGGCGGTGGAAGAGGCAGCAGGGCGGGCGGGCAGGCGGAGTTGCCGGTGTCTGGCAAATGCTGACAAGGATCATCTTGATAAAGAATAGGAATCATTCTTGACAAACACCCCCGCCGGATTATATTTAACTCATCCTCCAGGGCGGCTCCCCCCGCCAGGAGGAGCAGGCGCTCCGGCTCTCTCCCTCCGCCGGAACTCCTGTCCCGCTCTCCCGTGGAACGGGCCTCTGGGAAAACTCCTCCCCCCAGAGGCCCAATTTTTTACCCTCGGCCTGATACCAAGGCGCAATCAGACAAGGTATGCCCTCACCCCGGCACTCTCCCACAGGGTGAGGGAGATTGAGCGGGAGCTTTCAGCAGGTGTTACGGATTAGTCCGCATTTTGGTAGGAATCCCCCTTTTCACCCTCGATTCCCCCAAAGCCCCACACACCCAAACGCGTTTGCCTCTTATCCGTGTTTCCGTGTTCCAAGGTTTTGACGAACAGGGCGGAACTAGGCTACACTGGCGGTCTTTGCGACAACGCCCCGGACGGAAGCGCGGCCCGAAACAGAAGACCCCCCCCTTCCTGTTTTCCGCCCCCGCGCCCCGCCGGGCCTCCTCATGCGCCGCAATCCGCGCCCTTGGAAAAACAGGCGCGCCATACGCTGAAAGGCCGCGTTCCATGCTGTTTACCGCTGACCTCCACATCCACTCCCGGTTTTCACGGGCAACGGCACCGGACCTGGACTTCGAGCATCTGCATCTCCACGCCCAGTTAAAGGGCCTTGCCGTGGCGGGAACCGGCGATGCCACCCATCCGGGATGGCTTGCGGAAATGCGGGAAAAACTCGAACCCTCGGAGCCGGGGCTTTTCCGTCTTAAAAAGGAGCTTGCCGCCGCGGTTGACGCGAACGTGCCCGGGGCCTGCCAGGGCGCGCCCAGGTTTTTGATAACCGCGGAAATCTCCAATATCTACAAAAGAGACGGGGCCACCCGGAAAAACCACCATGTCATCCTGCTGCCGGACCTGGAGGCGGCGGCGCGGCTACAGACACGGCTCGAGACCATCGGCAACATCCGCTCCGACGGACGGCCCATTTTGGGACTCGACGCCCGGAACCTGCTGGAGATTGTACTTGAGACCGATCCCCTGGCCGCCCTCATCCCCGCCCATATCTGGACCCCCTGGTTTTCGGTCCTAGGCTCCAAATCCGGCTTTGACTCCTTTTCCCAATGCTTTGGGGACCTCACCGGACACGTTTTCGCCGCGGAAACCGGACTTTCCGCCGATCCCTCCATGTGCGCCCGGGTTTCGTCCCTGGACGGACTCACCCTGGTATCCAACTCGGACGCGCACTCCCCGGGAAAACTGGCCCGGGAGGCCAATTTGTTTGACACGGAGCTTTCCTATCCGGCCATGCTCGGGGCGCTTAAAACCGGAGAAGGTTTTCTGGGGACCCTGGAGTTTTTTCCGGAGGAGGGCAAATACCATCTGGACGGGCACAGAAAATGCGGGGTCCGGACCACGCCGGAGGAAACCGCCGCGTATGGAGGAATCTGTCCGGTGTGCAAGGCGCCGTTGACCCTGGGCGTGCTTTACCGGGTGGAGGAGCTGGCGGACCGCGCTCCGGGGGAAGGACCGGAGCGGCGCCATTCGTACCGGAGTATCGTGCCGCTGGAGGACGTGCTGGCGGAACTGTGCGGCACCGGGCCGTCCAGCAAAGCAGTGGCAAGGATGCACGGGGAGATTCTTGCGGGGTTCGGCCCGGAGCTGGACGCGCTTTTGAACATTCCCCTGGAGGCGCTGGAAAAAGCTCCCCATCCCCTTTTCAGCGAGGCGGTCCGGCGGGTCCGCGAGGGCCGTGTGTTTTTAGAGGGCGGCTTTGACGGAGAGTATGGAAAAGTCAAGGTGTTCGAGCCCGGGGAGATGGACAGGCTGTTGGGAGCAAAAGAGCTATTCAGCATTCCGGCGCCTGCGCGCAAAAAGGCGGCGCGCTCCGGGGAGGCGGGGACAAAAAAGCGGAAAAAAGTTCCGGAAAAGCCGGGAGACACAACCGGGGCCGCCGCGGACAACGGGGGCGACTGGCTTTCCAGGGCGGTCAACCGGGAGCAGCTCGAAGCGGTCCAGGCCCCGTTCGGCCCCCTGGTGGTCACCGCGGGGCCCGGGACAGGCAAGACCCGTACACTCACCCATAGAATCGCCTATTTGGTCAAGGACGCGGGGGAGCCGCCGGAAAGCGTTCTTTCCATGACCTTCACCAACCGCGCCGCGGACGAAATGCGGGAGCGTCTCGCGGCGCTTTTCAACTCCCAGGCCCTTGCGGAGCGCGTGACGGTTTCAACCTGCCACGCGTTTTGTTTAGGGCTTTTACGCCAGAGCCGGAAAGAGAGCGGCCAGGGGGAAAAACTCGAGGTGGCGGACGCGAAGCGCCAGGGAGAACTCTTCAAGCGCGCCCTGGAAGCGGCAAAGGGCAGGGGACAGGCCCTTGGGATTTCCGAAGGGGAGGCGTCGCGGCATATCTCCCTTGCCCGGCAAAATCTGTTAGGGCCGGGGGAGGCCCCGGGCTTTTTTCCGGAGGAAGAGGCGGCGGGTTTGGAAGCGGTGTATGCGGTTTATGAGGATCTTCTTTCCCGCGAAAACCTGGTTGACTTTGACGGCATTCTTTGCCACGCGGTCCGCCTTTTGGAAACAGACCCCGGGTTTTGCGCGGCCCGGACCGCGCAGTACCGGCATGTTCTGGTGGACGAGTTCCAGGACACCAACCTTGCCCAGTACCGGTTAACGCGGGCGCTGTGTCCGCCCGGACACGACCTGTTTGTCATCGGGGATCCGGACCAGGCCATTTACGGATTCCGGGGCTCGGACCACACCTTTTTCACCCGGTTCAAGGAAGACTATCCGGGAGCCAGGGAGGTCACGCTCCTTCGCAATTACCGCTCGACCCAAACCATTCTCGAAGCGGCCTGGCATGTCATCCGGGGGCACCAGCCAGCGGGCGCGGGGGAGAAGATTTTTTCCGGAATTGACGGGGAAAAGCATGTGACGGTCCTGGCGGCCAAAACCCACAAGGCCGAGGCGGAAAGCGTGGTCCACGCCATCGAGCGCGCCATGGGAGGCACCAGCCATTTTTCCATGGACAGCGGGAGGGTAGGGCGCGGAGAGGACGGCGCCGGGCTGGGCTTTGGCGGTTTCGCCGTCCTGTACCGAACCCGGGAGCAGGCGGGCGCCCTCAAAGAGGCGTTCGAGCGTTCCGGGGTTCCCTACCAGGTGGCGGACCTGGAGGAGAGGGGCAGGCGAGACGGAGTGGAGACGCTGTTCGCGGCGCTCAAAACCTTTGCGGGCAAAGAGACGGAGGCGGACGCGCGGCGGGTGATTTCCGCGCGCATGGGTCAGGCGGGGGTTAAAAGCGCTGAAACAGCCATGGCCTGGGGAGCAAAGAGAGGACTTTCGCCCTGGGAGTCCCTGGCGGCGGCCCGGCGTTTTCCGGTGCCAAAGCTGGCCGCCGGCCAGCAGCTTGCGCTGTACGAGGCCACAGGGGAGCTGATGCGGCTTAGGGAGCAGACACTGGAGCTGCCTGTGGGGGAGCAGATCGCGCGGCTGGTGGAGGCGCTGCCTGTCACGGCTCTTCAGGCCGGGGATTTCAGGACACGGGCCACGGTTGCCTCCCTTGCGCGGACAGGGGCGGGTTTTGGGAAGGACACGGGCAGGTGGCTGGACTGTGCGGCGCTGTCCACAGACCAGGACGTGTACGACCCGGAGGCGGACCGGGTGGCGCTGATGACGGTTCACGCGGCAAAAGGTCTTGAATTCGATTGGGTTTTTGTCGTAGGGTGTGAGGATGGGCTGATTCCGTTAAAAGGGCCGGGGAACAGGGACACGGACCTGGAGGAAGAGCGGCGCGTGTTCTATGTGGCGCTCACCCGGGCCAGGAGGCGGTTGTGGCTGACCTGGGCCAAAAAGCGGGCGGTCCGGGGCGGGGCGGCGCCGGAGAGGGAGCCTTCGCCGTTTTTGCGGGAGATCGGGGAAGAGCTGGTTAAAAACCAGAGAGACCGTGCGGGGCGGTCCAAGGCGCCGGTGCAGCGGCAACTGCCGTTTGGGAAGGGGTAGTCCGCGCGGAGGCGGGAGGAGAACCTCCCGCGCCGGGAATTCCGGAGGGTTTTAACGCCGCGAAGGACACTTGGCGCGCGCGTTGTGCTCCGGAGTTGTCCATTGCCTTGCACACAACATATTGCGTCTATCGCTACAAAAAAAGCCAATATGCGGTGATGGAAGTTCCTTCTTCCGGTCTGATGCAGGGATGCTTTTGCTTGATAAAATCCCGCGGCCGAATGCAATGAAAGGAGAGGCATGTATGGAGAGTCCTGAAAGAGACAAGGGTTTTGAAGTACCCGCGAAGAAAATTTCTTTAGACAATGGCTTGGAATTGACATTTTACGACAAGTCTTTTATACTGGCATCCGACCGTTGGCATGTTGTGATGATTGCTCGGATAGAGGTGCCTGTCGCGCGTTTCACGGACAAGGAAAACACCATGTTTTCCGCCCGGGACATTGAGGAGGCGCTGGGGGAGACCGTAGTTTTTGAAAAGAGGGAAGAGATTGTTTTTGTTGACAAAAAAGATAAGGAGAACATTTTCCGGGAGCTGGTGGAAGGCTATGCGAAAACAACCCTTCCCTATCTCTCGCGGGAGGATTTCCCGCGGCGTTTCCTGAATCTCCGGTACGCGGAGCATCTGAAGAAACAGCGCCTGGACGCCCTGCGGGAGCGCCACCAGAATTCCCGTATATAATAATTGCGGTATATGACCTGACATCCAACACCCGGGGGATTGAAATGGTTTTTGAAACGAGCGCGGAAGAAACCTACGAGGACGGCCAGGTCATCTTTGAGGAAGGCAGCGCGGGAGACTGGATTTATGTGGTGGAATCCGGCGCCGTGGAACTCTCCAAAAACGTGGACGGCAACAAGGTGGTGGTCGAGGTGGTCCGGGAAGGGGATATTTTCGGAGAGCTCGCATTTTTCACCAAGATGCCGCGGACCGCGGCGGCCAAGGCCCTGGGAAAGACTGTCGTGGGGCTGGTGGACCGCGCGTTTCTGGACACCGAGTACAACCGGCTTTCCGGCGCCTTCCAGTCCATTCTCAAGTCCTTGTCCATCCGGCTCAAGACAACCACCGAGACCCTCTCCGGGAAAACCACGCGCCGGGAAGACCCCCGAATCGAAAAAACGCTCAATCTGAGCTTTCGGGACATGGACAGCTTTGTCAAGGCCACCACCCACAATGTGAGCGGGACCGGCCTGTTCATCAAGACCCCCAAACCCCTGGCGGTGGGCGCGCGGTTCATGCTCCGGCTCGATATACCGGGCATGGGGGAGCCTGCGGAAATCGTGTCCGAGGTGGTGTGGGGCAGGGCGGAAACCGATGATACTGTCCGCCGGCCTGTTGGCATGGGCGTCAAGTTCACCGATATCAAACCCGCCGACCAGGAGCGCCTCAAAGCGGCCCTTAAAAAGCCATAGAGCGCGCCGCAACGGCCAATGCCTCACAAGGGAGCACGCGCGATGCGTCCGTCACCCGAAAAGGCGGCATGGAAATGGAGAACGGCCCGGCTGTCCGCGGTTCTGCTCCTGTGTTTTGCGGTAACAGGCCCTGTCCGGGCGCTGGCCGACATCTACCGGTACGTGGATAAGGACGGTGTGGCCCATTACAGCAATATGCCCAACAACACCAAGTACCAGCTGTATCTCAAGGAGGGTGCCACCACGCGCCGGGCAGCGCCCCGCATCATCGGCTCCTCGGGCTCCGGGGCCCTGGCCGGGCTGGTCTGGAAATCCGGGAAAACCGTCAGCGCGTATGACCACTATATCCGGGAAGCGGCGGTGCTCCATCACTTGGACGCCAACCTCGTCAAGGCCGTGATTAAAATCGAGTCCGCCTTCAACCCTGGCGCGGTTTCCAACAAGGGTGCCAAGGGACTCATGCAAATCATGCCCATGAATTTCCAGGACCTGGGCATCACAGACCCCTTTGACCCCCGCCAAAGCATCCAGGGAGGCACCCAGTACCTCCGGGAAATGCTGGACCGCTTCGAGGGCAATCTTGCCCTGGCCCTGGCCGCCTACAACGCGGGCCCTTCCATGGTTGAAAAATACAAGCGGATTCCGCCCATTGACGAGACCGAACGCTATGTGTCCAAGGTGTTGCGCCAGTATTACCAGTACCGGATACAGGGCAACGGCGCGCCCCGGCAGACCCGGCGCGTCATCCGCGTCTCCCGCTAAAGGAAGATTCCGTGACAGAGGAAAACCCGGGGCGCCGCGTTCTGTATTGGGGTCTGGTGCTGTGGGGCGTTCTCCTTTTTCACCTTCCGCAGCTCTATCTCATGGCCTTTCTCCACGTTGCAAAAGCCGGACAAGGGAACCTGGGGGACGCCTGGGGCGATATCCTTTGGAACCTCTGCCTCTTTGCGGGCTGGGCGGAAATCCACAGCATTTTCGCGCGGAGCTTTGTGAAAAAAGCCCTGGCAAGGGCGGCGGGAGAGGATTTTGTCAAGATTGTCTATGTCACGGCGGCGGGGATTACCCAGACGGCGATGCTCTGGCTCTGTGGCGTCCGGTTCCCGGCGTTCTTTGGGAGGCGCGGGGGGCTTGCCGCGCGGCCTTGACCCTCGCCTATCTGGGGTCCGCGGCGTTCTTCTCCTGCTGCTGCCCGCTTCATCCCGGCAACGCGCTTCCTTCGGCATCCCGCAGCCCCGGCAAGCGCCGCGCAACCACCTGACAACCGCATCGGACCAGGGGCCAAAAGCCCCTTTTTCTTTGGCCCGGGCCGCCACACGGCGCGCCCGGCACAGCCGGGGAAACTCCCGGCGGCAAGGAACACCGGGCCGCCAGCGCGGCCAAACACCATGAACACCGTAAAACACACAGGCAAAAAGCCAAACAAACGGCCCCAGGATTCCCCCATGGACCTTTACGCCCTAATCGCGCGCGCCCTTGTCCGGAACCAGGAATCCCTGCGCAAAGACCTCGCCCGGCTCGCGCGTCTCCCCCAGGAATCCGCCCAGGCCAAAGACGAGTTTTCCCGCCTCAAAAAGCGCGTCCACGCCTCCCTCCGCGAGGTCCGGCGCCGGGAAAAGACCCTGCCTCCCCTGAATTACCCCGCAAACCTCCCCATTGTCGCGCGCCGGGAGGAAATCGTCGCCGCCATCCGGCGCTCGCCCGTGGTGGTCATCACCGGCGAAACCGGCTCCGGCAAGACAACCCAGATTCCCAAAATGTGCCTGGAGGCCGGCCGGGGAACCCGGGGCGTGGTGGCCTGCACCCAGCCCCGGCGCGTGGCCGCGGTGACCGTCGCCCGCCGCATCGCTGAAGAGACCGGCCAGGAACCGGGGGAATCGGTGGGCTACAAAATCCGTTTTACGGAAAAAGGCGCCCCGGACCCCCACATCAAAATCATGACCGACGGCATCCTTTTGGCCGAGGCCCAGACCAGCCCCCTCCTTTCCCGCTACGACACCATCATCGTGGACGAGGCCCACGAGCGAAGCCTCAACATTGACTTCACGTTGGGCATCGTCAAACGCCTTCTCCAAAAACGCGCCGACCTCAAACTCATCATCACCTCCGCCACCATTGACGCGGAAAAATTCTCCCGGGCCTTTGACAACGCCCCGGTCATCGAGGTCTCGGGCCGCCTCTTTCCGGTCCGCGCCGTGTACGACCCCCCTGGCGAGGACGACTCCGGCGAGGAAACCGGACACGTCGAACACGCGGCCCGGACGGTCTCGGACATCGTCTCCGGAAAATTCGGAAGGCCCGGCGATGTTCTCGTGTTCATGCCCACGGAAAACGACATTCGCGAGACGGTGGAGATTCTTTCCGGAAAAACGTGGCCGGGCGCGCGCATTCTGCCTTTGTACGCCCGGCTTCCGGCCCAGGAGCAGGCCCGGGTGTTCGACTCCGCCCCGGGAATGAAAATCGTGGTGGCCACCAATGTCGCCGAGACCTCCCTCACCATTCCGGGAATCCGCTACGTGGTGGACACGGGCCTTGCCCGCATTTCCCAGTACAACCCCCGGTCCCGTACCACGAGCCTGCCTGTGGCCAAAATCAGCCGGGCCAGCGCGGACCAGCGCATGGGCAGGGCGGGCCGGGTCGAGGCCGGCGTCTGCGTGCGCCTGTACGCGGAGGAGGATTATCAAAACAGACCGCGGTACACCCCGCCGGAGATTTTAAGGGCCAATCTCGCCGAGGTCATTTTGCGCATGACAGCCCTGGGGCTGGGGAGTCCCCTGACATTCGGCTTTGTGGACCCGCCGACACCCAAGGCCGTGCATGACGGGCACGAGGTGTTGCTCGAGCTTTCGGCCATCCGCGTGTCCGGACCGGAAAAGCAAAACGAGGAGCGGCATGTCCTCACCCCCATGGGCAGGCTCATGGCGCGCATGCCCCTGGACCCGCGGATTTCCCGCATCCTCATGGAGGCCCGCTCCGAGGGCTGCCTTGCCCAGGCCATGGTGCTGGCCGCGTACCTCTCCATCATGGACCCCCGGGAGCGTCCGCCTGACAAAGAGGCTGCGGCGGACCAGGCCCACGCGGTGTTTGTGGATAAAAACTCCGATTTCGTCACGGCGCTGAACATCTGGCGGGCCTGGCACACGCAGCGCGCGCGGGCGGGCAGCGAAAACCAGATGAAAAACTACGCCAAGGAAAAGTTTTTGTCGTACCGGAGAATGCGGGAATGGCAGGATGTGCATGGACAAATCACCGCCATTCTCGAGGACGAGGGCCTGCTTGCGCCCGGGGCGCGGCCTGAACCCGCGGACCTTCCCGTTCCCGGGCCGGAGCGCGGCGCGCCCTTGTACGCCGCCGTCCACCGGGCGGTTGCGAGCGGGTATTTATCCAACATCGCGATGCGGAAGGAGCAAAACACTTATACCGCGGCCCGGGGAAGAGAGGCGTTTGTTTTTCCAGGCTCCGGCCTGCACAACAAGGGCGTCAAATGGCTGGTGGCCGCGGAGGTGGTGGAAACCTCGCGTCTTTTTCTGCGCACGGCGGCCGCGGCGGACCCGGCGTGGTTTGAGGAGCTGGGCGGGCATCTGTGCGCGCGCCACTACACGGAGCCGCGTTTTGACCCCAAACGGGGCGAGGTGGTGGCTGTGGAGCATGTGACCCTGTACGGGCTTCCTGTGGCCCCGGGCCGCTCCGTCTCTTTTGGCCCGGTAAACCCGGACGCGGCCACGGGAGTGTTTCTGCAGTCCGCCCTGGTGGAAGGGGAGCTTCCCGAGGCCCTGCCCTTTCTCGTCCACAACCAGGAGGTTGTCCGCAAGGTCCGGGAGATGGAGGACAGGCTCCGGCGCCGGGACCTGTTGCTGGGCCAGGAACACCGGCTGAAATTCTACGAGGAGCGCCTGCCCGAGGTCTATAGCGTTGAGGGATTGAAAAGCATCATCAGGGACCGGGGCGGCGACCGGTTTTTGCGCATGTGCGAGGCCGATGTTATGGCCGCGTCCCCGGAGCCCGGCAGGCTCGCCCGGTTTCCCAAGCGCATGCCCCTTTCCGCCGGGGAGTTTCCGGTGCGCTACCGGTTCGATCCCGGCTCGGCCCTGGACGGCGTGACCGTGCGCATCCCCCGGCACGTGGCGTCGGACGTGGACCCCGCTGGCCTGGACTGGGTGGTTCCGGGGCTTTTGCCGGAAAAAGTCTCCCTGCTTCTGAAAGGGCTTTCCAAGGAGCACCGGCGAAGGCTGGTGCCGGTGAACCAGACTGTGGAGCGGATTCTGCCCCTGCTCAAACCCGGCCAGGGTTCCCTTTTGGGAGAGCTTTCCCGTGTCCTCCATGAGGACTACGGGGTGTCGGTGCCGCACTCCGCGTGGCGGACCGATCTTTTGCCCGGCTACCTTACCGCCCGTGTGTCCGTGGTGGGGCCGGACGGGCGGGAGGTGGCCGCAGGACGGGACCCGTCCCTTTTAAGCCGCCTGCCAGAGGCAAAGGCCCCGGAGGACCTGGAAAAAAAGGTCCGGGAGCGCTGGGAGACAGGCGGGCTTCTTGCCTGGAACATGGAGATGCTGCCCGAGTCCGTTCCCATTGATTTTAAAAGGCCGGACAGCCACCGCCTGCATTTGGCCTTTGTTCCGGAGGGGGAGGCTGTGGCGGTGCGCGCCTTTCAGGATCCTGTGAAGGCCAGGGAGGCCCACCGGCGCGGGGTGGCGCGGCTCTTTGAACTCCACTTCGGGCGGGAGGCAAGGCTTTTGAGGCGCACCATGGACCTGCAGCCGGGGGACAAGCCTTTGGCGGCGCGCCACGGGGGCGCCCAGGCTGTGGAGGACCAGGCGTTCCGCAAGGTGTGGGAGGAGCTTTTTGGCCTGGACATCCGGACCCGGACGGAGTTTCTGGCCAAGGCGGCGGAGCTTGCGCCCCGGATGGGGCCGTTGGGGATGGAGAAGACGGCGCTGGTCAGGGAGGCGCTGGCGGCGTTTCACAGAACCGGGGGGGCGCTTAAGGCGGTTGCGCGGGCAAACGCGGGGAACCGGCAGTTGCGGGAGCTTGTGGCGCGGCTGGAGAAAGACATTTCCGCCCTTTTACCGGACAATTTTGTCACATTATACGACAATATGAGGCTTAGACACCTTCCGCGCTATCTCGCCGCCATGGCCCAGCGGGCGGAAAAAGCCGCCGTGGACTGGGAAAAGGAAAGCGCCCGGGCGGCGGTGGCCGCGCGGTATATGAAAAGGGTCCGGGAACTGGCGACGGGGCTTGGCCCGGGCGCTTCGGCGGCCAAACGGGAGGCCCTGGAGGACCTGTACTGGATGGTGGAGGAGTTCAAGGTGTCGCTCTTTGCCCAGACCCTGGGAACGGCCTGTCCGGTGAGCGAGAAACGCCTGGACCGGCTTGCGGAGGAACTGGAGCGGATGGGGTAAAAAGGATTGGCCGGGGCGGGCGTTCCGGCGGGAGGCTGCGGGAGGATTTTGAAAAAAGGGGAGGGCGGGGAAGCATGAAATCCGCACTGTTCATGGGGATCATGCCGCCGGGATTCTTGCCCTGGCGGGAACCCCGGGGGCGGAGGAGGCAAAGGAGGCCCGGGAGGGCGGTCTTGCGCGGATTTTAGCCGGTATTTCGAAGACGCGCGCGGCGATAAGCACGTATAATACCGAGTTGCAATCAGACAAGGTATGCCCTCACCCCGGCCCTCTCCCGGGGGGAGAGGGAGATTGAGCGGGAGCTTTCAGCAGGTGTTACGGATTGGACCGCATTTTGGTATAAAGTAAAGGCGGGCGACGTTGATATGCCGGAGAAGACCAGGCCACTGCGGACGGAGTACAGGCATGGTCTCGTGGCGTTGGCGGGGCATATCTTGAATGAGCCTTTGAACACCTTCATGGGCGAGCAGCAACTGTCCATGGAAATGATTCGAATTTTGAATACGCGGGGAATTCTTCTTGACAGAGGTAATTGCAAAGGAAGTGTTAATGAAAGAGGTAATTGCAAAACTCTTAGAAACGACAAATTTGATGTAGGCTGGATGGTTCCGCCCGAAGGGCAGGTTCACCCAACATCTTGGAATAATGGTATA
>JAGVGH010000210.1 GCA_020057225.1 Desulfobacterales bacterium | reverse complement strand
TCTAAATGATTCCTTTGTGTTGGGTGAACCTGCCCTTCGGGCAGAACCACCCAACCTACCTCAAATTTGTCGTTTCAATGTATTTTGCAATTACCTCTGAATACTAGGCCAAGACAGCCTTAACTTGATGACATTGATATCCGGCTATCCGTGTTTTTCGCGTGGATAATGGCGCAGCCCTTAAAAACGGGCCGTTTACAACCAGCCCTAACGCCTAAAGCAAACTACTGGATATCGCAGACACCGCGCGCTAACTTTCACCCGCCCATGAGGTGCCAACGATGCAGCGCCAGCTCCCTGTCCAGGAACCGCCTCCCGGCGCCCGGCTTCTCGCCTTTGCCGGGGATACCCTCTCCTTCTCCCTCGCCCTCCCGGAAACCGCGCCCGGCCAGGCGTGGCTCCGGACCACCATCGGCCACGGCGCCGCCTCCCGCCGCGAAATCATCCGCCATGTCGAATGCGGCGAGCCGCCCCTGGGCAGGGACTGGTTCGACATCCCCATGTCCCCAAAGGACAGCCGGACCTACACCATCACCCTCCCTCTGTGGGAAGCGGGCCATTTCCAGGCAAAGGCGTTTTTCCTCCCAGAGGGAAAAAATCTCCCTGTCTGGCCCGAGGGCGGCAACACCATTGTCAACGTCAAGCCCGCCCACACCGTGTGCGCCAACATCCTTTACAACGCCTTTATCCGCCAGTTCGGCCCCAACAAGGACGGACAGGCCGTCCTGGATCCTGAAAAAGCCCGCGCCGTGGAAGCGCTCGACCAGCTCGGATGGGTCGTCATCCCGCCCTCCGGAACCTTCCGCTCTTTTAAGGCATGCCTGGGACACGTGGCGGGAACCCTTGGCTGCCGCAACATCCAGCTTCTGCCCGTCCACCCCTCCCCCACCACCTACGCCCGCATGGGACGCTTCGGCAGCCCCTACGCCGCCCTCAACTTCACCGCCGTGGACGCCGCCCTCGCGGATTTCGACCCCCGCGCCACACCCCTCGAACAGTTCACCGAGCTTCTGGACGCCGTCCACGCCCTGGGCGCCCGGGTGCTCCTGGACATCGCCGTCAACCACACGGGCTGGGCGGCCCAGCTCCACGAAACCCACCCCGAATGGCTGGTCCGGGACGAGCACGGACGCATCGAGGTTCCCGGAGCCTGGGGCGTGGTCTGGAGCGACCTCACCAAACTCGACTACCGGCACAAGGGCCTTTGGGTGTACATGGCAGAGGTTTTCGAAATCTGGTGCCGCAGGGGCGTGGACGGCTTCCGCTGCGACGCGGGTTACATGCTCCCTGTGGAGGCATGGCGCTACATCGTCGCCCGGGTCCGGAACAAATACCCCGACACCGTGTTTCTGCTCGAGGGCTTGGGCGGAAAAATCTCCGTGACCCGCGAAATCCTCGACGCCGCCAACTTCGACATGGCCTATTCCGAGATATTCCAGAACTACGACCGGGGCGCCCTCGAATGGTATCTGCCAGGCGTCCACGACATCGCCCGCTCCGACGGACTGCCCGTCCATTTCGCCGAGACCCACGACAACAACCGGCTCGCGGCCCGGGGAAAACCCTGGGCGAAAATGCGCGCGGCCCTGTGCGCGCTCTTTTCCCACAACGGAGCCTTTGGCTACGCCAACGGCGTGGAATGGTTCGCCACGGAAAAAATTGACGTGCATCAAAGCAACTCCCTCAACTGGGGGGCGCGGGAAAACCAGATCCGGCATCTGCGGCGGCTGGCGCTTATCCTGGCCCGGCATCCGGCGTTTCACGACAAGTGCGTGGTCCGTCTGGTCAACGGAGGGCCGGGGAACGCCCTGGTCCTTCTCCGGCATCATCTCCCCACAGGGAAACGGCTTCTGGTTCTCGTCAATCTGGATGACACGAAACCGGCCCAGGTCGCATGGAATCCCCGGGAAACCCGCATTGAGGGACCCGAATACCACGACCTTGTAACGGAAAAGCGCGTGGATGTTCTGGCCCATGACGGCCTCCATACCCTCTACCTCCCGCCCGCGGGCGCTTTTTGCCTTACAACGGACCCGGATGACCTCAAAACAGTGAAAGACGACGGGGCGCCTTTGTCAGCCGCTCCGGACAGGGAAATCCGGCAGCGCATGCGGGCAAAAGCCCTGGAGATTCTTTCTGTTTTCCGGCCAGACCAGGATATCTCGGGGATTGACCCCGATGCGTTGGCGGCCCGGCTTGCCCAAGACCCTGAGCGCTTTGTGCGGGAGATGTCCGGAAAAAGCGCGCCTCCCGTGACTGTGTGGCGCTGGCCCCAGGACACCCGGCGGGAGGTCATGGTGCCTCCGGGCCATTTCCAACTGTTTCTCGCGCCGGCATTCTTCCGCGTCCGCCTGAAGCGGAACCGGGAGGTGTTGGCGGGAGAGCATGGACTGCCCCTTGCGGACGGCGGATGGTTCCTCCTTTTCCGGCCGCGCCCCGCCCCGCAAACCAACACGCGCCTTTCCGTCAAAATCCGCGTGTTCCAGGGAGAGCGCCCGGGGGTTGCCGAGTCTCCTGTGCTGTTTTTAGCAAAACCGGAAAACGCCCGGGTCTCCCGGTGGTTTACACGGCAGGACCTGGAAGGCCGTCCCCTCCTCTTTTTAGGCACCAACGGACGGGGGGGCATGGCGCGCGCCCACGCGCGCTGGGGAGAGCTTTTAAGCAAATACGACGCCCTGTTGGCGGCAAACCTTTCCCCCACAGTGCCTGTGGACCGGTGGTGCATGCTTTCCAGGCTTCGGGCCTGGGTTGTGTATCAGGGCTTTTCCCAGGAGTTGAACGCGGAATGTCTGGAATCCTGTGGCCATGGTCTCGATTCCACAGCCTGGTGGCGGTTTCGCGTGGTTTCCGGCCAGGGGCAGTATGTGAGCCTTCTGGTCCGCATGGGCATGGAGCAGGGGAGAAACGCGGCGCGGATTGCCTTTTACAGGGAGACAGCAGGCAAAAGCGTTGAGCGTCTGGAGGACGCGAAAAAAGTTCTGTTGATTCTGCGCCCCGACGTGGAGGACAGGAGCTTTCACGACAACACCAAAGCCTATCTGGGCCCGGAACACCTTTGGCCCCGAAGCGTGGAGACCCTTCCGAACGGATTTGTTTTCGCCCCGTCCCCGGACCGGCGCCTCCAAGTCACCCTGTCGCCGGGCACCTACCACAGTGAGCCGGAATGGCGCTACATGGTGCGGCGGCCCCTGGAAGCGGAGCGCGGACAGGACCCGGACTCGGACCTTTTTTCACCCGGCTATTTCGCGGCGGGACTGAAAGGCGGGGAAAGCGCGGACTTGCGCGCGGAAATCCGCGGAGCCGGGGAAAAAGACACGGAAGGGACAACGCTCACGGCCCCGCTTTTCACAGAGTCGGTGGAGACGGCGCCTTTGCCCCTGGGCGAGGCCCTTGAAAAAGCCATGTCCCAGTATGTGGTCCGGCGCGACGCGGCCAAGACCGTTATCGCGGGCTATCCCTGGTTCCTCGACTGGGGCCGGGACTCCCTCATCTTCCTGCGCGGGCTTGCGGCCTCGGGAAACACCCGGGACGCCCGGCTTATCCTCAAGCAGTTCGCCCGGTTCGAACACAAAGGCACGCTGCCCAACATGATCCGCGGAGAGGACGCGCGAAACCGGGACACCTCGGACGCGCCCCTGTGGTTTTTCACGGCCTGCGGGGACCTAATGGATGCGGAGGGAAGCCTGGCGTTCCTGGAGGAGGACTGCGGCGGAAGAACCCTCCTGGATGTGCTGCGGTCCATCGCCCGGGGATATCTTGCGGGCGCTCCCAACGGGGTGCGCGTGGACCCGGAAACCGGGCTGGTGTACAGTCCCTCGCACTTCACGTGGATGGACACCAACTATCCGGCGGCCACTCCGCGGCAGGGGTATCCGGTGGAGATACAGGCCCTGTGGCACAAGGCGCTCACGCTGCTGGCCCGGGTTGACAAGGCGGGGGAGCGCGGGCGCTGGGCCGCCCTGGCGGACAAGGTGGCAGGGCGCGTGATGGGGCTTTTTTACGGAAAAGACCAGGGTTATCTGGCGGACTGCCTGCACGCGGCGCCAGGACGTTCGGCGAAATCGGCGGAGGCGGATTTCGCGCTCCGGCCCAACCAGCTTTTTGCCGTAACCCTGGGCGCGGTGACAGACCACAGGGTCGCCCGGGGCGTTCTTGCCGCATGCGCCGAACTCCTGGTGCCTGGCGCTGTCCGGAGTCTTGCCGACCGGCCCGTGTGCCGTCCTTTGCCGGTGGAGCGGGACGGGGTGTTGCTCAACAATCCCTGCCGGCCCTACCAGGGGAGGTACGAGGGGGACGAGGACACGAAACGGAAACCCGCCTACCACAACGGCACAGCCTGGACATGGCCCTATCCGTCGTATTCCGAGGCGTACTGGATGTGTTACGGAGAAGACGGGCGGGAAACGGCCCTGGCCTGGCTGGCTGGCGGGCTTTCGGGCCTGGAGTTTGGCGCCGCCGGGCACACTCCGGAGATTCTGGACGGGGACGCGCCGCACACGCCGCGCGGATGCGACGCCCAGGCCTGGGGAGTAAGCGAGCTGTACCGGGTGTGGAAAAAGCTGGGGGGATAGGGCGTTTCCGTAATTCCGTTTTGCCTCAACGCGTCCGGGGCGCGCCCGGGCCCGCGCGCCACAGGCCGTGGTCCCGTTTTCTGAAAAATGATGCCGGATGACTTGCAATCATTGGGGCGGGGTGTTATTTTTCATTTGTGGCCGGTTTGGAAGCCCCTGCTTTCTGCGCGCAATTCCGGCAAGAATGACAGCCCGGAAAACGCCATGGAACCGAAACACCACAGTACATGGCGCTTTGCGCCGGCGCGCGGCGCGCGGTCCAAAGGCACGCGCGACTCCCAACGCCCTGTAAGGAGATTCACCGTGAATGAGCAATTGAAAAAAGCCTACAACAACTGCAAGCCCGAGGAATGGCTTGACTGGGATGATGAGCGCTATGTCCCGCTAAGCGATAAGAACCTGCGTGGATGCGACGGCGATATTGTTGGATTGCTTCAAGATGCCATTGCTTTTGCGGATGGACCGACGCATCTCTTGTTTTCAGGTTTTCGAGGCAGCGGAAAAACAACAGAACTGCTGCGCCTCAAGCACTATTTGGAAAAAAGCGGATATACAGTCGTTTATGTGGATACCGAAGAGTATCTTAATCTTAATGTTCCAGCAACCATTACAGATATGTGGATTTCAATAGCGGCAGGATTTGACAGTTTTCTTAAGAAAGAAAAATATATTGATGACAAACGAAGCTTTTGGAAAAGGTTGAATACATTCCTACAGAGTGAAATCATAATTGAAGGTATCACCATAAAAGCCTGGAATGTGGCAGAACTCCAATTAGGAATTAAAGAAAATCTCCAATTTAGGGAAAAATTAAATAAAGCAATCGCCGAAAAAATGCCAAAACTTGTTAAAGAATGTTATAATTTTCTTGATGAATCCATAGCTACCATTAAAGAAAACAATAACGAAAAGAAGGAAACAATACTTATTCTAGATAGTTTTGAAAAACTGCAAGGAGATTCCAAAAACGAGAAAGACGTTAGAAACAGCATTGAAACCATTTTTATACGGCATTGGAAACTTTTACGTACACCATGCCACGCTGTTTACACCGTGCCGCCTTGGGTTTCCTTCACGGAAGACGCCCATGACCTTGGCAGGACCTGGATGCTTCCCATGTGCAAGGTTTTCAACATGGACGGAACCAGGCACACGGACGGAATAAACGCCATGCTCCAATTGCTTGAAAAACGAATGGATGTCCATGGCATTTTTGGAAACGGCCGCCAACTCGAAAAACTGGCCGAACTGAGCGGCGGCTACCCCAGGGACCTGCTTCGCATGGTCCGCGAGGTGATCCTCCGAAACGCGCGCATCGGACACCTGCCCATCCCCGGCGGCAAACTGGAAGCCGACATCGCGCGGGTCACAGATATTTTCACCGAAACGTTTGACCATGGACTCGATGGCGATGACATCCCCCTCTTATGCAAGGTCGCCAATGACCACTCCTTAAGCGGCTGGCCCGGAGAAGACAAATTCCGCCTTGTCAGACTCTTTAACAAGCATTTTGTTCTTTCCTACCAAAACGGCGGCAAATGGCTTGATATCCATCCTCTTCTGCGCAACACCCCCTCCATGAAGGCCGCCCTGGCGCAATGCGGTAGGGAAAGAACCCTGCCCGGCGGGGAAAAACCCTGATGGAAGCCGAAAGGGGAACCCCTCTTTTCCTTGGAAAGTCCGGGGAGGAACAATTCTCCCTTCTGCAAGACGCCCTTGCGATCGGCCAGGGTTTCGAGCTTTTTTTTGTCTGCGGCAACTCCCCCAACATACTCAAAGAAGTGGTCGGACGCCTGCAATACAGCCATATTTCAGGCGACACCCACCTGGATATGTTTTATGAAGACCCTAAAGACCTTGCGCGTCTTTTGGAACACCTCTTAAGGGCCGAAAAACCTCCTAAAGGCAGAAACATCATCACGGCGCGGTCCGAAGGCCGCGAGGCGGAACTCAGGGCCGGCTGGACCAGCGGTCTTGTGGTATTGAATGAACAGCGGAACCGGCTTATCAAGGCCTGTCCGTCCGCCCTCCTCCTCATGGGCCCGCCGCATATTCTCCTCACAGCCCAGTCCCGCGCTCCGGACCTTTGGTCGGTCCGCGCCTCGGTGTTCCTGTTTCCTGACATCGCGGAAGGCATGTCGCCTTTTCCCGCCCGGAACGTATTTAGAGACATGGAACCGGACGCGCTTCCCCATGCGTTAAAGGAGGGGGAATATTACCAGGACCTGGCGGATGCGCTGGAAGGAAGCGGCAGCAAGGCCGAACGCCTGAGCCGGGCCAGGCTGTTAGGCTCGGCGGCGCGGGCCTGGTTCCTGCGGGGCAATCCACGGGACGCCCTTCTGGCGTTTGAAAAGGCGCGCGCCATTTACGAGGACTATGGCGACCTGAACGGAAAGGCGGGCATATTAAACGGTCAAGCCCGGATTTACTCCATGCAGGGAGACATTGCCCGGGCAATGGTCCTTTGGGAGGAATCCCTCAGGCTCGAAGAGCAGATCGGCGACGTTCAGGGCAAGGCCGCCACGCTAAACAACATGGCCTGGGTGCTGGCGCAACAGGGAGACATTGCCCGGGCAATGGGCCTTTGGGAGGAATCCCTCAAGCTCACGGAGAAGATCGGCGACGTTCAGGGCAAGGCCGCCACGCTTCATCAAATGGCCGGGGTGCTGGCGGACCAGGGAGACATTGCCCGGGCCATGGGGCTTTGGGAGGAATCCCTGAAGCTCAAAGAGCAGATCGGCGACGTTCAGGGCAAGGCCGCCACGCTTCATCAAATGGCCGGGGTGCTGGCGCAACAGGGAGACATTGCCCGGGCAGTATGCCTTTGGGAGGAATCCCTCAAACTCAATGAGCAGATTGGCGACGTGAAAGGCAAGGCGGCAACTCTCGCCAACATGGCCTGGGCCGAAGGGAAAAACGGCAACAGGAACAAGGAAAGAGACCTCAATATCCAGGCCGCGCGGCTTTTGGGCGCATGCAAGGCGTTTTTTGACCTGGCAACGGTCTTGGGAAATCTGGGCGCGGGCGGCGGAGAGGACGCGGCCGCCTTCCTTGGCCAGGCCCTGTGGCTCGGCCTTCGTATTCCGCTTCCCGCTGAAAATGCCCTGCTTTATTCCTCAACGTTTATAAAAAAAACCGGTGTTGCCCACAGGGCGGCCCTGCTGTGCGCGGCGGCAACGCTTTTTTTCATGCAACAGCGTGGAAAAGACACTCCCAAAGCAGCGGAATACGAAAAAAATGCCTTTGCCTTGCTGCGCCAGTGCGCCAAGGCGCGCAACATCTCCCCGGAGAGGTTGGAAATATGGATGGAGGAGGAAAGACTGAACGATTCCTCTTATGTTATCTCAGAATTTAAAAAGGAATTGGAGAAACGAATCGGGGACAGGTGGCTTTTTGATCCCGCTGGTTTCCCTCCCCTGTGAGGGTTGACAGCGCGCGCCTGGAGTGGACGGTTTTATAGCGGTTGTCATAAATCCGTTTCGATAGATGAGACTGTCGGGTACACCTGCGCTACGCGCGGAACCACCCGGCCTGCACGTGATTATTACTGAAAAAATTTCAGGCGCCAAAATATCCGGCAAGTCTTTGTCCGCTTCGTTGCGCTCTATCGCCTGGATGTGGCGTTGACGCTCGGCCTGCCGCTCTTTCCGGTGAGGTAATTGCATAATTGGCGTAGGTTGGGTGGCTCCGGGCCGCAAGGTCCGGGTGTGCCCAACATTTTTGAAATGATCCCGAGATGTTGGGTGAACCTGCCCTTCGGGCGGAACCACCCGGCCTACGCCTAAACCTGCTGTTTAAACTCGCCAATGCGGAACTGACTCCTGCCCCCTAAACCGGCGGAGCCGGAAAAGAAGGCTTTAGGCTTTAGGGCTGGCTGTAAACGGCCCGTTGTTGCGGGATGCGCCATTATCCACGCAAAAAACGCGGATAGTCCAGACATAGAATCTACCTCACTTCTCCTGCATCTGCCGCATGCTCCGCCGGTACATGGGGTCATTGCACTCTGTCCCGTCCTTGTCAATGAACTCCATCTTCTCGTAATACCGGCAGTTCTTCGCGTCATCCAGGTTCATGGACAAATACCCGTTCTCCCCCTCCAACACAAACACCGCAGGATCCACACAGATGTTGGACCCCGCCTTTAACACCTTGCAAAAACCCTTGCCCTCTCCCGTGTAGGCGATCTCCCGGAAGTTCTTGCACAGTCCGCATATCTTCTCCGGCAGCTTTTGCTCGCTCTTGGGAGCTGTCTGTTTCTGATACACATTGTGCATCGCCTGGCGAAACTGGTCACGCCGAGCCATGGTATCCTCCTCTTGTCACGGGTCACTTTTTACCGGTCGCGCTCCCCCGCGCCGGAACATTGCCGAACAAACGCCTTAGCCGGTAATGGCGGTACAGAAAAACCAGACGGAACAGGCTCCCTGCCCGGGTCCAAAGGCTTCGACGCGCGGAACCAAGGTCACCGTGTTCCGAAGCCTGCACCCGCCGCCGGGAGGGTCCGCGAGGATCCTTATCACGCCGCCATTCGGCCTGGGCCAGCATAGCCGAAATCTCCACAAACCCATTGCCAGGGACAATTTCGGCAAGACACACGCCATCGTATTCCACAGACAACAGGCCAAACAAAAGAATCCATATCCGGAACAGGGTTTTCCCCAGGGAACAGCGTCCAGGGAAAGAGACCGTCTCTCCGGCGGAAATGTCATGCGGAGAAACGGCTAAAACTCGCAGTTTAAAAGCGCGGGGTCCGTGGAATGCGCCCACACAATTTCCCGGTCCGCCTAAACGTCCGAAACCCGGGTAAAAGTACGACGTCCGGCCACGGCTCCCTGTTTTCGCCTGTGGAAAGGGCCGCGGGCGGGATTCCCGGTCCCGCGGCCTTCCTCTGTCAGATTCCCTGGATGGTCCGCTGGATGATATTGTCCTGGGTTTTCCGGCT
>JAGVGH010000231.1 GCA_020057225.1 Desulfobacterales bacterium | reverse complement strand
GCGTCTTTCGCGCGCGGGTTCACCCAACACCTATTATTCTAGCGGAACTATCCAAAAATAACAATGTGCATGCAATTAAGGTAAGTTAGCGCTTATGGGGCAGGCCCCTGTGCCTGCCCTTCTATGCGCGAACCGAAATGCCGCTATGTATAAAACACCCGGGCCAACCCCTCCAGACTCTCCTCCATGTAGGAAAGCATGGCCTCGGTCAGACCCGGATACACGCCAATGAAAAACGCGCGGTTCATAATCCGGTCCGTGTTCTCCAACTCCCCCGCCACCCTGTGGGGAATGTTTTGATACGCGGGTTGCCTCAGAAGGTTTCCCCCGAACAACAACCGGGTCTGGATGCGCCGTCCCTCCAGATACCGCGTCACCTGGTCCCTGCCTGCGGGAGCGTCCTCCCGCACCGTCAGAAGCAGGGCAAACCAGCTCGGGTCCGCGCCCGCCTGGGCGCTTTGGACCTCCAGCCAGGGCACCCTTGCCGCGGCCTTTGCAAGGCGGGCGTGGTTTTTTTTCCGCGCCTCCACAAATCCCGGAAGTTTCTCCATCTGCGCGCGCCCAATGGCGGCCAGGATATCCGTCGCCTTGAGATTGTACCCCACGTGGCTGTACACATACTTGTGGTCGTAGCCTTCGGGCAGCGTTCCGTGCCGCCCCGAAAACCTCCGGCCGCAGGAGTTGTCTCTGCCGGGATCGCAATGGCAGTCCCGGCCCCAGTCGCGGATGCTGAGAACGGCCCTGTTGAGGACGCTGTCATCCGTGAGCACCGCGCCCCCTTCTCCCAGGGTGATGTGGTGGGCGGGATAAAAACTCGAAGTGGACACATGGCCCAGGCTTCCGGTTTTCCGTCCCTTGTAGAGGCTCCCCAGGGCGTCGCAGTTGTCCTCCATCAAAAACAGGCCGTGCTGTCCGCAAAAATCCAGAACCGCGTCCGCGTCAAAGGGGTTTCCCAGGGTGTGGGCAATGGCCACCGCGCGGGTTTTGGGAGAAAGCGCCCTCTCCAGAAGCGCGACATCCAGGTTCACCGTGTCCCGGGTCACATCCACGAAAACCGGAACGCAGCCGTACTGCAATATGGGGTTCAGCGTGGTGGGAAAACCCGCCGCGACCGTGACGACCTCGTCGCCGGGGCGTAAGGGACGGTCCGGCAAATGACTGCACAGCGCGGCAAAGGCGACAAGGTTTGCCGAGGAGCCGGAATTGACCAGGGCGCAAAAGCGCCGGTCAACGTACCGGGCCAGGGCCTCTTCAAAGGCCGCGGCCTCGGGTCCCGCGGTGAGCCAGAAATCCAGGCCCGAAAGCACCGCCCGGGTGATTTCCTCTGCGTCAAACACCCTTCCCGCGTAGGGAATCGGCGTTTTTCCGGGAACAAAGGCCCCCGGACCGCCCTCTTCCCCTTGCCCTGGTTGGGGCGCGTGGACAATCCCGTAATAATCCCGGACCAGCGCGGCGATCTGTTTCCGCAAGGCTTCTTTTCCGCTCACGGCTCCCCCATAAACTCGGAAATATCTCTCAGGCAAAGGTCAAGGGCGGATGCGCCCAGGGCCTGCTCTTTATACCACCGGCCCGCCCGGGTGACAGATTCCCCGAAGCCCCAGCGGGGCGACCAGCCCATCTCCCTGTGCGCCTTGTCCCAGGCAAGGGCGAGAAAACGCGCCTCGTGGGGCGCGCCCGCCAGGGCGCCGCTGACATCCTCCCAGGACCCGGAGCCATGGGCCTCTAAAAACGTTTGGACCAGGGCGCGCACAGGCTGGCAGGAGTCCGGCGGCGGGCCGAAGTTCCAGGGCCCGGATTTGTCGCGCTCCCCCTGGGAAAGCCGCGCGCCTAACAGGAGATAGCCAAAGAGCGGGTCCAAAACATGCTGCCAGGGACGGATGGAGTCCGGATTTCGAAGTCCCACGCTCCGGTCTCCCCGAATGGCGCGGACCGTGTCCGGGATTATCCGGTCCAAAGCCCAGTCTCCCCCGCCAATGACGTTTCCGGCCCGGCACGAGGCAAGCCCCTTGCCGAGAGGCCCGAAAAACGACGCGAGATAGCTTTGAGCCACCAGTTCCGCGGCGCCCTTGGAGGCGCTGTAGGGGTCTTTTCCGCCCATGGGGTCGTTTTCCCGGTAGGCGTGGACCCATTCCCGGTTTTCGTAGCACTTGTCGCTGGTCACCACCACGGCGGCCTTTACACTGGCGCTCTCCCTGGCCTGCTCCAGCACGTTCACCGTGCCGCCCACATTGGTGTCAAAGGTTTCCTTGGGCGCGCGGTAGGAATACCGGACCAGGGGCTGGGCGGCCAGATGGAAAACGACTTCCGGAGAGGCCGCGTCAAAGGCCCTGGCAAGGGCCGCGGGGTTCCGCAGGTCTCCCCGGAGATCCTGGTCCAGAAGACAGGAGCATCCGGCAAGGGCGTACAGGGACGGCTCCGTGGGAGGGTCCAGGGAATACCCTGTGACCCGCGCTCCCAGACGGTGGAGCCAGACAGCAAGCCAGGCCCCCTTGAAACCGGTGTGTCCGGTGAGAAGGATCCGTTTTCCTGAATACCAGGAAAGGCGCGCCACATTTTTCAAAAAGGCTTCCCCGGCCAGGGCGTTTGAAACAGAAGGGCTCATTTCCATGTCATCCAGGGCGTCCTGCCTGTGGCGCACATCTCGTTCAGCATCTGGAATTCCCTGGGAGTGTCCATGCACTGCCAGAACCCGTTGTGCTGGTACACTCCAAGCTGGCCGTCCGAGGCCATGCCTCTCAAGGGCGCCTGCTCGAGCACGAGGTCGTCCTGGCACGGCAGGTAGTCCCAGATCCGGAAGTTGTCGAAGACCATGAAGCCGCCGTTGACCCGGCTCATGGAGTGGGCGGGTTTTTCCTCAAAATTCCGCACCCTGCCGCCTTCGATTTCCAGGGAGCCAAAGCGCCCCGCCACGCGCACCCCTGTGAGGGTGCCCACGAGTCCGGAGTTTTTGTGGAAGGCCAACAGGTCTTGGATGTCCAGGTCCGAGACCCCGTCGCCGTAGGTGAGGAAAAAGTGCTCCTCGCCTTCCAGGTAGTGCCGGACCCTTGCGATGCGGCCTCCGGTGAGGGTGTTTTCCCCGGTGTCGGCGCACGTGACCCGCCAGTGCTCCTCGGGGGTGGCGTGGTGGAAATCCATGACCGCGTGGCTGCCGAGCCGGATGGTGAAATCCGAGGTCATTGCCCGGTAGTTGAGGAAGAACTCCTTGATGAGCCAGCCTTTATACCCCAGGCACAGGATGAACTCGTTGACACCATGATGGGCGAATTCTTTCATGATGTGCCAGAGGATGGGCATGCCGCCGATGGGCAGCATGGGTTTTGGGATGACTTCCGAGATTTCCCGTATCCGGGTGCCTTGACCCCCGCACAGGATGACAGCCTTCATGCCGCGCCCTTTCCGTGGTGGGTGCCGTCCGGCGCGCCCTTTCGGCCGCGTGCCGTCCGTCGGAGAAAGTCCGTATCTGATTGAAACGGTAATACACCTTTTCTCCGCCCCTGTCATCCGGACTGAGCGGCCAACCGGGAAAAAAACAGACAGGGCCGCCTCCTGTCGCGCCCTCCCCTGCCCCTGTCAACCTGCGGGATTTCGTGGACCAAAGGCCGTGTTCGTGGTAGAAACCCAGCATGCGGCGGATGGCTCTCCTAACTCCTAACTTTTTTCCAGGAGGCACCTGCATGCCTGTCATTCATCCCAGCGCCTATGTGGCGCCAACCGCCTTCATTTCCGGGCGCGTCACCGTGGACGAGGACTCCTCGGTCTGGCCAGGAGCCTCTCTCCGGGGAGACATGGGCGAAATCCTCATCGGACGCGGCTCCTCCATCCAGGACTGCTGCGCGGTCCACATCCAGCCCAGGGGCCGGGTCGAGCTTGGCTCCCTTGTCACCGTGGGGCACGGCGCGGTCCTGCACGGATGCTCTGTGGGAAACTGCACCGTTATCGGAATGAACGCCACGGTTCTGGACGGGGCAGTCATCGGCTCCCGGTGCATTGTCGCGGCGGGATCTGTCATCCGCACCGGCACACGGGTTCCGGACGGCGCCCTGGCTGCGGGAAACCCGGCGGAAATCAAGGAGGGCCGGGTCAAGGATCTCACCATGAACTGGTACGGCGCGCTCATCTACATCGCCATGGCCCACATGTACCGGGACGGCGTGACGGATTTTTCCCTTGACTCCATGCTCGAAGCGGCGGAAAAACTCAAGGAAAAATACCCCATGCCCGTGTAACGGACCATCGGGCAGCCCAGGAAAGGAACGGCCCCATGCGGGAAATCCACATGGAAATCACCATCAACGCCAAACCGGAAAAAATCTGGGAAGTGCTCACAAACCTTCCCCGTTATGCGGAATGGAACCCCGTTATCTTCCCCGCCAGCGGCATCATCGGCCCGGTCCGAGGCGAAATTTTTCAGCCGGTGGAGGGAGGCCGCGCAAATGCTTTCCCGGCCGCTTCCAGAGGCGGGAGAAGACGCGGAAGTCCTCAAGCAGGCGGCCTATGTGATGCAGGGGGGATGGGAGACCCGGGACACAGCCCCGGGGACAGGGCGCGGTCCCGCAGCGCTCACGCGCTCCATGGAGGCCCTGGACTGGCTGTTTGGCGAGGGTCTGGCCTCGCCGCCCGTGCTGGCCCTCGCCCGGGAGCAAACCCCGCCCAAACACCCTGTGCCCTCAGAGTTTTCCGCCCTGGCCGTTGCCTGCCGCCTGCTGTCCCTGGCGGTCCGCGTTCTGGCCGACAAAACCGGAGCCGCGTGCCGGGAGGTATTGGGCATGGCCCTGCCGGAAGACGCCCCGCCCTGGGCGCCCTGGCTCCTGGCGCGTCTTGCCCTGCACGCGGGAGGGGTGCTGGGGGAAACCGGCGCCTGGCTAACTGTTGGAAACCGCCTGGTTCATTTCGAGCGAAGCGAGAAATCTTGTCTTTTGTGGCATCCAAGAACGACAAGATTTCTCGCTTCGCTCGAAATGATATTTTTGGGAGGTAATTGCATAATTGGCGCAGGTTGGGTGGTTCCGGGCCGCGAGGCCCGTGTGTACCAAACATTTCTAAATGATTCATATGTGTTGGATGAACCTGCCCTACGGGCGGAACCATCCGGCCTACCTCAAATTTGTCGTTTCTTTGAGTTTTGCAATTGCCTCTATGACGTATTCCGAAACTTACCAAAGTAGAATCAAGCAACCACACATCCAGGAGCGCGCGCGTACCATGTCACTGCTCATCCCCCTCCAAAACTTCGCGGAAGCGGTCACCGCCAAAATGTCCGGCATGACCCTGGGCGAACCCGAAGAGCAGTTGCGCGGGCCTTTTGAAAACCTCATGCGCGAAACAGGCATGGCCCTTGGCTGGGATATCCTCGCCGCGGGAGAGGTTCATCTCGAACACCGTCTGGGCAAACCGGATTTCGCCATTCTTCTCGAAAAGCTCCTGTCCGGATACATGGAACTCAAGGCCCCCGGCACTGGCGCGGATCCCGCGCGCTTCCGCGGACACAACAAGGAACAGTGGGAACGCTTTAAGTCCCTTCCGAACCTCCTCTACTGTGACGGCAACCAGTGGGCGCTCTACCGCGACGGAGAGCGGACAGGCGCCCTGGTAAGGCTCTCGGGCGACGTGGCGCGTGACGGCAAAAAAGCCGCCACAGAAGAGGACGCGCTTGCGGTCGAAAAACTGCTCCGGGACTTTCTCTCCTGGCAGCCTGTCATACCCAGGGATACAAACGGCAAGGTTGACCTCCGGGCATTCGCCGGTGTTCTTGCGCCCCTGTGCCGCCTGCTCCGGGATGACGTTCTGGACGCCGCGCGGACCGAAGGCTCCCCTCTGAAAGCGATGGCCAAAGACTGTCGGGGCCTGTTGTTTCCCGAGGCAAACGATCCCCAGTTCGCGGACGCCTATGCTCAGACCGTCACCTTTGCGCTTCTGCTTGGCCGTTGCGAAGGGGCCGAGCCTCTTACCCCCGAAAACGCGGTCCAACGCTTGTCTGTCCAGCACACTCTTCTTTCCAAGGCGCTCCAGCTTCTTACCGACCCGAACGCGCGCAAGGATATCTCCGCCTCCGTGGACATGCTCCTCAGAGTCATCGCCGCCATTCCGCCCTCAAGCCTTTCCGGCCCAAGGGATCCTTGGCTTTATTTTTACGAGGATTTTCTCGCGGCCTATGACCCGGCGCTTCGAAAGGACGCCGGAGCCTACTACACACCGGTGGAGGTTGTCCGTGCCCAGGTGCGGCTCATCAACGGGCTTTTGACCGAAAGGCTCCAAATCCCCTTTGGTTTCGCGGGCGACGGCGTCGTCACACTGGACCCGTCCGTGGGCACCGGCACGTATCTTCTGGCGGTGATTGACCACGCGACCGGGGAGATCGAACGGAAAGAAGGCCAGGGAGCGGTGCCGGGCCACGCAACGGCCCTTGCGGAAAACCTCCATGGTTTTGAAATTATGACAGGGCCTTACGCGGTGTGCGAGCTTCGTGTGAGCCGGGCGCTGGCGGACAAAGGCGCGGTGCTCCCCAAGGAAGGAACCCGGGTCTTTCTAACCGACACCCTGGAAAGCCCCCATGCGGCCCAAAGCGACACCCCTTTGTTTTTCAGACCTATCGCGGACCAGCGCAAACAGGCATTGAAGATAAAACGCGATGTCCCTGTGATTGTCTGCCTGGGCAACCCGCCTTACGACCGCCACGCCGCGGCCCGGACAGGCAACAAGGCGCAAACAGGGGGATGGGTCCGGTGGGGAGAGGACGGCAAGGGCGCGGCGGCCATTCTGCGCGATTTTTCAGACCCGGTGAAAAGGTCCGGACGCGGCGGCGGGCTTAAAAACCTGTACAACCTCTATGTGTATTTCTGGCGCTGGGCGCTTTGGAAAGTCTTTGAGAGGGACAACCTGGACGGCCCTGGGATTGTCAGCTTCATCACCGCGTCAAGCTACCTGGACGGCGGCGCGTTTTGCGGAATGCGTGAGCATATACGGCGGATGTGCGATGAGATATGGATACTGGATATCGGCGGCGAGGGCCGGGGGGCGCGCAAGGATGACAATGTGTTCGCCATCCAGACCCCTGTGGCGGTCGCCGTGCTTTTCCGTTCAGGAAGGGCGGAGCGGGAAAAGCCCGCCAAGGTCCGGTATGTTAAAATCGAGGGGACGCGCGCGGAAAAACTGGCCGCCCTGGACGCTGTAACGGGTTTTGCCTCGGTGGCCTGGGAAGAATGTCCCCAGGAATGGCAGGCGCCTTTCCGCCCCGAAGGGAAAGGAATGTTCTTTGACTGGCCGCTTTTGACAGACCTCATGCCCTGGCAACATTCCGGTGTTCAGTTGAAGAGAACTTGGCCTGTATGCCATGATAAAAATACTCTAAAGATTCGATGGAACATGTTGCTGCATTCGCAAAATAGAGTCAATGCGTTTAAAGAAACACGCGACAGAAAGATCGCGTCGTCGTATCCTTCTTTTTCTGGCCTTAAGAAAAAATCTCCTCTTAGCGAGACACAAAAAGACGCTGCTGCGCCGCCCATATTACGATATCCGTACCGGTCTTTTGACAGACAGTGGTTTTTCGCGGATTCACGAATAGGAGATTACCTGCGCCCTGGTTTATGGCTGGCTTACAATCCGCAGCAGATATATATAGCGGGGCTTTTTTCGCATCCGCTGGGCTCTGGACCGGCATTGACAGTCGCCAGCACTCCGCCTGATTTGCATTTTTTCTCCGGACGCGGGGCGAAAGACATCATCCCTCTCTATTTGAATTCGACCGCCCAGACTCCCAACATCCTGCCGGGACTGCTGGAGGTTCTGTCCAGGGAGTACGGGCGCGGGGTAAACCCGGAGGAATTCGCCGCCTATGTCTATGGCGTCCTGGCCCAGCCCGCCTACACCCGCCGCTTCGCCAAAGAACTTGAAAACCGGGAGGTGCGCGTTCCGCTCACCCAAAACGCGGCCCTTTTTGAAAAAGCCGCCAAGGCCGGGACACGGCTTCTGTGGCTCCACACCTACGGCGAACGGTTTGTCCCGGAGGGCGCCACCCCGAGGCAGGTTCCAGGCGGCAGGGCCCGGTGCGAAAAACCCGTGCCCGGCGCCGAGGACGGGTATCCGGAAACCTTTCATTACCGGGAGGCCGATGAGACCCTTGTCGTGGGCCAGGGCGAGTTCCGCCCGGTTTCCCCCCGGGTTTACACGTTCGAGATTTCGGGTCTCAAGGTTGTCCAGTCCTGGCTCGGTTACCGGATGAAAAAGGGGGCGGGCAAAAAGTCCTCACCCCTGGATGACATCCGCCCCGCGCGCTGGACAAGCCAGTTTACAACCGAACTACTTGAGCTTCTCTGGGTGCTGGAGGCGACTGTGGAGGGATATCCGGAACAGGAAAAAATCCTCAAGGAAATTGTGTCAGGGCCGTGTTTTGGCGCGTCGGGCCTTCCGCCGGTGCCGCCGCGCTCCCGAAGGCCCCCCAGGGAGGCCGCGGATCCCGGGAGCCTGTTCGAGGGAATACTGGAAGACGCTTAGGCCGGGCCGCGCTCCGGCAACGAATAAAGAGAGGAGGCGCGCATGACGGCCCCCAAGGTGGTTTTGAGGATCCAGGGAGGAAGACGGGCCTGGCTGGCCGCGCTGTTCTTTCCGCTGACGCTTGTGCTGCCGGCGCCCGGCGCGCGCGGAGGAGGAAAATGGGCCGCCGCCCGGGAAAAGGCCGCAACGCTGGCGGAGTCTTTGTCCCGGAAGCCGGGCGGGGAAAGGATTCTCTCGCAGGCGGCCAGGTATGTCTCCCCCGGCTTTCGGGTGCGCTATTCCTTCCTCTTGGAGGAAAAACGGCGTATGGAATTCGAGAATCCCGCCCTCGACGCCTTCCTGGACGCCCGGGGTCTCCTTGCCACTCCGGCGGACCACATCCATCGCGCCCTTGAAAACGCGGCGAAAAACCCCCTTTCCGGAGAGGCAGGCGGCTAGTTCTCCCCGGAAGCCTCCACCCGCGCGTCTGTTAGAATGTCGTTCGCCTGCATCTTGTAAAGCTGCACAAGATTCAACAGCACAACCGCAACCTCCCGGTGGTCCGGCCCGAAGATGCGGCGCCGCATCCCAAGGGCGTCTCTCAACGCCTCCTCCGCCAAGTCGTACATTTTCTGCATCATGAGCACCATGCCCATGTTGTTGTACGTGGTCGCCCTTTCCGGGTGGTCTTTTTTCCCGTATTTTTTATCCACATAGTCCAAGAGCTTGTGGGCCTGCTCCATGGCCTCTTCAAGTTTCCCGGACTGCATCAGCCCGATGAGAATCTTGTTTTCCTCCTGCCAGGTTGTTTTAGGACCCGCCTGCCCCTTTATCCGCACCCGGGGAGCGCCTGCCCCCTCCTTGTTTTCCCTTTTACCGAACACCGTCCTTGGTCCGCTTTCCATCCCGCAGCAACGGGAAGTTTATTTTTTTTGAGGTTCCTGTTTGCCGGCTTTTGCCGGAGGAGCGCCCGCAGGTGTCTTTCCCCCGCCCTCGGCCGTTTTAGGGCCGCCGAGGACAGGGCCCAGCGCCTGCTCAAGCTCTCCAAACAAGGCCACAAAGCTCTTGGGCGCCTTGGGGAGATATCCCCGCATTTTTTCCAAAACCACCCGCAGCCTGGCAACTCCCTGCCGGTCCAGAGCGCGGGCCGCAAGGGCCTCCAGGGCGGCGGCACGGTCCAGCGCCTCTTGATTGGCCTTTACAAGGCTGCTGATTTTTTCTTTTCCCGCCTTGTATTTGTCCTGCAGCTCCAGAAATTTTTCATGAAGCTCTTTGGCCGTGTCAAGCTTTCCCCGTATCCTCAGGTATTGCTCCGCGGTCAGCACAACACCGTCCTTGGGTTTTTCGGGCTCCGGGGGAGGCTCACCGGCGGGTTTCCCGGCATTTGGGTTTTCCCGGCCAGAGGCGGGCGGACCCGGCATATCCTCCCGCGCCCCGATTATGGGAAAGGGAGTGACGAGGTTCGGCGGTTTTCGGGGCTTGTCCGTCATGGGGCCTCGAAGGGAAGCGTGAAGAGGGAAATGTTTCAGGCGCTCCGGTTATTGAGGCCCGCCACGGCGCCTGGCCACAACGTCATTGTACCTACCGAGCTCCCGGCGCGCGATGTGGAACACCAAGGCGCCGCCCAAGATCGCGACAAGGGAAAAAAGAACAGCCAGCGAGAGGAAAACCATGTTGCTGGTTTGTCTGAAAAACGCCATTCCGTGGCTGTCGTAATCCATCACCGCGGAGGCGGCCAGGTAGATAAGAAGGACGGTGCCGGTGATGATGGAGATAAGGGCGCCCGCCCTCCATTTTTCATGGTCGGCCACAATGGGGTCGCTTGCTGTCCACTCCCCTTCCGAGACCATGACAAAGCCGTCATCATCCAGCTCCACCTGCAGGGGGACACGGCAGGCAAGGCAGGCAAGGCGGACATCCACCCTGGGCACGTTCATTTTCGCGTGGCATTTCGGGCACTCGATTTCCACAGGGCTTCCTTGTAGCGGGGATGGTTGATGCCTGGACAGCCAAGGGCCGGTTGGCTTAAACATGTACCACAGGGCGTGTGCCCCGTCAACACACCCGCGGGCCTCGCGGCCAGGGTGGAAACGTCACTTTTCGCCCGCCTTTTCCGTCCCGTCCGGCGCTCCAAGGGCCAGCACCGCCCCTGAAAGAATAAGCGCGCCGACAGCGGACAAGCCCAGGGCAAAAGAGGCCCTCTCGCCCATATAACCGACAGCCCAGGGAACAAGCCCGCCTCCTGCCACGAACGCAAGGGGAACAGCCAGGGACACGGCCACGTTCCGTGCCCCGGCCGGGCCAAGCCGGGCAAGGCACATGAATCCCGCCGGGAAAAAGCACACAGCCACAACAGCCTGAACAAACACAAGAGCCTTTAAAAAAACGCCGGAGGAAAGACCCATGCACACCGTGGACGCCCCGCTTAACAGAAAAACCGCGGCCATGGCGCGCCGTGCCCCCAGGCGGTCCGCCGCGGCCCCGGCCACAAGGGCCATGCCAACGCTGAGGACCCGTGAAAGTCCCACCAGGGTGTTTGCCGCGGCCTTGGTGCAGCCCGCCTCGGTGACCAGATAAAGAGGAAGCATGGTGTAGATCCCCAGGGTTCCGGCGATGCCCAGGGAAAAAAGCGCCCCCATAAGCCAAAAACCCGGCAGACGAAGAAGCGCCAGGAGCGCTTTGGGAGAAGGAGCCTGGCCGGGATGCTCCCCGCCTTTTCCGTACCGGAGGAAAAGGGCGGCCGCGGCCAGGGAAAGAACTCCGGCCGCCGCGGGCACAGTCCTCCACGGGCCAAGGGAGAGGGCTGCCTGGGCGATGAAGGGCGCGGTGGCAAAAGCCAGGTTGGGGGCGAGCTCATGCACTCCCAGGGCCTTGCCCCAGTTTTGGGGTGGAACCATGCCCGTCACGGTGGCGATGCCTGAAGGCAGATACAGGCCCGTTGCAAACCCGAGAAAAACCGCGGCGGCGCGCAGGCCCGGCAAACTTGCCGCCGCGGAAACGCACAACAGGGCAAGTCCGGCCAGAAGCGCCGAAAGAATCACCGTGCGCCGGTGGGTAAGCGCGCTGGAGACAAATCCCGAGGCGATAAGGGAAACGAAATAGCCTGCGGAGATAAAGAAAAACAGGGAACCGGCGGCCTCGTGGGAAATGGCAAGCCGGGTTTCGATATCCGGTAACAGCGGGGCGAGGAGCACGCGGCCAGTGAAGTTGATGTAAAACAGGGAGGCGAGAAGGAGGATGGGGCCCAGCCAGGCGCGCCTTTCCGGGCCGGAGTCCGGGGTTTCCTTGGTGTCTTTGGGTGTGTTCCGCATGGGAGCCTTTCGCCGGGATGCAGGGGGAAAGCGGGATTTCCGGCGCCGCGTTTGCGGAACCGGAGTGTCTGCCGCGCGGCGTATGACGCTATGTGTGCGCGGGGTTCAAGTCAAGGAAAATGGTGCGCGTTAAGCCCTCAGCCATTAGAACCGCCGAAAAGGAAGCTGAAGAGGTAATTGCAACATCGGAAGACCGTTTCCGCCTATTGCGGAACTTGCGCCTGCATGTCATTCCCGTGAAGATGGAAATATAGTCTTTTCAATTCCTTATGGATTCCATCCCGCGCGGGAATGACAAATGGGGCGCGTCTCCATCCGCAAAAACATCCCATTCGGGACTTTTGCAATTACCTCTGAAATCCGCTTTTCCCGCAGATTTCCGGGGTCCGGCCCTGTTCCGGCCTTCTTGCTTGCGGGATGTTTTGGGCCTCCCGGACAGCTTTTCACCGGGAATCGCGGTCCATTCCGCCCTTAAGGCAATCCCCGGCTTGACACAATGGCCTCCCTCACCGTATGGTTTTATACCACTACGATTGGATGACAAGGTCGGGGCGTTCTCCTTGGTCACCCAGACCCGGTTCGCCGGGAAAGCCTCCTTCGCTGACAAGGAGTATCCGGCACTTGTCGCAGAACAAAGCGTAACCGGCGGGGATTTCACCAACGGCAGAATCCTTGCGGCTGGGAACCAGGACGGGAAGTTCTCCGGAAAAAAGCACACGCCTTCCGGAGAAGCGGCCGCCATCAGGGCGCCTCCTGCCGGTTCGCCACAAAAGGGTGAACGCCCCTTTTTTCCTGGCCCCGCTTCCCGACCCGCAACAACTCACATGGTGCGTAATCCATGAACCTGAAAAAAACGGGCTTTGCCGCCCTTGTGTCCGCGCTTCTCCTCCTCCAGACGCCCGCCGCGCTCCAGGCCGAGGCGCCCGTCAGCGAGGCCACCAGCGAATGCCTCTCCTGCCATGAGAGCCTGCATCCCGGCATTGTGGCCGACTGGAGGGAGAGCCGCCACGCCGCGTCCACACCCTCTGCGGCCATGAAAAAACCGGGGCTTTTTTCAAGGGTCTCCGCCCGGAAGGTTCCCGACGGACTCGCGGATGTGTCTGTGGGATGCGCCGAGTGCCATCTTCTGCGCCCAAAGACCCACGCGGACACCTTTGACCACCTGGGCCACGATGTCCACATCGTTGTTTCCCCGGACGACTGCGCGGCCTGCCACCCTGTGGAGGCGCGGGAGTACGGGAAAAACCTCATGTCCCACGCCCGGAAAAACCTCTTGGACAACAAGCTCTATTTCGACCTCCGGCACGCGGTCAACGGCACTCCGGTTGTCCGGGAAGGAAAACTCGAGACCACGCCCGCGGACGCTGAAACCGAGCGGGAGTCCTGCTTCCACTGCCACGGCTCCAGGGTCCAGGTCTCCGGGCACACCACCCGGGAAACAGACCTGGGCGAAATGGAGATGGTCATTCTGGACGGCTGGCCCAACCAGGGAGTCGGACGGCGCAATCCGGACGAGAGCCTTGGCGCCTGCACCGCCTGCCACACCCGGCACGCGTTTTCCGTTGAAACGGCGCGCAAGCCCCACACCTGCAATCAGTGCCATTCCGGCCCGGACGTGCCTGTGGGAAAAGTTTACGACTTAAGCAAGCACGGCAATATCTATGCAAGCCAAAAAGAAAAATGGGACTTCGGCGCTGTTCCGTGGGTGATTGGGGAAAACTTCACAGCCCCCACCTGCGCCACATGCCACATCAGCCTCCTGGTCAACACGGACGGCGACGTAGTCGCGCCCCGCACCCATGAAATGGCCCCCAGGCTTGCCCGCAGACTTTTCGGCCTCATTTACGCCCATCCCCATCCTAAAAGCCCGGACACAACCCACATCGTGAACACGGCGGGAATCCCCCTTCCCACCGAGTTCAGCGGCAAACCGGTCATGGAATTCCTCATAAGCCCCACCGAGCAGAAAACGCGGGAGGAGGCCATGCAGGCCGCGTGTCTTGCCTGCCATGCCCCAGGATGGGTGGGAAAACACTTCCGAAGGCTCGAAAACACGGTGGCCACAACCAACGCGTCCGTTTTGGCAGCCACGGACATCATGTCGGCCATCTGGAGGGAAGGCTACGCCCAGGGCATTGCCCAGGGTGAAAACCCCTTTGACGAGGCGGCGGAACGGGACTGGACCGAGGCATGGCTCTTTTTCGCCAATTCCGTCCGCTTTGCCTCGGCCATGTCCGGCGGCGGAGAATACGGTGTGTTCGCGGACGGACGCCATCAGCTTGCGAAAAGGGTCCGGGAATTGGATGAATGGCTTGCTTTCCGGCGCATGGCGGGGCCTGGGGCACAAACCGGGGCTTCCGGCGCGGCGTCGCCCACACCGGCTTTTTCCGAGACCGCGCCTTCCGGACCGGAGCATCCCGCGTCCCAGACCAGCGCCGGCGCGGAGGCGGACTCCCTCACTCCCCGAACGGGCGCCGTAGCGCCTTGAGACCCCCCGGTAACCCTACATGGGGAAACAGGAGGACCTGCCGATGGACGAACGCGGCACCTTTACGCGGGGCCCGCGCCAATTGACCGAACATGTCCACTTGCTGGGCTACTCGGATTTTCCCTACTACCTCATTGCCGGGAAAAAATCCTGCGCCATCTATGAGGGCGGCATCAGCGTTTTGTCTAAAAAAGTCCTGGGCGACTTTTTAACCCTCTCGCCAAACGCGCCCCTCGAGCATCTGATTGTTGCGCACACCCATACCGACCACGTCACCGGGCTCATCACCCTCAAACGGGAAAGCCCCGGCCTTTCTCTAACCGCCACCGCGGACTCCGCCAAGGTGCTCGCCAAGGAGAAGGTTGTGGCGCATTTCGCCGCCGAGGACAGAATGTACTCGGAGCTTTTAGTGCAAAAGGGGCGGTGCGCCAAGAGGCTCAAAAACATGGCCCCGTCCCCTGTGGCTGTGGACCGCGTTGTCAAGGACGGGGACACCTTGGACCTGGGCGGCGCGCTTTGCACGTTCATCGAGGCCCCGGGCCACGCGCCCGGCAACCTGTGTTTCCATGTGGCCCCGGACAACGTCCTTTTTATCACCGACTCCGCCGGATACGCCCAAAGCGCGACGGAACTCTATCCCATGTTTTTCCAGGCATACCAGCCCTACATGGCATCCTTGGACCGGCTCGCCAGACTCTCCTTTGACGCTCTGTTCCTCGGACACAACGTGGCCATTTCAAACCGGGGGGAGGCGTTGACCTTTCTGGAAAGGGCAAGGGACAGCTCCCGGAAGATGCGGGACAACATGGTGAAACGGGCCTTGAACGGAGAGGCCCGCGACACGGTGGCCAAGGACTACGCCCGCCGTCTTGCGCGGTTCTCCTTTTTTTCCTCCTTCCCCATGGAGGTGCTCGCCGGATTCTCGGACCTTTTGATACGCCGCTCCCTCGAAGCGGCGGAAAGCCAGGGGGCATGATGATGGACGCTCTGACAGGATGGATTGACCCGACCTATGCCTGGCTTGTACTGGGCATTGTCCTTTTTGTGGTCGAGCTGTTAAATCCCGGGGTGATTCTCATCTTCTTCTCCATGGGCGCGTTTCTCGTGGCGGTGCTGTGCCGGGCTGTCGAGCTTCCGGTCATTGCCCAGGTTTTGACATTCGCTCTGTCCTCCGTGGCTTTTCTCATGGCTTTGCGTAAATGGTTTAAAAATGTGTTCGCCGGGCGCGTGGCCAAAGACGGCGCCTGCTCGGACGATGACGGGGTGCTGGGCGCCACCGCCATCGTGACAGAGGGCGTGCGTCCCCATTTCGGCGGCAGGGTCGAGCTGCGCGGCACCCAGTGGGGAGCGGAGGCGGATGCGGAAATTCCGGCGGGAACGCCTGTTTTGGTCATCGGCAAGCGAAGCATCACTCTTATCGTCAAACCAATTGAAAGGGGATAGACCATGAGTACCATAGCTGCCCTTATTGTTATGACGGCTGTCTTTATTGTGATGGTCCGCGTTTTTCGCATCGTTCCCCAGCGCACAGCGTTCATTGTCGAGCGGCTGGGAAAGTACCAGGCGACCCTTGAGGCAGGGCTTCACATCGTGGTGCCCATTCTCGACAAAGTGTCCTACAAACACTCCTTGAAGGAACAAGCCTTGGATGTGCCCCCCCAGCAGTGCATCACCAAGGACAACATCGCGGTGGAGGTGGACGGCATTCTCTACGTCCAGGTGGTGGACCCCAAGAAAGCGTCCTACGGAATCAACGACTACCTCTACGCCTCGACCCAAATAGCCCAGACGACCATGCGCAGCATCATCGGCAAACTGGACCTGGACAAGACCTTCGAGGAGCGCGACACCATCAACGTGGCCATCGTCTCCGCGGTGGACAAGGCCAGCGAGCCCTGGGGGGTCAAAGTCACACGCTACGAGGTGAAGAACATCGTGCCGCCCAAGAGCATCAAAGACGCCATGGAAAAGCAGATGCGGGCGGAGCGGGAGAAACGGGCGCTCATCGCCCAGTCCGAGGGCGACAAGCAGGCCAAGATCAACCGGGCCGAGGGCGACAAGCAGGAGATGATCGAAAGGTCCGAGGGCGAGAAGCAGAAGCGGATCAACGAGGCGGACGGGCGCGCCCAGGAGATTTTACGCACGGCGGCGGCCACGGCCCGGGGCATTCGGGAAATCGCGGCGGCGCTCAGGGAACCGGGCGGCATGGAGGCGGTGAACCTGCGGGTGGCGGAGCAGTACATCCAGGAGTTTGGCAACATCGCCAAGACCGGGACGACGCTTATTGTTCCCACAAATCTTACGGACGTGGCCGGGCTTGTGCGCACGGTGACAGGCGTCATCAAAAGCGGGGAGAGCGTCCAGCAGGATGCGCCGCGCTCCAGCGCTCCGCGGCGGGCGCCTGAGGACAGGCAGATACCGCCTCCTTTGGAAAGGGAATAGAACTGGCGCGCACAGAAAACCCAAGGATGCGAACCATGCAAAAAGAATTCACCCATCCCCTCCTGGGAGAGGAGGTCCGCTCCGTCTCGGGATTTTACATGGTGGAAAAGGAGACGCGGCTTTTCCATGAGGGCCGCGCCTACCTTGTGCTTGTGGCAAGCGGATATGCCGACACGGCCTGCTGCGGAGTGGGAGGCTGCCGTTACGCTTTGGTGCCTGGAGAGGTTCTTGTCTGGAAGGGGAAAACCGACACGGAGGGCAGGCCGGTGTCCGCCGTGCTGCCGGTGACAGACCCGGAACTGCGCGCGGCCTTGTCACAGCTTGTCATGGAACAGGAGGGTGTGCTGCAGGCGCAGTTTCTCTAATTACCTCACTCAAAAAAACGGAGGGAAACATGTCGCGCTACGAGCTTAACCGTCTGGCCGCGGCGGTGCTGGTGCGGCATTCCGTGGACACTTCCAGATGCCAGTTCTCATCCACCACCACCGCGGTGCATCTGTGGGGGTGTCTCAAAAAAGACCCCTCCGGAGAGTTCTCGCCCGAGGGTGTCTCCGTCCTGTTAGAGGACCTGGGCAGGCTTCCCGGCGCGCGGCATGTGCAGGCGGAGTTTGACAACTGGAACGCAAGCCGTTCCGAGGGCGCGTGGCTTGTCACGAAAAAGCGCGTGGCGGCGGCAGCCGGTCCTTCCCGAACACTCACCATCACCGGGGAAGAGCGCTTGGAGGATGTGGCGGACGCGGGGCGGGAAGGGGAGAAGGCCACGCCTTCCAAAGGGAAAAAGGAACGCTGAAGAGGTAATTGCAAAACTCCCGAATAGGATGTTTTTGCGGATGGAGACGCGCCCCAATCCCGCGTTCCCGCGCAGGCGGGAATCCATAACGAATTGAAAAGACGAAGATTACCGCCTGCGCTGGAATGACAGCCAGCCAGTATATCACATGTAGGCCGGGTGGTTCCGCGCGCGCCAGGAGGATGTGTTATGGCAAAAAGGGTGTTCGCGCGCGGGTTCACCCGACAATTCTATCCCCTGTAATCGGAAACGAATTCTGACAACCGCTCGAAACCCCAGCCGCCTCTCTGGCGGCCCGCTCCGCAAGGGCGTCCAAAAAACGCTCCGCCTCTTGAAGCTCCTCCCTGCGGCCAAACGTCACCGACAAGGCGCGGAACACGGCATCATGCCGCGAAACCGGCGCCCCCAGCCCGGCGTAATCCACCTTCGGGTTTTCATACTCCTGGTCGTGGAAAAAGTAATTCACCAGCCGCGCGTGCGCGCCGCGCTCCTGCCAGGGGTTTTTTCTCCGAAGCCCGAAAAATTCCGACACCGCCTTGAGAAAGGAGGGGCGCCCAAGGACGCTCTCAGGAAGCGGGCGGCCCAGGAATTCCTCCACGCTTTTGAAAAACGCGGCAAGCATGGCGTGTTCCGGGGCCACGAGACCCAGCAGATGCCAGTCCCCGGCGGCGGCCAGGACTATCTTGCGGCGCAGGGGGGAAAGAAGGCGGTGGGAGGGGCAGAAATACAGATGGCAGGCAAGTCCGCCGTGGTGGCTCAGGCCCCGCCAGTCCATGCCGTTGTTGCCCTGGCCCAGGGGGTGGAGCAGGCATCCCGCGCGCTGTCCGCCCCCAACGAGACCGAGAAAGGGGCAATGGTGGAAGTTGGGAAAGGGGCGGGTTTCCCCGGCCAGGGCGGCGGAGCGTTGGCCGAACCCGAGGATGGCCCTGGTTTCGCGGGGGACAGCGGCGAACTCCAAGGTTCTTTGGGCAAGGAGGCGGGAAAGGGCCTCCCTGCCCGGGTCCTCCACATTGTAGAGGCCGCAGCAGGCCCCGCAGGAAAGGGGGCCTTCCCCCTGGCACAGACAGACTTCCGGAGCCATAAGCCACTTCCATATCAAACGCCGGGGCGTGTTATATAGCGACATAAATAAGTGCGCATCTTGGATGAGAGGGCGGCCACAGGGGGCCGCCCCTACGGGAAAAATTTCTGTAGGGGCAGGCCCCGTGCCCGCCCTTTCATGCGCGTCCGTCGTGCGCGAGCAGCCATTCCACCGCCTGGCAAAGATCGTCCGCCACATAATCGGGGACAGGGCCGCCTTCCCGCGCGATTTTAGCCTCGGCCCCGCGTCCCGAGCCGGTCCGGACAAGGATGGCGAGTCCGCATCCCGCCGCCCGGGCGGCCTTGATATCCTTGATGTTATCGCCCACCATGACCGCGCGGGACAGGTCCGCGCCAAGCTCCCGGGCCGCCTTGAGAAGCATTCCGGGTCTGGGTTTTCTGCACGGGCAGTTGTCGTCCGGATGATGGGGGCAATGGACCACCGCGCTCAGGCGGCCCCCGGCGCGGGCCACTTCTTCGCGCATGCGCGCGTGCATTTCCGCGAGGGTTTCGGGCGTGAACAGGCCCCGGGCGATTCCCGACTGGTTGGTCACCACCGCAGTGGTGTATCCGTTCCGGGCGAGGAGGGCGAGGGCGTCGAGGGTTCGGGGGAGGAAACGGAACTCTTCCAGGGATTTGATGTAGTTCGGGGAATCCTGGTTGATGACTCCGTCCCTGTCAAGGAAGACAACGCGCAAAGGGAACTCCGTTTGGGGGGGCAGAAGTTAGAAGTTGGGAGTTATAATGTTTTTCAATAGTTAAAAGAGGCAATTGCAAAACTCATAGAAACGATAAATTTAACGTAGGCTGGATGGTTCCGCCCGTAGGGCAGGTTCACCCAACATCTTGGAATAATGGTATAATTGTTGGGTACACCCGGGCCTTGCGGCCCGGAACCACCCAACCTACGCCAATTTTGCAATTACATCTGGTATCAAAGCGCTATTCCACCTCCACAAAAAAGACAATCAGGGGCCGGGTGTCCTGGGCTGCGCCCCCTGACAGGCGCGCTGGAGGGGCGATGGCCGCAAACAGCGCGTCCAGGGATGTCTCCGGAAAAAACCAGGTCTCCACCTTGAGAAGACCCCCGTCCCCCTCGCCGGGAACCAAAGCCGGACCGTTCTGTAAATCGGCCAGGGCGTCTTTTCCCCGGGCAAGAAGCGCCTGGACGCGCGCCCTGTGCTTTTCCCTCCATTCCGCGGAGACATCCGAAGACGTATGGGAGGCGCAGGCCAAGATTCCGGAAGGGAAACGCTCTAACAGCGCTTCGAGAGCGTCCCGCCGCAGTGTCACAAGGCAGGGCGGCAGCCGGGTGTCCCGCGCGGCCAGCCGCGCCCAGGCGGCAAGCCGCTTGCGGCACATCTCCGGCGGCTCCTCCTGCCCGGCCCGAAGCCGCGGGTTCTCCCCTTCTGGAAGTTCCCCGTCCGTGTCGCCCAGGGAGCGGAACATTTCGGTTTCGCGGCGGGAGGCAAGGGCAAACCGGTTCTCGACCTCTTCCTGGGCCAAGTCCAGGTCCCGGGCAACGTGAAGGAAAACCGCCGCGGCAAGATCCGGGTCCGGCGGCTCCGGAGCCGCGCCGCCTCTGCGCACCGCGTCCGATATTCCGTGGGATGTCTCGCCATGTCCGCCCGCCGCGCCTATATAGCGAAGCCGGGCAAGGTCCAGTCCCTGGGCGTTGCCCGCAAAAGCTTTCAGGCGCGCAAGAATATTTTTCAAGAGGGCGGGATCCACGGTTCCGGCAAAGGGCGCGCGGAAAATTGTCCCGTTCAGGTCCGGTTTTTCATCCACGGGCGCCGCGTCCGGGACAAGGACAAGAACGCTGCCGAAAAGAGAATGCAGCGCCCGCTCCCACGCATCGGGGATATGGACGGACGGAAACAGAGCCGGAATATGTGTTGGTTCAAGGGAAGCGTTCAATGCGCCGCCTTTCAGTTAAGCGCGAAAACAGTTATTGCCTGGACTTGAAGGCGGGAAATAGCCCTAAGAGCACCATTCTGTCAAGGAGCGCGCGCGCAAGCCGCGTGAAGTCCTCCCGGGCCATGACAACCGCCTGGGCATGACTGCCTATTGCCCCGTCCGCCGGGGTGGGCGCGAAAATGGGTTTGCGCGCCTCCTGGGCCATTGGAACCAGGCTCCGGTAATGCCGGAGCGTTGCCAGGCAGTGGGGGTCGTCAGCAGGCTTTTCGGCGTCTGTGGTTCCGCCAAGCACGGACTCATGGTACACGTTCGGCATACGGTTAATCCATTTGTCGTAAGCCTTCACCGGACGGCTAAGACGGACACTGTGCTGCTGGACCAGATATCCCACCGGCTCCATCTTTCCTCCTGGAAGGGGAAACTCCGGACAGGTCCAGTTGTCAACGCGCTTTCTCCAGGCGGTTGATGGCGCCCAGGTTAGGCCCCACATCCGCAAGAATCAGGTCCGCTCCGGCCTCGTTGGCCGCCATTTGGGCCACCTGCAAAAACGCCGTGAGAATGCGGAACGGACGGTAGAGGCTGGCGTCCCCCATGCTTGCGGGCCATGCCTCGGAAAGGGTGTCCTCAAAAGCCGCCAGGGCCACATCTCCCGGCACAAGGCGAAGATTCTCTGTAATTTTTTGCAACACAGGCTGCTGAATGTCCCCAACCTGCGTAAGCGGTTTAATGGCCCTGTAAACCGTGGTCGGCCCGGGGTTGGTTTCCCAGAGACCTTCCAGCGCGTCCTCATCCAAAAACGCGGAGGCCAGGTTGGCCTGGGCGTCCAAATCCCGCCAGGGTCTGTAAATCTTTTTGTGTAAATGGTTTATTACCCAAGGGGCACTCGCCCCTCGAATTCGATGGCGAACAGGTTGATGGCAGCCTTCCAGTTTTTGATGGGCCTTTTCCAGTTCCCGGAGGCGTTTCGCAACGCCAGATAGAGCACTTTGAGAACCGCGTCGTCGTTCGGAAACGCGCCCTTGGCCTTGATAATCTTGCGCAGCGACCGGTTCATGGACTCGATGGCGTTGGTTGTGTAGATCACCTTCCGGATTTCCGGCGGATAGCCGAAAAAATGCGTCAGGTTCGGCCAGTTGCTTTTCCAGCTCTTTGAAATACTTGGATATTTCCCGTCCCATTCAGCGGCGAAGCCATCAAGCGCCCTTTCGGCCTGCCCGACCGTGGCGGCCTGGTATATCTTTTTCAGGCCCGCGGCAACGGCCTTCTCGTCCTTCCAGGACACGAAGCGCAGGCTGTTGCGCACCATTGCACGATGCACAGCTGGGTCTTGGTCTGCTGAAAGCTCCCGCTCAATCTCCCTCTCCCTGTGGGAGAGGG
>JAGVGH010000121.1 GCA_020057225.1 Desulfobacterales bacterium | reverse complement strand
CTCAAGCCCCCGCCACATCTTGTGGTCCTTGTATTCCCAGGCAGGCGATGGCCTCGCTTTCAGGGCATGCCACCGGAGCCTTCAATGCGGACTTTGGCCTGCAACACTACATATTGTGGTCACTTGAGCCAACTGCATACCCCAGTAATAAAATTTCATAAAATACTGGATTCTTCTTTAGCTTCCAACTCCTAACCCACCAACGCAACCTTGTTGTTTATGTGCAACTTATAGGGTTAGAGTTTTAACCAACCACAATATATTGTGCCAAGAGGGAACATCGTGCGTTGCAGGGATAGCTCCTGACTTCTGACTCCTTACTTCTCCATTCTTCCCGCTTTGGGCAAATGCAGGCTGAAAACGCTGCCTTTGCCCAAAACACTGGTAACGTTCACGCGGCCTCCGTGGGCCTGGGCAATGTGCTTGACAATGGAGAGACCAAGACCGGTGCCCCCGTGCTCCCGGCTCCGCGCCGGATCAACCCGGTAAAACCGCTCGAAGATCCGGGCAAGGTGCCTCTGGGCGATGCCCCTGCCTTGGTCCCGCACCCGCACCGCCACCTGGTCCGGCAGGTCTTCAACCTCAATATCCACCTGTGTTCCCGGCTCCGAATAGGTCACCGCGTTGGTCAGCAGATTGACCACGGCCTGCTCAAAAAGGCTGGGATGGACGCGCGCCGTGATTTGGGGGTCGCACTCCATGCGGATTTCCACACCGCGCTCCTTTGCGCTGTCCTGGCACACAAGAAGCGCTTTTTTCAGGACAGGGCACAGGCCCTGGTTGTCCAGGGCAAGCCCTTCCTGGTTTCTGCCGTGCTCAAGCCGGGACAGCGTGAGCAAGTCCTCGGTGATGGCGCCCAGGCGCCGCGCGTGGCGCTGGATAATGGAGAGGAAGCGGGCGGCCTCCACAGGATCGTTGACCGCGCCTTCCGCCAGGGTCTCCACAAAACCCGAAATCGCGGTGATGGGGGTCTTGAGCTCGTGGGAGACATTGGCGACAAAATCCCTCCGCACCTCCTCCAGCCTGTGCAGCCGTGTCACGTCATTCAGCACCACCACGGCCCCCACCGTAAGTCCGTCCTCGTCTTTGAGGGGCGCGCCGTGGACTTGGAAAAACCGGTCCCCGTCCATCTCATGGAAGCCGATTTCCCCCTCGGCCACCTCCTCGGAGGCAAGCGCCCGCTCCACAAAGCGCTGGAGATCCACATTGCGCGCCACCTCATGCACGGGCCTGCCTGCGGCGTCACCCGCGCCGCAGTGCAGCATCCGGGCGCCCGCCTCGTTCATGCTGATGATTTCCTGGGCCGTGTTCACCGCGAGGACCCCCTCGACCATGCCGGAAAGCACGGCCTTAAGCTCGTTCTTCTGGCGGACCGCGTCTCCGAGACGCAGGGCGAGCTCCTCGGCCATGGCGTTGAGGGCAAGGGCGACCTCGCCGATTTCGAGGGTCTGGGGGACAGCGATGCGGCGCTCCAAATCGCCCCTGGCAAAGGCCTCCGCGCCCCGGCGCAGTTCCTCGAGGGGGCGGCTTGCCCGGCGGGCTGTCCAGAGGCTCACGAGGGCCGCAAACGCGGCCACGGCAAGGCCCATGAGAAGGATATCCCGGCGGAGGGCGCCCAGAGGCTCCCGGACCAGGGCGAGGGATTCCGACGCCCGGACCACGGCGGCAACATGTCCCTGGTTTTCCACAGACACCGCGGCGTGCAGGGTTTCCGCGGAGTCCGTACCATCCCGGCGGACGGCAAGACCCTGGCCCGAGCGCAGAGCGGAGAGGAACTCGGGGCATTCCCTTTGGGACGGCAGGGTTCCGGGAGCGGCAAGGGAGTCCCCGGCCACCTGCCCGTCCGGGAAAATCACGGTGAACCGCGTGCCTGTGGCGCGGCCTGTTTCCTTGCACACCGCGTCAATGGCGCCCTGGTTCCCGACCGAGAGGGGCCACAGTATCTGCCCGCCAGCGATCCGCGCCTGCGCCAGAAGGTCGCGACCGGCCTGGCGCGGAAAAAGGGTCTCGAGGGAATGGGTGGTGTGCCAGGTTACGGCCACAAGGGGAAGCAGCGTAACAAGCAGATACGTGGGAAAAAGCTGGGTTGCAAACCGCCTGTTGGGCTTCATTCCGCGTTCCCCGCCGGGCGGCCCCGTGTAAGGGCGACAAGGTTATTCCTTGAACCGGTAGCCGACTCCCCGGACGGTTTCGATGTAATCCTGGAAATCTCCGAGTTTCTTCCGGAGACCCGCGACCTGCACGTCCACCGCGCGTTCGGTCACAGGATAATCCTCGCCCCGCACGGCGTCCACGATTTGGGAGCGGGTGAAGACCCATCCGGGCCTTCTGGCCAAAAAGTGAAGCAGCCGGAATTCCGTGGAGGTGAGTTCCAGGCGCGCCCCGTCCAGGGCGACCTCATGGCGTCCCGGATGAATGGACAATTGGTGAATCCGCAGAGCCGCGGTTTCGCTCGCCTCTTCCTGGCTGTTTCTCCGGAGCACGGCCCGGACCCTGGCGACAAGGACTTTGGGGGAAAAGGGCTTGGTGACGTAATCATCGGCGCCGATTTCAAGTCCGGCCACCACGTCCGCCTCTTCACCTTTGGCCGTGAGCATGAGGACCGGGATCTTGGCGGTTTTGGGATCCTGCTTGAGCAAACGGGCCACATCCATGCCGCTGACGCCCGGGAGCATGAGGTCCAAAACCACCAGGTCCGGCGGCTGGCTCCGGGCGGATTTGAGGGCCTCTTCCCCGCTGGCGGCCAGAACCACCTGGAAGCCTTCTTTGCCGAGATTGTACCGGACGAGTTCGAGAATATCCGCCTCGTCATCCACTACCAGAATCGTTTCTTTTCCCATGTGTGCCTTGTTTCCCCGCGGGTTTCCACGAAAAGACCGCCGGTTTAAGCGCGGTCCCGGGTTCCGGGCGCGGGTCGTTTGCAAAGAATCAAAAGGACGGCGGCCAACAGATTGAGCGCGATGAACACGGCGTAGGCCGCGTCATAGGCGCCGGTAAGGGCGTTGCTTTTTCCCATGACCGCGTAGCCCGTGCCCTGGAAGGCCATAAGAAGCGAGATCGCGCGGAGAACCGATGTGAAGGCGGCCCTGCCAAAGAGGTCCGCGACCACCATGGGAAGGGTCGAGAGGACGCCGCCCATGGCGAAGCCGTAGAGCAGGCTGAAGCCGACGGCGCCCGCCATTCCCGAGCCGAAAAGGCCGAGCGCGAGTCCCAGGGCGTTCACCACCATGAGCGCGGCGGCCACCCGCCGGGAATCCCAGAGGTCGCACACGGCTCCCCATCCGAATTTTCCAGCGGCCCCGGCCAGCGCGGCCATGGAAAGGAATCCCACCGCGGTTTCCTTTTGGAACCCAAGGTCAACGAACCTGGGCACGATTTGGCTCATCACGCCCACAACCCCTGCCGTGGAAGCGGTGAAGGCGGCGGCCACGAGCCAGAAGGCCGGGGAGCGGACAAGGGCCAGGAAGGTCCACTCCGGGGCGGGCAGGGGCGTCCAGGCTTTGGCCGGGGCGGTGTCTCCCCGCCCGCCTGTGGCCACCAGCCGGATTTCCTTTTCCCTGGCGCCGTCCGGAAAAAGCCCGTAGGTTTCCGGGTAATTCCGTATGAAAATCCAGCACACCGGCGCGGCCATGAAAATCACAATCCCAAGGCCCAAGAAGGCGCCTTCGAGTCCAAAGGCGGCCAGCATGGTCTGGGCGGCCAGGGGAAGCACCATCCCGGCCAGGGAGATGCCCATGGTGGCGATGCCCAGGGCGCGGCCCTTTTTTTTCGAGAACCAGTTGTTGACGATGGTGTTGGTCACGATGCTTCCAAACGCCCCGTTGAAGAAAAAGAGAAGCATGAAGAGCGCGTAAAAGGCTCCCATCGAGCGCGCCCGGCCAAGGGCTGTGAAGACGAGGGAGGAGATGACCGCGCCCATGCCCATGTACAGGCGGGATCCCACGCGCATGACCACGGTGCCGTGAACAAACTGGGCAAGAACCCCCAGGGTAATGCCTGCGGTGAGGGCGCCGTTGATCTCCGACCGTGTCCACCCCCGCGCCTGGCACAGAGGGTCCATGAACACGTTGATAACATAAAAATGCGTGCCTGTGGCAATGAGGTTTGCGAAAAAACAGACGGCGACAAGCCACCATCCGTAAAAAACCCGGGAGTCGGGCCGTGGTCCCATACGTCTCCTTTTCAATACATCCTTCCAGTATGCGCGGCGTGTTCAGATTGTGTGAGGTTTTTGCAAGGAGGGCGGAAACCGCCGCTTTGGCAGACATCTATCCCAAATCAGGAGGGAAAACAACAAGACGGGGCCATTTCCCGCGGTTCCCGTGAGCAGGGCGGAAAAGACAGGATGGACCGGGCGCCCTTCCCGGCGGTTTCCATGATCCGAATGAAAAAACTCCCCGCCCAAAAAACCGGTTTCCCGGGCATTGGCCTTGCGGTTCTCCCTGAGTCCGTGTATGTACGAAAAACACTTTGGACGGTGTATATAAGGGTCCCCCGCAGACGCGGGCGGGCTTTAACCGGAGCGTCCCCTGGGACTGGCGAGGTGAACATGGCGAAGCGGCAAGGGAAACTGGTCTTAGGTTTGGCCGTCTGCCTTCTTTTGGCGGGCGCGGCGGCCGGCGCGGCGGAAGAGGTGAAGGTCGCGGTCTTGCCCTTTACGGTGAACGCGGGCGAAGACCTTGGGTATCTGCGGCTGGAAATTCCCGGACAAATCGTTAAAAGGCTTGGGGAGGAAGGCGCGGCGGCCTCTGTGGCGCAAGGGGATTTGATCCAGGGCAGGGATCCTGCCCAGGTTCCGGAAAATGAGCTGCGGGACATGGCGGCGGCCCAGGGTCTGGATTACCTGGTCTGGGGAAGCTTTTCGAAAATCGGGACGCGCTTCAGCCTGGACGCCAAAGTCCTGCCCGTGAGTGTGGCCTCGCCTGTGGATGTGTTTTTCCGCGAGGGCGGGGGGATTCAAAGCCTTACTCCTGAAATATCCGGGCTTTCCGAAGGCATCCTCGCCAAAATCATGGGCAAAAAGACCGTCAGGGAAATTGTCATCAGCGGCAACCGCAGAATCGAAAAGGACGCCATCCTGGGTCAGGTGAAAACCAAGGCGGGCGACGTGTTTTCCGCCCCGGCCATTTCCCGGGACATCAAGAGCATCTTTGGCATGGGGTATTTCGACGACGTGACCGCGGAGGCCGAGGAAGTTGCCGGAGGCCGCAAGATAACGTTCCGCCTTGTGGAAAAACCCACGGTGGGAGAAATCACCGTGACCGGAAACGACGCCATCGGCACCGAGGACATCATGGAAGCCGTGGAGATAACACGGGGATCCATCCTGAACCAGCTTAAGCTGGAGGAAAGCGTCCGCAGGATCGAGGACCTCTACAAGGAAAAAAATTACTACGGCGTGCTGGTGAAGTCCAAGGTTACTGAAAAAGACCAGAACATAGCGGATCTCGCGTTCACCATCGAAGAGGGAAAAAAGCAGCACATCCGGGAAATAAAGTTTGAGGGCAACAGCGACTTTCCCGCCAAGAAACTCAAGGGCATCATCAAGACATCCGAAAAGGGGTTTCTCTCCTGGATAACCTCGTCGGGCAGCCTGAACCGGGAAGACCTTGAGCAGGATGTGGCCCGGCTGGGGGCGTTTTACCAGAACAACGGCTACATTGACGCCAAGGTGGCGGAGCCGGATGTGGAGTATAAGGAGGACGCCATCCATATCACCTTCAAGATAATGGAGGGGCCCCGATACCGGGTGGGCAAGGTGGATGTTGCCGGAGATCTGGTGTATCCCAAGGGGGATATTCTTAGCAAACTTAAAATCGGGAAAGAGGACCATTTCAACCGCGAGGTGGTCCGGACCGACCTGTTGTACCTCTCCGACATGTACACGGATTTGGGCTATGCGCACGCCGAGGTTGTGCCCAGGATTGACAAGGATGAAAAGACCCTTGTGGTGAATCCCACCTACACCATCACCAAAGGGCCCCTTGTCTATTTTGAGAGAATCATCATCGAGGGCAACACAAAGACCAGGGACAAAGTCATCCGCAGACAGCTCCCGGTCGAGGAGCAGGGACTTTTTTCCGGCCATGGCATCAAACGGGGCGTGGCCAACCTGCAGAGGCTCGACTTTTTCGAGGATGTTAAAACGGAAAACGAGGACGGCAGCGTGCCGGACAAGATGGCGCTCCGGCTGAATGTCACGGAAAAACCCACCGGCGCCTTCACGTTTGGCGGCGGCTACTCCAATATTGACAACGCGTTCGCCGTTGGCTCTATTTCCCAAAGGAACCTGTTTGGCCGGGGCCAGTCCCTTGACCTCAAGGCCCAGGCGGGCGGCAGCACCACCCGCTACAGCCTGGGCTTCACCGAGCCGTACCTCATGGACTCAAAGCTCCTGCTCGGACTGGACGCCTACAACTGGAACAAGGACTACGACTCCTACGAAAAACACAGCGTGGGCGGCAGAATCCGCTTCGCCTATCCCCTCGCGTTCCTCATGGACTACACCAAGCTCCACATAAGCTACCTTTACGAAATCGTGGACATCAACAACGTCCAAAGCTACGCGGCCAACGCGGTGAAAGACCTGGAAGGGGAAAACACCACCAGCAAGGCCGCCGCCGCCGTGGTGTACGATTCCCGCAACCGCGCGTTCAACCCCTCCTCCGGTTCCATGCATTCCGTGAATTTTGAAAACGCGGGAAATCCTTTTGGCGGCGACATCGCTTTTTCAAAGGTCACGGCGGAAAGCGGCTGGTATTTCCCGCTCTTCCGGGGCACAGTATTCCACGCCAGGGGCGAGGGCGGCTGGGTGCGGGAAAATTCCGGCGGCGTTCTCCCCATCTACGAGCGTTTTTACCTGGGCGGCATAGGCTCCCTCCGGGGATTTGACTGGCACGACCTGAGCCCGGTGGATAAAAACGGCGCGGAGATAGGCGGCAACAAGTACCTTCTCGCCAACTTCGAGTTCATCTTCCCCCTTATCAAACAGGCCGGACTCATGGGCGTGGGCTTCTTTGACACGGGCGCGTCCTGGAACAACGGAGAGGACGCGCGGCTCGACGAGTTCCGGGAAAGCGCGGGCGGCGGCCTGCGCTGGTTCTCGCCGGTGGGTCCCATCCGTCTGGAATACGGGTTCGTGCTCGACAAAGAGCCCTGGGAGACCAACGAGGGCAAATGGGAGTTCACCATGGGCCAGACGTTCTAAGCCTGCGGAAGGTTTTGAACAGACGGGCCAAGTCCGGGCGGAGACGGGGGATGCCCTGTTTCCGACCGGTTTGTTTGAAGCCGGGATGTCTGGAATCCCGGACATTTGGCAGAACGGTCAAGCCAATCGGAAAGTTATTCTGACAACGCTATAAATCTCCCTCTCCCTCTGGGAGAGGGTCGGGGTGAGGGCATTGCTTTTCGGATGTGCCTGATTGCATTTTGGTATCACCAGTCCGCGCCGCCCCTGCCCGGGAAAGGGCGGCGCAAACGGGAAAAGAGCCACTCATGCATTTTTCATGGGGCACCGCCCAGGCTGTCGAGATTGTCACAACCGTCGTCCAGCTTGTCTTTCTCGAAGGCATTCTTTCCATTGACAACGCGGTGGTTCTCGGGGCCATGGTGGCAGTGCTGCCCGGAGACAAGCCGGTGCCCTACCCCCGCCTGCTCGCCCCCCTGGACAACTTCACCGCGCGCTATCTTGGGATGCAGCGGGCCGCGGCGCTCAAGGTGGGTTTGCTGGGGGCTTATTTGGGCAGGGGCCTTATGCTCTTCATCGCGGCCTGGGTCATCGCCAACCCCATTCTCAAAATCATCGGGGCGGCCTACCTGGTCAAGCTGGCCTTCAGCCATCTGTCAGCCCGGCACAAGGATGCCTGCGGAAACAGAGGGGAAGAGGACACGGGAAACACAAAGAGCCGCGTGTCCTTCTGGATGGTTGTCGTCAACGTGGAACTGGCGGATCTGGCCTTCAGCCTCGACAACGTGGTCGCCGCGGTGGCTCTTTCCCAGAAACTCTGGGTGGTGATGCTGGGGGTCGCGCTCGGCATTGTCACCATGCGCTTTGCCGCATCCATTTTTACCCTGTTCATCAGGCGCGAGCCCATTCTCGAGGCCGCCGCCTATATTGTCGTGCTCAACATCGGCGCGGAGCTTTTACTGCACGAGTTTTACGGGATAAAAACCGAGGCCATGGACAAGTTCCTCATTTCCGCCCTGACGCTTCTCCTGTGTCTTGCCTACGCCCATTTCAGGCTGCTGCGCCTGCTCGCGGATCCTGTTCTCGGCTGGCTGGGGGAAGGCATGGGGCATGTCAACGCGCTGGTAAACTGGTGCTTCCGGCCTGTACGCGCCCTTCTCGGTCTTTTGGTCTTTTCAGTCCGTAAAATGGCAGGGGCGTGAGGCCCGCCCAAAGGCAATGCGCCTCATACCAAGGTGCAATCAGACAAGGTATGCCCTCACCCCGGCCCTCTCCCGGGGGGGAAAGGGAAATTCAACGATATCTTTCAGCTTGGTATCAGTCCTCCCACAGCGCCTTTTTAAGGGCGTGCCGCGCGGTCTCCGGAAGATTGACAAATTTTACCCCCATGCCCTGGGGAAAATTTTTCGTGTTCTCTGTCCAGCGCCGGGTCCAGGCCACCTCGCTTTCAATCTCCAACGGATCGTCCAGCCCCGGAAGCTGAAGCTTGAGCAAAAACCGTTCGCCCCGGTCCAAAGGCGTGGGTGTTTTAATGAATATCCCATCGCTTGATGCGTCGTGGGTTTCCGCGTCCGCTTTGCCTTGGGGATGGTCGTAACACAAAAACCATGCTTTGGAGACCCGGGGCTCCCGGCGCAGGAGGTTCGCCCCTGCCGCGATTTCCGTCATTTTCCGCAGCCTGCCCACCAGACAGGCAAAGAGATCGCGCATTTCCTGGGCAAGGCCCAGAAAGCGGGCCTCCATGGCCTTGGGATCCAGAACCGCGAGGACGGTTTTTCCAATCGCCCGGGCGCTCACCGGCTGGGGTTCCCCGGGCAGGAGATTGATTTCCCCGAAAACATCCCCGGCCCGCAGGACTTCCAGGGTGAGGATTCTTCCTCCGGCCAGCTTGGAGAGAACCACAGCGCCTGATTTGATCCGGAACATTCCGGTGTTGAGCGCGCCTTCCCCGAATATCAGCTCGCCATCCTCATACCGCGCCTCATCCTTTTCCGGAAACATCGCTCCTCCTCGCGCGGATATCCGCGCCGGGCAAGGCATGTCACGAGCGCGCGCCGGCGGGCGCAAGCTCCATCCTGTGCAGGGTATGGCTTTCGCCGTCAAAGAACACGAGCCTGTCCGCATTGGCCGCCGGGCGCCCGGCCAGTATCCGGAGGGCCTCCTGGCACTGCAGGGCGGCCACCACAGCCACGGCGGGGGCCAGCACGCCGGGAGGGTCCGGGGCGTCCTCCGGGACAGGATAAACCGCGTCCAGACCGATGGAGGAGCCGGGCAGAAACGTGGCTGTCTGGCCGGACCATCCCAGGACAGCGCCATGGATAAAGGGCGCCCCGAGTTCCCTGGCCGCCCGGTGGACGGCAAACCGGGCGGGAACGCTGTCAAGCCCGTCCAGAACGATGTCCGCGCCTTTGAGAACGTCAAGGGCGTTGTCCGGTGTCAAGACCGTCCTGACAGCGGCGGCCTCGGTAAAAGGATGGACAGCCTGGCAGGCCCTGGCCGCCTCCAGGGCTTTTTCGCGCCCTAGGGAATCCCTAAAGCAAAAAGCCTGCCGGTTCAGGTTTCCCTCGTCAAACACATCGCCGTCCACCAGCGTAAGCGCTCCCACCCCCGCCCTTGCCAGCAGGGAGGCGAGAAAGCCTCCCAGCCCGCCGCAGCCCGCCACAGCGGCCCGGGCGGAGAGAAGCCGGGCCTGCTCTGGAGCGGTGAAGAGCGGGGCGTTCCGCGAAAGCGACACCGGCCACACGCCAAGGTTCAAGGAGCCCACAGCGGTCTCCCGGACGGTTTTTCCCGTCTCCCGCGCCCGGCTTCGCAACTGCGTGAGAGAAGCGGTCAAAACCTCCTCTCCCTGCACCCTGACCATCCGGGCCTCGCGGGGGCTTACTGCTCCCAAGGGGAAAACTCCTCGTCCGGATATTCAAACACCCGCCCCAGCCGCGCCTTGGCGTCCGCCCGCACAGCTTCGCGCAGGGTTTCGTCAAATCCCCGGGAGTCCATCCAGCGTTCCAAAAGGGGAGAACCCGGCCTCCAAAGCTCCATGGTCTCCCGCTCCGTGACCCATGCCTTCATCCGCGCCCCGTTGGCCGCGAGAATCTCCCACACCGCGTCCCGCTCCCGGCGGTCGCAGTACACCATCATCACGCATTCCTCGACCCCCAGGTTTTTGGAAGGCTCCCGGTCGTATTTCACGCAGGGAATCCGCCGCGCTTCCACGTGGGGGTCCAGCGCGCGGGCAAGGGCGTCGATCCAGGGGCGCTCTCCCAGGATAATCCATTTGCCCCAGTACGCGAGAACCTCGCCGTTGGTGAGGCGTTTGCCTTGGAAGACAGTGTAGGACTGTCCGTCGAACACGGAAGGGTGGTAGATGAAGATGAAATGGGAACCGGGACTGTCGTAAATCATGGGGCGTCCTCGCGCGGGAGTTGGAGGTCAGCCTCCGGCGGCAAGGGGAATAAGCGCGATCTCGTCCCCGTCGTTTACCGGGGTGTCAAGCCCGCCCATTCCCATCACGTTGTCGCCGTTTAAGAACACAAGAACCTTGGGCATGCCCCGCTCCTCGTCCAGCACACGGCCCTGGAGTCGCGGGTGAAGGCGCGAGAGGTCGGCGAGGCACTCGCCCACAGTGCGGCCCTGGCAGTCCGCCTCGCAGGCGCCGTCCAGCCATGCTTTGAGAGAACCCGGAACTCTTGCTGTTATGGTCATGCCGATGCTCCATGGGGGTAGCCCCTGGAAATTTTTAAGGATAGAGGTAATTGCAAAATGAGGCGTAGGTTGGGTGGTTCCGGGCCGCAAGGCCCGGGCTCACCCAACATTTCTAAAATGATTTCTATGTGTTGGATGAACCTGCCCTTCGGGCGGAACCCTCCGGCCTACATCAAATTTGTCGTTTCTAAGAGTTTTGCAATTACCTCGATATGGAAGAATACCTTGTTGACAAAATTTTGTCAACGCGGGAGTCGCTGAAAAAGAAACGGGGGCGGCAATGGTTCAAGGACGCGAAACCGCATGGCCGTTGATTTCCAACCTGAAACGTGGTTTACTAAGCCCACCTTGTTCCCCGCCGGCGCGGACCGTCTCTTAAAGGGAGAAACCCCATGGACGACGCGCGAACCCACCTCCGGGTGCCTGGCCTGGACCCCCATTATTTTATACGGGGGGAAGACCGGGACAATCTCGAACGCTTTCACAAAATGGCCTCCCGCCATCCGGTGAACATCCTCATCACCGGCAACCAGGGCTGCGGAAAATCCACCCTGGTCCGCCAGTTCGCCAGTATTCACAACCGACCCCTGGCCACGTTTCAGATTGGCCTGTTGCTCGAGTCCGGCCAGCTTTTCGGCCAGCAGCGCCTGCGCTCCGGCGAGACGTTTTACCAGGAGTTCCTGTTTCCCAAGGCCATTCAGACGCCGGGCTGCGTCATCCACCTTGAGGAAATCAACCGCTCCGAGACGCCCCACGCTTTGAACGAGCTGTTTTCGGTGCTTTCCGAGGACAGGAGCATCTGGATTGACGAGCTGGGTTTTGTTCAAGTGGCGCCCGGGGTGATATTTTTCGCAACGATGAACGAGGGGGACGAGTTCACGGGCACCGAGAATCTGGACGCGGCGCTCAAGGACCGGTTTTACCGGATTCATTTGGAATATCTGCCCGAGGAGGTGGAACGGGAGGTGCTGGTGCGGAAAACCGGCATTGACCCGGACCTGGCGGGTTCGATTTTGCGGATGGTGAACCGGATACGGGGCAACCGGGAGATGGAGATCAGTGTTTCCATCCGGCACAGTTTGATGATTGCGGAGCTGATGAGCCTTGGGGCGAGCCTTCGGGAGGCATTGGTGTACAGTCTTCAGGTGTCCCGGGACTCTTTGGAGAGCCTTCTTTTGGCGATTCATGTGGAGACCGGGGAGACCAGGGCGCCGGAGGACGCATACACGCTGTATGTGCCCGGCGCCGGGGAGGCCAAGTAGGTTTCGCCGGCCAATTGGTGTGTTGCGCGGCGGAGACGGAGGGCGGTCCGCGATGGTTCTGTTTCGCGGGCCGCCCTTTTGCGCGGCGGTTCCGTGAATCCCCCGGCAAAAAAAAGGAAAAAACCCGTTGTGCTTGTGGAAACAAGCAGACAGGATGGTTTTGACGAACACAAACCTATCGCCTGGCCGGGGGAGACTGCGTGGAGGGTCTTGAGCGCCTTCCGCGTGGAGCGGAAACTGTGCGTCTGCGTTCCGACACGGCGGGGCGCCGGCATGATCTTATGCCGTATTGCGGGAAAGCGGACAATAAGAGGTTTGGGCGCGCGGAATTTGCGATTGG
>JAGVGH010000235.1 GCA_020057225.1 Desulfobacterales bacterium | reverse complement strand
TTCTAAAATGATTTCTATGTGTTGGATGAAAATGCCCTTCGGGCGGAACCATCCAGCCTACATCAAATTTGTCGTTTCTAAGAGTTTTGCAATTACCTCGCTAAACAGTCTTTCTTCGCGAGGGGGAACAGGACATGGCATTGGCGAAGCATATTGAGCAGAGTCTGGAAAAATCCTCCTGGATCCGCAAAATGTTCGAGGAAGGCGCGCGTCTCAAGGCGGAGTTCGGCGCCGACCAAGTGTATGACTTTTCCCTTGGCAATCCCAACCTTGACCCGCCCGTGGAATTCAAGGAGGCGCTTTTGGCCGTCGCCAGGGAAAGCGGGCCGGGCGCCCACGCCTACATGCCCAACGCGGGGCATTTGGAAACGCGCCGCGCGGTGGCCGCCTATCTGGCGCGGGAGCAGGGAGCGGCCGTGACGGAAAACGAGGTGCTCATGACCACGGGGGCGGCGGGGGCCTTGAACGTCATTTTCAAGGCGCTGCTGGACCCTGGGGACGCGGTGCTTTGTCCGGCGCCCTACTTTGTCGAGTACGGGTTTTACGCGGAAAACCATGGCGGCGTCCTCCGGACGGTTCCGACCCTGGAGGATTTCTCCCTCGACCTCCCTGCCCTGGAGGCGGCCATTGATCAACGGGTTAAAATTGTCCTGATCAACACCCCCAACAACCCCACCGGGCAGGTTTATTCCAGGGAAAGTCTTGCGGCGCTGGGCGTTCTTCTGGAGAAAAAGAGCCGGGAGTTCGGCAAGACCATCTATCTGGTCTCGGACGAGCCGTACCGGAAAATCGTGTATGAGGGGGCCGAGGTTCCCAGTCTCTTTTCCTGCTGCCGGGAGAGCCTTGTGGCCACCAGCTATTCCAAAGACCTGAGCATCCCCGGCGAGCGCCTGGGCTTTGCCGCGGTCCATCCGGAAGCCGAGGGCAAGGGCGCGCTTCTTGCCGGCATGACCCTTGCCAACCGGATTCTCGGGTTTGTCAACGCCCCGTCCTTCATGCAGCGTGTCGCGGCGCGTCTTCAGGGTGTCCATGTGGACATTTCCCCATACACGGAAAACCGGGAGCTGTTGTGCCAGGGGCTTGCCGAAATCGGCTATTCCTTTACCAAGCCCAAGGGCGCGTTTTACCTTTTTCCCAAATCCCCTGTGCCGGACGACGTGGCCTTTGTGGCCGCGCTCAGGAATGAGCGGATCCTCACGGTGCCGGGCACAGGCTTTGGAGGGCCGGGGCATTTCCGCATCGCCTTCTGCGTGTCCCCGGACACCATCCGCCGGGCCATGCCGGGATTCCGCAAGGTGTACAGCCGGTTTTGCCAGGGATAGACACGGGCCCGCAGCGGCATGGCGCGGTTTTTGCCTAACCGGTGGACAGCCCAAGAGCACCGTCCTAACGCAACGGTAAAAAACGCGCGGCGAACCTGGCGGGGGAGGAAATCCATGCGGGACAACGATGTGACTGTCAGGATGGACGAGGAGGATGTCCGCTTCACCCATGACGGACGCATCGCTGTGGAGGATGGCATGCGGGCCGCTGTGGGATCCCGGGAGGAGGCGGAGCGGATGATGGACGACCTTGCGCTCAACCTTCCGGAATTGTTTGATAACTGCAAGGAGTACCGGTTCGGCGGCAAATCCGGCGTCCTTGTCTGCGATTCCGAAGACTGGGAGGCGATTTTCCTCGCGGCGCTGGCGCGCATGACAGGCAGAGGGTCCGCGGAAGCCAACCCTTTCACATAGACCGCGCCGGGGATCAAACCGCGCCTCCGCGGCAGACTCCGGGCGCGGAACCGGCAGGCGTGTCCGCCGGCGCGGCGCGAAACCCAATCCAGGTAGCCCATGCCCGCGCGCAAACTTCCATGGGCCGCGTGGTTTTCGGCCCTTCTCATGCTGCTGCCCATGCTGGCGCTTGTCGCGGGAGCCGTGACAGGCACGGAGGGCGCGGCGCCCCTTGCCCGGCTGAGGCTCCTTGTCCCCGCCTCCCGCCAGACGGGCCTTCTTGCCAACACCCTTCTGCTCTCCGGCGGCGCCGCGCTTTTTGCCGTTCTGCTGGGAGCGCCCCCCGCGTTTTTGGCGGCGCGCTCGGACCTGCCCGCAAAACGTTTCTTCCGAAGGCTGTTCCCTCTGCCTCTTCTCATCCCGCCCTTTATCCACGCCATTGTCTGGACAGACTGCCTTGGCGGCGGAATTCCCGGCCTGGCCTCCCTCTTTCCCCAGGGCGCCCTTTCCGTCCATTCCCTGCCCGGCGGAATGCTGGTCTTCGCTTTCGCCTACAGCCCTTTTGTCACCCTCATCGTTCTGGCAGGGCTCGAGGGCCTGCCCCGGGAAACGGAGGAATCCGCTCTTCTCGCCAGGGGCGGCCGCGCCTCGTTTTTCAGGGTCACCCTGCCTCTGGTCTTCCCCCAGCTCGCCTGCTCCTCCATTCTCGTTTTCCTTTTCACCATGGTCAACTTCGAGGTGGCCGACATCCTGCGCGTCAGAGTCTATCCGCTTGAGATATTCATCCATTTCAGCGCGTACTACAACGAAGGCGACGCGGCCCTTCTTACCCTTCCCCTGGTTGTGTCAGGCATGCTTCTCCTGGCCGTCCAGGCCGCGCTCATGCGGAACAAGTCTTACGCCGGGCTGGACTCACGGGGGGACGCGCCTTTGTATTTTCTGGGCAGGTTCCGGGCCCTGGCTGTTTTCTGCTGCGCGCTTCCCTTGCTCCTGGGGCTTTTCTTCCCGCTTGCCGCCCTGTCCGCCGCCTCCGGCGGCCCCGCGGTCTGGGCCAAAGTGCTGGACACAGGCGGACGCGCCCTGTGGAACAGCGTTGGGCTGGCCTTGGCCGCGGCCACGGTGATAACCGTATGCGCCCTGGCGGTGGCCTTTTATCTGGAGCGGGGAAAAGGCCCCTTGAAAACCCTGACGGATTTTTCCACGCAAATCCCCCTGGGAGTGCCGGGCGTGGCCCTTGGCATCGCCTCCATTCTCGTTTACAACCGCAAGTGTCTGGACTTCGTATATACTTCCCATGCGGCGGTGGTGCTGGCTTTTTTATCTGGAATCGGCCCGTTTATTATCCGGATTATAGCCGCAAGGATTAAAAAGGTGGACAGGGAGCTTGAGGAGGCGGGGCTTCTCGCGGGCAGGGGAGGGGCGGCTGTCTTTATAAGGATTGTCCTGCCGCTTGCCGCGCCCGGCATCTTCTCGGGCTTCTACGCGGCCTACGCGCTCTGCCTCGCAAACCTGGGCATCGCGCTGCTTCTGGTTCCGCCCGGCTCTGAAACCGCGCCGATCGCCATTTACAACTACATGCACTACGGAGCCAAGGACGCGGTGGCCGCGCTTTCGCTCCTCCTGCTGGCATCCGCCGCGGCGCCCCTGGCGCTCTGGCCCCTGGCCCGGCGTTTCCTTCCGGAGGCGGAGAGTGATTGAGACAGAAGGGCTTGTGGTGACGCACGGAAAACACGCTGTCCTCGGAGGGGTCAGCCTTCGGGTTCCCGAAGGAGGGGCCTGCGCCCTTTTGGGAAGCTCGGGAGCCGGGAAAACCACGGTTTTAAGAGCTGTGGCGGGCCTTGTCCGGCCTGTGGCGGGGACGGTGAGGCTTAACGGCAGGCTTGTGTCGGGAAACGGGCAATGGGTTCCGCCGGAGAGCCGGAATGCCGGAATGGTGTTTCAGTCCCTGGCGCTCTGGCCCCACATGACCGCGCGCCAGCACCTTGTCTTTGCGCTTGGGAGGAAAGTCAAGGACCGCGCCGCGCGGGAAGAGCGGATACAGGGGCTTTTCACCGCGGTACGCCTGACAGGGCTTGAAAACCGGCGCCCGGCGGCGCTTTCCGGCGGAGAGAGGCAGCGCCTTGCCATTGCCCGGGCGCTTGCCTCCGGTTCCCGCCTCCTCCTGTTGGACGAGCCTTTCAGCAGCCTGGACGAGCCGCTCCGCATCGGGCTTTCCGGGCTTGTGCGCGGGCTGCGCGAAAGCGGGGGGGTGACAATCCTTCACGTGACCCACACGGTGGAGGACGCCTTGGCCACAGGAGGAGGAATAGCGGTCATGCGGCAGGGAAGGATTGTGGCGGAATGGGACGCGGAGGCCGCGCGGGTTTTGACCAAGCAAGAAATTCTTTCCGCTTTTGGACGGGATGCGCGATGAAAATCCGATTGACAGCCATACTATTGCTTGTGGTATTAGTATTGGCAGCCGTACTCCAAGCCGGGGAAAAACAGGTTTTTTCGACCTGGGACGATTTTGAGGTGGATAAGCTGGCCTCTGTATGGCTCATCCGGCGCCACATCGCCCCAGGCGCGGAGGTGCTTGTTTTTCCAAGAAATCAAGAGATTGATAAAGGCGTCCAGTTCGACACGCCGTATGCCCCGTACAAGCGGGGCCCCATGCAGTCCACGTTCGAGGCGCTTGCCGCGCATTTTAATGTGAAAGACCCCAAAGTGGCCCTGATGGGGCGTTTGGTGCATGATATTGAAATCAATGTCTGGGAAAAGAAGGTGTACAAAAAGAGCGCGGAAATCCAGATACGCATCATGGACGTGATGGGGAAAGCCCCGGACAACGGGGAGATTTTGACAAGGGCGGCGGAGGTTTTTGACGCCCTTTACAGGGACATGCCCGAAGAGCTTGAGCGGAACCCTTAAGGCGCCCGGCGGGTTTTTCCGTCCTTTTGGCTGTTCCGCGTGGGATTGCGTTTTTCCTGTGGGGGCCCTTTTCCTGCCAGGGGCCTACCGTGTTTTTTCCTGCCGGTGACTCCTGTGCGCTCCTTGGTTTCGCCGCCGGGTCCGCCCTTTGAGGGGCGGCCTGTGGGCGGGGGGCGCGGACGCTTTTCAACCCTCTGAAAGCATAATTAATTTACTCAGGGATACTAATGATTGCCAGGAATGCGCGGCAGGCCGGTGTGTTGGTGACGCGGGCGCTGTCGGGCGCAGGGCGGCATGGGACTGGAAATTCCGGTGTTTTCGGGTGTTGGAAACAAGCGCGTTCTATTCATATTGATATAAAGCGTGGTCTTTTCAATGCCGGTCTTTTGGATTCCTGGTTAGATTCTATGTCTGGATTATCCGCGCTTTTTGAGTAGATAATGTCTGAGCCATGGTCCTGGGGTTGAAACCCCAGGCTAGCTTAAAAACCTTGCCGCCACGCGGCTGCTATGAGGAGAAATACCCATTTTATAGAGGTAATTGCAAAACTCTTAGAAACGACAAATTTGATGTAGGCCGGATGGTTCCGCCCGAAGGGCAGGTTCACCCAACATCTTGGAATAATGCTATAATTGTTGGGTG
>JAGVGH010000155.1 GCA_020057225.1 Desulfobacterales bacterium | reverse complement strand
TGTCCGGTATTCTGCCGTACATAGACACCTCATTTGTGCTTCGGGCATATGATCCTCCACAACATGTCGTTGTAGAGGACATACGCCCGAATCGGAAGTTTTGCAATTACCTCGATAATCAGGACATAGAATCTCACCCCCGCCCTTTTCCCCCCGCCTACTCCGGCAACACATCATAATAATACAGCATCGCGTCCGACCGGGTGAAAATGCCGATTATCTTCCCGTCCTCCATAACAGGAAGCCGCCCGATATCATGCTTCACCATGAGCCGGGACGCCTCCGGCACTCCCATGTCCGGAGACACCACAATAATTTTATCCGACATAAATGCCTTTACCGGAGACTTCATCTGGGATTCTTTCCGCATGCGCTGAAAGTCCCGGCGCGATATAACCCCAACGGGATTCCCGCATGCGTCCACCACCGGCATGCCCGAGTATTTCTTCGTGTCGAGCACCTGCCACGCCTCTTCCATAAGTGAGCTTTCTGTGACCACCTCCACAGGAAAGGACATAAGATCCCCCACATGCACAATGGAACGCTGGTTGTCCCGGATGAGCTCCAGAATCCATTCCCGGACCCCCTCGGTCTTCACCCCCTTCAACAAAGCGGAGCCTGCGGCCGGATGGCCGCCGCCTCCCATGGTGCGCATCATAGCCCCCACATCCAAAGAGTCCACCCCGCTCCGGGCAATCACCACGCAACGGTTCTTGTCGGAATCCATGAAGATACCAAAGGCCGCGTCCACGTTGAGGATGTCCCGGTACATGTGGACAACCAGGGAAAGACCGTTGACATGCCCCTCCATCTCCACGTCCGCGATGCTCACCCAAAAGCCGTTGACCTTGGCGCGCCGCGCCTGGCTCAGCATGTCGTGGAGCACATCCTTTTGCCGCGCCCCGTAACTGGGCCTTAAAAAGGTCTGGAGCACCGCAAGGTCGGCCCCCGAGGACAGAAGAAAGGCCACGGCCCGGGCGTCCTCCGACCGCGTGTTGGGAAACGTGAGGTTGCCCGTGTCCTCGTAAATCCCCGCCAAGAAAAGCGTCGCCTGGATGGGTGTGATTTCTTTGCCCGCCTTCTCAAGCTCACGGACAAGAAGCGTCACGCAGGCGCCGGCAGGCTCCTCGACGCTTTGAACGGGACGCATGTCCCCGGGAGCCATGTGGTGGTCCCAGACATGAACCTCAAGCCCCTGCTTCTCCTCAAGCCCCTTGAGCTTGTCGAGCCGCGCCCACTGGTTGGTGTCCACCACCACAAGCCGGGTGACACGGGCGGCCTCCACATCCTTGGGGGCAAGAAAGGGAAACAGGTCTTTGTGGATGGAGAGAAAAGCCTTCACGTTGGCGTTGACCCGGCCGGGAAGGACCATGGCCGCTTCCGGATACAGAAGCCCCGCAGCGGCCATCGAGGCAAGGGCGTCAAAATCCGAGCTGTTGTGGGTCGTGATTATCTCCATGGAACCTCGCGGAAAAGGGGAATGCGGGAGTGTCTCCCATGGCCGACAATAACACGGACCCGGCCGCGGCCCCTTTTGCAGGCGCGCGGCCATCTTTCACCGGCATAACTTAAAACCGCGGCGAAGCAGGGCCGGGCGCCTCATCCCGTCCGCCCTGTCCTCAGCATGCATACCGCAAGGACGCACACCCCAACGGTCACGGCGCTGTCCGCCACGTTAAACGCGGGCCAGTGCAGGCTGCCAATGTAAAAATCCAAAAAATCCACCACATTGCCAAACCGCAGCCGGTCCGCGAGATTGCCCGCCGCCCCCCCCAGCACCAGGGCAAGGGCCGAAAGAAACCACTTCTCCCGCGCCGGGGTTGTCCAGTACATATACAGAAGCACGCCCACCGCCGCCAGGGTCATCCCCACGAAGAGCAGCAGACGCACCGCTGTGGGCGCCTGGGCGAACATGCTGAAGGCCCCGCCGGTGTTGCGCACATGCATAATGTTAAAAAAACCGGGAATCACACTGATTCCGGAGTGCAGCGGCACCGCGGATAGAATCCACGCCTTGGCGATCTGGTCCAGAACAAGCACGGGAAGGGACACCCGCAACAGCCGCGCCCATTTCCGGCGTTCCGCCCCCGGGTCCGCCGCAGGTCCCTCCCCTGCCGCCGGTTCCGCGGCGCTGTTTCCGGTGTCCGTCATGTCCGCGCCCGCCTCCGTCACAGTCCCATCTCCACAAGCGCCCCGTGGCACCGCGCGCACAGCCCGGGATGTCCGTCCACCGTGCCCACGCTCTCGCACCGCCCCCAGCACCGTCCGCACTTCTCCCCGGGCGCGGGTGTGACAGCCACGCCAAGCCCCGGAACAGCGGCGCTTTTCCAGGCGCCTGCGGGAGCCGCGTCCCGAAGCACCCGGACCCGGGAAACTATAAACACCGCCGCAAGCTGGTCCGCATACGGGAGCAGCGCCGCCTCCCAGTCCGCGTCCACGTGCAGGTCCACCGCGGCCTCCAAAGGATGCCCGATGGTTTTCGCCGCCCGCGCCTCCTCGATGGCCTTGGTCACCTCGCCCCGCGCTTTCCGGATTTTCTCCCACCGCGCCGCCAGCTCCGTGTCCTTCCACTCCTCCCGCTCCGCCGGAAATCCGGCCATGTGGACGCTCGCCTCCTTGCCCGGAGTCTCCGGCAGCGCGCGCCACGCCTCTTCCGCCGTAAACGCCAAAATCGGCGCCATGAGCCGCACCGTGGCCTGAAGAACCTCATGCGTCACCGTCTGCGCGCTCCTCCGGGCAAGGCTCTTGGGCGGCTGGGTGTAGAGCCTGTCCTTTAGCACATCCAGATAAAACGCGGACAAATCCACCGAGCAAAAGTTGTGAAGATCATGGTACAGAAGGTGGAACTCGAACGCCTCGTAAGCCTTCCTTCCCCTGCCAATCAGGATGTTGAGCTTGTGCAGCATATAGCGGTCAAGCTCCGGAAGCTCCGCCAAAGGCACTTGGTCCGCTGCCGGGTCAAAGCCGTCCAGGTTCCCCAAAATGAACCGCCACGTGTTCCGAATCCGCCGGTACGCGTCCACAAGCTGCTGCAAAATGGTGTCGGAAATGCGGATATCGTCCCGGTAATCCGACGCCGAGACCCAAAGCCGTAAAATCTCCGCGCCGAATTTCCTGATGACCGCCTCGGGCGCGATGACATTGCCCAGGGACTTGGACATCTTGCGCCCGTCCTGGTCCACCACGAACCCGTGGGTGAGCACTCCTTTATACGGCGCGCGGCCCCGGGTTCCCACCGCTGAAAGCAGCGAGCTGTGGAACCAGCCACGGTGCTGGTCGCTGCCTTCGAGATACATGTCCGCAGGCCACGAAAGATACGGACGCGCCTCAAGCACCGCGGCGTGGGACACGCCCGAGTCGAACCACACGTCCAAAATGTCCGTTTCCTTGGTAAAGGCCGCGCCCCCGCACTTGGGACACGTGGACCCCGGAGGCATGAGCGCCGCCGCGTCCTTGGCGAACCACACGTCCACGCCCTCTTTCTCCACCTGCGCCGCCACATGGCCCACCACCTCCGGAGTCTGCACAATATGCCCGCAGGCGTCGCAGTAAAACGCCACAATGGGCACGCCCCAGGAGCGCTGGCGGGACACGCACCAGTCCGGACGGTTGGCGATCATCCCGTAAATCCGCTCCCGTCCCCAGTGCGGCGTCCAGACCACCCGGTCAATCTCCTCAAGGGCGCGCTTTCTAAGGCCCGTCTTGTCCATGGAGATGAACCACTGGGGAGTGGCGCGGTAGATGACAGCCTTCTTGCACCGCCAGCAGTGGGGATAGGAATGGGTAAGCGACTTTTCCCGGACCAGCATTCCCGCCTCGGCAAGTTTGGCCACCACGTTCTTGTTGGCCGAAAACACCTCTTGCCCTGCAAAGAACTCCACGTCCGCGGTAAAGCGCCCGTGCCCGTCCACAGGCGAATACGCTTCCAGTCCGTATTTAAGCCCTACCTCGTGGTCCTCGGGGCCAAGCCCCGGGGCCGTGTGTACACAGCCCGTGCCCGCATCCAGGGTGACATGGGCGCCCGGCACAATAAGGGACTCCCGATTGTAAAGCGGGTGGCGGCAGCGCTTTTTCTCGAGCACGGACGCGGAGAATTCGCACAAAACCACGTAATCCTCGATGCCCATGGCGGCCATGCTGGTTTTCACCAGGTCTTTGGCCACAATAAGAGCCTCGCCCCCGCCGGTCTCCACCGCGGCGTACACAAAGTCCGGATGCAAGGCCACAGCCAGGTTCCCGGGGATGGTCCAGGGAGTGGTGGTCCAGATGACAACGGAAACCCGTTTTCCGGCGGTCTGGGGCAGCGCCCCGGACACGTCGTCCATGAGGGGAAACCTGACGTAAATGGAGGGCGACTTGGCGTCGTAATATTCGATTTCCGCCTCGGCCAGCGCCGTCTTGCACGAGTTGCACCAGTAGATGGGCTTTTTGCCCCGGAAAAGCGCGCCGTTTTCAGCAAACCTGCCGCACTCCCTGACAATGGCCGCCTCGTAAGGATACGCCATGGTCAGATACGGATCTTCCCACTCGCCCAGCACGCCCAGGCGCTTGAACTCCGCCCTTTGAATATCAATGAATTTCTCCGCGTACTTTCGGCATTCCCGGCGGATTTCCACCTGGGACATTTTGAGCTTCTTGTCCCCCAGCTCCTTGTCCACGTTGTGCTCGATGGGAAGGCCGTGGCAGTCCCAGCCCGGAACATACACCGCGTCAAAGCCCGCCATCTGCCGGGATCGGACGATGATGTCTTTCAGGATTTTATTCAGGGCGGTGCCGATGTGGATATGCCCGTTGGCGTAAGGGGGCCCGTCGTGGAGGATGAAGCGCTCCCTGCCCTTGGATGTTTCCCGGAGCCGGTGGTAAAGGCCCGCCTTTTCCCAGGCGTCGAGGAATTCCGGCTCCCGCCGGGACAGGTTGGCCTTCATGGGGAAGCTGGTTTTGGGAAGGTTGAGCGTGTCCTTGTAGTCCATAATAACCCTGTCCTTTAATAGTGCCCACAGGCGCGTTTGGGGCGGAGGCGCGAAAAAAGCCGCCCGCGTTGTTGGTCTGGCGTTTCATTCCGCGCGGGCTAACCGGGATGCGCTTTTGGGCGCGGAGCCAAGGGCGGAAGCGGCGGCCTTTTCCCGGGTTTTTTTTACCGGCGCCCGGCGCGTCCATGCCTGGAAAGTGAAACCTCTAAGCCATTGGCCGGGTTGTGTCAAGAGCGGCGCCTGAATCCTTCCTCTCCAGACACGCCTCCGCGTGCAGCCCTGCGATGCGCAGGGTTTTCCCAAGCCGGGTGAACACCAGGGTAAAATTTGTAAACCCTATTTTCCCTGTGTAATCCTTTTCGGACCGCTTTTTCCCGTCCTCGGAACAGCCCATCCCGCCCAGGTCCTCTTCCCGCGCCCGCCGCCAGTCTTCCATGGAAATCCTCCCTTTGAGCGCACGTTCAAACACGTTGCCCGTGTCATTGGCCGCGACCCGACGCTCCCATGCGTCATGGTTCTTGCCTCCAAGTCGTTTTCAGGCATAATCACGGAAGTTGACCGTTGCCCGGGCATGGCTTCGTTCCTTTCCCGTGTGGTTTATTGTGATTGTTCTCAAATCCTTGGATTTTTAACGTGGCGGACACGTCCGGGAAATGGGCGTAGCAGGCGTCCGCGCCGTTTTCCATGCCCTCCCCGGGCAGGGGCAGGATTGCGACGGGAATGTCCGGCACGGTTTCCGCGGGTTTTTCGGCGAAACCCAGGGTGACACGGGACGGCAAAAGGACGATTTTGCCCCGGTCCCCTGCGGCGATGGACTTGCGCAAGGGGATGAACAGGGTTTCCTCCTGCCGGGGGAGGCCGCCAGCGCCGGCGGTGGGAACGAGCTCTTTTCGGGCCGGGCGTTATTTCCTCCCTTTCGGAGGCAGAAAATTACTTTTCTATGATGAAAGCTTCGACATCGAAACGTTTAGGGTAGGTCCTCCACGTATTGGCCGGGAATTTGTCCCTGATGGCCCGCGCGATTTTGTCCTGGCCTTTTTCATCGTCAAGATTGTCGAGGGCCGCGATTATCCGCTCCAGTTCCAGGGTGTTGCCGGGCTTGATCAATTCAAGCCTTTTGAGAATCTTCTTGACACCCATGGAAGATTCTTCGGATTTTTTGAAGTCTTCAGGTTTTACATTGGAGACAACACGCTTTTTTCAGGATTCTTCTTTGTTTCCAAATAGGTTTTAACTGTTTTTAGTAGCCTGTTCAGGACCTTTGTGCTCATATCCAAGTCTGGAAGGCAGGGTGAGGGAAAGGCGATGACCCGGACAGTGAGAGTGCCATCGTCGTTGCGGGCGAGGTGGTAGTGGACAGGCGCGGCATGGCGGAAATTTTTCTCCTCGGTTTTTTTGTCTCGCTTGGGATGTTTTCCCCCAAGCCAAACAGGTTTCTCCCAGGAGTCTTTATCTTGCACATACTCGCCGGATTTATTTTTAATAGGGCCATCATCCCGCGGCCCGTGGATTTTGCGCGGAAGGCCCAAGGCTTCTTTGTCCTTTCCATGCTTCCCATGTTGGATAGGAGCACATGCGGATAATTCAGCCTGCGCAAACGACTGGGCGGCGAATCCAACCAAGTCGAGAACCTGCCACGGGTCTCCCCATCCTGTGTTGACTTCAACCGCTTCCAGCCTCTTGCCCAGCGCCGGGCTTTCCGCATCCCGTTCCGCATGTTCCTTGACACCACATTGCTTGCGGAACTTCTCCGCCTCTTTTTGGCATTCCTTTAAACTGCCTTCGATATCCTTAAGAGACCCAAAACCCTTACGGCACTTGGCGCCAACGCCTCCGAAATGGCAAAGAAGCCACAGAGCGGATTTGGCTTGTTTGAGGATTAAATTTTTATCCAGCGGTTCTCCTGTGGTTTTCTTATCTTTTTTATTAATGCACCGAGCATCCGCAGGATAACAGGCATCCCGGACAGAGAAAGCAATTTTCCAGGCGAGGCCGGGTTGGGCGAAATACCTTTTCCTGCCAGCGTCGTCCATCCCATAGGATGCATACCAAAGACCCTGAGTTATTAACTCTGGGTTACAATCCTTTATACCAAGGCATGACTGTTTTTCTTCCCTAGTAAAATTGGCCTTGCTGTGCTTCTTGTAAGGTGTCGGTTTAAACGGGACCTCTCTTCTCACCACAATCCTCACCGCGCCGCCGGACTTTGTATCGCCCCAGACAGCGGCCTCCATGGCGCGCAGGGTGGGGATGTCCACAAAACCCGCGTGGAGGGTGCGCCACCACCAGCGGAGCAGGCCCCGCAGGGTGGCGGGGCGCAGGTCGCAGTCCTCGCCTTTTTGGCTTGCGCCCGCCAAAAACGCGGGCGAGACCAGGGTGAGGGTGGTCTCGAAGACAACGCGGGCCTTTTCGGAAAGCTCCAGCGGCGTTTCAGCAACAGGGGCAAAGCAGCCGTAGCCTGCATTGGTCTTTGCACCGGCGCCCAGGTGGAACAGGGCGCCCGCGAGCCATTCCCTGGCAAGCGCGACTTGAGCCTCAATAGACTTGGAGGGATTCTTGGAGACGGCGCCGGAACGCGGGGAAAGGGCGAAGGAGAAAGCCGCGCCGGGCTCGACAGCGAGAAAATACACCGGCACCGGGTCTTCCCAGTCCCCGGGCGCGTCATCCTTTCCGCCCTGGTAATACTTGCCATGATGGTTGTTGGTGATGTCCACGAAAAGCTTCGGCCACGTTTCCGGCCACGCGTCGTGAAACACCACGGACCCTGTGCAGGCCATGATTTCCGGAGACTTGTTGTCCCCTTCCCGTTCGCGCCGTTTTTGTGTCCGCTTGGCCTCGATAAGTTTTTTCCGGTCCCGCTCGGGCGCCCAGCCGAACACATCCTCGATGTGCCGCCACGCTTCTTGTTCGTTCTCCTGGGCGGGCAGCCACACGGTCTCGGCATAGGCCCGGGCCATTCCCTTGACTCCGGAGCCGGGAAGGTAGGCGAACCCGTACACGGGATGCAGGCAGATTCCCGCGTTTTCAAGGGCGGAGGCGCGGGCAAGGTGCAGGGTGAGGGCGCTGGATGTCGTGGCGGTGAAGATTGTGGCGTTTAGGGCGTCGAGAGTGGCCTTGCGACGGGAAAGAAGCGACGGGAGCACCCTTTCCCCCTGGACCGCGTTATTGACCTCCACGGTTTTATCCAAAACAGGCCGGGCCTGCTCCTGCTTGACGTACCGGTACGCGAATTTGTCCAGGGCAAGACCGGTATGGCCGCAGCCATACTTTTCGAGCATGCGCCGGACGCCACAGGGCAAGGGGACGTAGCGGCGGACGGACTGAATGTCCTCTCCCTTATTGTCCATGTCATATTCCACAGGGAGATCAGGGGCCATTTCCTGTAGAGAAATTTTCCCCCAGTTGCCTGTAAAGAGTTTGGAAGATGTAACTTCATGCTCCTTGTTCTTGTCTTTGTCCGCTATATACCATTTGGTGTCCTTATCTTCTTTGCGCGGGAAAATGGTTCCAATCGGCATCGCTCATCCTCCTATTTCTCGGCGTCATCCGCCAATCCTTTGGCCTCGATAAACCGGTTTAGCCAGACTAGATAGGCCAATGCTTCATCTGTAACGCGCCTTAGAAAATCCGAATCACCGCTAATGATACTTTCCATAAGACTATCACTGTGCGTTGCATGGATTGGACGCTCTTTTATAACCCATTCCGTCAGATCATCATGAAGTTGCTTAAGTTTGGGCTTTTTATCTTTTGCCTTTGCAAGAATGAATGCCAGAGCATGACCGAGACCTGCGGACATGATGCGCATTGGCATTTTTTTAGCCTCCTGGGCGTATTCTTCCGCTTCCTTTGCGGATGAAAAAGCGCATACCTTCTCCCACGCATGATTAGCGCGTTTTTGCTCCAATGTCTGTCCCATGCTCATTTCTCCTCTTTATCCGTCACAGCGGAGCCGTTCACAAGCCGCACCGCGCAAATGCCCTTGCCGATGGTCTCGTCCCCGCCGATTTGGAGATAGGGGGGAAGGTTTTTTTTGAGATACTCCATCACATCCTCCGCGAGCATTCCCTTTTCGGCTTCCTCTCCAGATTCCTTTTTGGCTTCCTTTTTAGGTTTCCGGCTGTTCTCCGCAAACACCAGGGAATACAACACGGTCTCGGGGGGCAGAAATTCCTGGTAGAAGAGCGCGCCGGTTTTCACGGTTTTCGTCGCATGATCAAGTCCCACACGCGCCACCACCTCGGTGGCGTGTTTGACAAAGTGGGTGAATTGATCGTCCGGAATAACAACAAGGCGCTGCTTTATGTCCTGTCGCAGGGTTGAATCCGTAACCGCGTTTGTGGCAATCCACCCGGCGGCCTTGTCCGCGTCCCCCGTTTTTGTGAATTCGTATTCCTCAAGCACCAGCTTGTTGCTCTTGTCCAAAAGCAGCCGACTGTCCTTATGACACAACGCTTCGCCTTCCTTGACAGGTGGCAGGGCACAAACACCGGAAACGGATTCCCCGTCCTTATGACACAACGCTTCGCCTTCCTTGACAGGTTCGGGAGTCTCCCACTCGCTAAGGTCCATTCCCGCGAGCTCCGCGTCCCGCCGGAGCCTGTCCAAGACCTCGTGGCAGGTGACCCAGGCGAACACCCCCTTAAGGGAACGCACGGGAAACGCCAAAATCCGCGCGTCCGTCACGCTCAAAGCCCCCGCGTGAGGGTCGGTTCTCTTTTCGTTGCCGCCCGCGGTGTCTTTGTCGTTGATGTTAGGGCCAAACACAGCCGTAAGTTTGGCGGTCTCTTCGGCTTTCATGTTCTGCCGGTCGGCTGACGCGGTATTCTTTTCAATTTTTTGGCGGCACGCGTCCCGGAGAATTCCTTTTTGGGCCGATGCGGGAATCACAGGCCAGCCAGTGTGGCGCTCGCGCTGGACAGGAAGGTCCACCACGCCCAGGGCGGTGCCTGAGCCGGGATGCATGGAGGTCAAGGCATGGATGAACAGCATCGCTTTCTCAGTCATTGTTCCACACTCCTTCCGCAAAGGTTCCCCACCCCAGTTCCGCATCCTCGCTGTATTGCCGCCACGCGCCGGGTGGATTCAACGGGTTGTCCAAAAAGTACACGCTCCCCGCGGCCGCGGCGAAACGGCAGGGTTTGGGCCCGCCCTTGGCCATGTCCCATCCCGACACCGCGACCTCGCCGGGCACCGCGGCGGCAACAAGACTGCCGTTGAGCGCCTTGGGAATGGCTCCGCCGAAAAGCCCGGGACTCAAAAGCACGAGAAGCGGCTTTTGCTTCCCGGAGGGTTTGGCGGAAGGCAGTTCGGCCGGGCTGTCCGCCGTGAGCAAGACGCGCCGACCTTCGCCGCCAAGCGGCAGATCCACAGGCTGATTTAGCGCCTTTTTCAATGGGCCAAGCGCGTCTTCAGGCCCGGACACCTCCAGGTAGAGACCCACACCTTTTTTCAGCGCGAGAAACTCCACCGCGTAGAGGATGCCTTTATCCGTCGCCAAGGTTCCCGGGTTGATACCGATGCCGATCCTCGGGTCCCAGTCAAGGAGAGCGGATTCCGTCAGACACTGGTCTGTCCCGGGCACTTTTCCTTCGAGGAATTCCTGAAGCCCCCCGCGCGTGAGATATCCCCCGGCAAAGGAGAAGGATGCTCCGCCCTGGCGCCACAAGGGCCGAAGTCTTTCTGAAGGAGGTTTCCATCCGGGCAGGTCCTCCTTGAGGGGCGAAAGGCGGATGAAGCCCCGGGAGGCGGCGCAGACGCCCGCGTCCTTGGGCGCATGCAGCACCGCGGGCATGGGGAAAAGGAGCTCGCGCTCCTTGGTGAACCAGGGACCGCGAAAACGCGCCCCGGCAACCGCGCCGATGGACGCGCCTTGGCGCTCTGCGGCCTTCTCAAAGGTTTCGCCCTGTTTCATGGACTCGCCAAGTTTGCCGAAATCGCAGCCCGCCTCGCGGAGAAGGAAGGTGCGCAGGGCGCCCGCGGTGGTTTGCGGCCCGGGGAGGCCCGATGAGAGCCGGGAGGACGGGTCAAAGGGCCGCCCGTCCCGGAAAAATAACACATCCAATGGTTCCAAATGAATGCCAAGCGTGGTCCTGCTGTTGGCGGCGGTCATCGGTCATCCCTCCCTCTGGCGAGAAACGACGCCGATTGAATGAGCGTGACAAAGTTTTTGAACATTTCGGCCTCGGGGCTGTCCTTCAAAACCGCGCCGGCGCGGGCGGCCTTTTTCCATAAACGCGGCAGGAGCAAGTCCCCGTATTCCCGCAACCATCGCCGGATTTCCTTCTTGTGCTCTTCCACGCCTTCTGTCTTGCCTGTAAGGGCCTCGCGGGTGTCTTTCTCCGCCCTTGCGAAGATCCGGGCGGTTTCGGATTCCATGGCGGCCAGGTCCAGGGCGGAAAGCGTTTCTCTTTCCCCGGCCAGATGGTAGGTCCAGCGGTCCGAGGCGCCGCTTTTAAATGCCTCCTGCCAGGCGTGGGCGCGGTTCACAACCTCCCAGGGACAAAGCGCCCGGGTGTGCTCTCCGGAGCGGCGGCAGATTGAAAGCGCGAGAATGCCGCGCTCCGTGTCTTTGGCGGTCTTTTCCGCTTCCCGCGCTTCCTTGAGGGCGGCGCGCAGGTCGTATTTGTGATGCACCACGGCCATGCCCGCGGAGATTCCGGCCTTGGGACCCATCATGAGAAGGTCGCGCCCGTCTGTCCTGTAATACCCCTGGGGCGCGCCGTTGTTTTCATCAGGATGCCCGAGAAACGCCAGACGCAGGTCCCGGGCGCATTCCAGGGCGGTTTCAAGCGGCAACAGGGCGAGGAGATCGTCCCCGCCCGCGTAGATAAGGACTCCGTTATGTTTTTCGATGATTTCCGGCGCCGCGTGGACCGCGAAATTGGCGAGGGCCTCGCTGATGGCCGCGTGCATGGCAGGGCCCAGGGGACGTTTGGCGGAAAGAGCTTTTTCGACGGCGGCAACCTGAGCATGGTCCCTTCCGGCGATATCTTCGTAATATTTCACCATGACGGGATGCATGATATCCCGGACGCGAGGGGCCTTTTCCCCGCGCAGCCATTTGCCCATGTGGTCCCCGTCCATCTTGAGCACCGCGTAATAGGCCGGGGGAGCGCCATACTTTTCCCTCATGTTCTCCTTGGCGCGGCAAATGCGCTCCCACACCTCTTCCGGGCACGTTTGCTCATCCTCGTCCTGGTCCTGGTCCGGTTTTTTCCAGTGCAGCCACTGCCCGTTCCATCTCCGCAGCCCTGGTTCCTGCGCGTTCCGCCCAAATTCCCCCGGGTCGAGGTCCGCCTCCTTAAGCCACCAACGCGCGGCAACGGTGGCCGTATCCGGGAAAAACATGTCGGGCTGCTCAAGGCCAAGTTTGCGCGTGAGCACCACAGGAGGGGCAAAGCGCTTGGCAAGGGACACGGCGCACAAACGTTCCCCTTTGCGGATGCGGACGCCATTGATTTTTAGGGTGCCTGACATGTTATCCCAAAACTCTCTGGATTTTTGAAGATTTCCAGGCCCCATTTGCTCGTAGGTGCCAAGCAGGGTGCATTTGGGCGGGATTTCCCCGTTGGTTTGCCGCAAGGGAGGATGCACGTGGCGGATGGAACGCGCCGCCTCCATGAGCCGGGTGGAAAGCGCAAGCTCCATCTGCCAGCGGCCCGCGTCCCGCTGATCATAGGTTTGGGCCTGTTCGACGGGAATTGTGGAGGAGAGGTTTCTCACGCGCCAAGCGTCGGGAAATGCCTCGGCAAAGGATTTTCCGCTCAATAGGCGGGCGATTGTATTATCGTACTCTTCTTTGGCCTGTTGCTCCGCCTGTTTCTCCGCCTCCCGGTCTTTTCCTCCGTCCTTTTTGGCAAAAGCAAACCTGGGCAGCACCGCTGTTTGAAACTCAACATAGTTTTCCACCTGGGTATCCCACAAATCATCCCACCCTGGATTCGTTTTTCCTATTTCGCTTTTAATAATTTTTTTACGCACCTCTTCTGCCAAATTTTTCCATGCTTTTTTCGCCGCCTTTTTGCATTCCGCGCACAGGCTGTCTGCTTTGACGCCGGGAACCAGGGCTAAAAACTTATGGGGAATGGAAGGCGCTTTACGTGCTGTGATTTTTGGCTCGGGGATATTATTCAACTCAAGGTTTTTTTTCATCCACAAATCCATAAGGGGAGCGCCCCGCAAGGACGGGTAAACCAGCGCGGTCGGACCCAGCGCCTCGATTATGGGAACCATGGCCTGAAACGCGAGCCAGGAGAGAATGGCGCTTCCGGACCACAAATCGCGGACAGAGCGGGCGGCTTCGATAAAGGGCTGGACCGGGCCAAGCTGAAAAGAAAGAAACGCCGCGCCCTGGCCTTCGGAGCTGGCCGCCTTGATTCCCGCGGCAATGTCGTTGTGGTGCCAGATGGTGTGGTCCGGCACCCGGGTTTCCGCAGGCGCCTTGGAATAAAAAGTGTTTTCCCCTTCCAATTTTTCCGGCAAAAGTCGCCACAACAAAAAGAATCTTCGCATGGCGTCTTGTTCGGACAGCCCGTCCAATATCTTCATAATTGTTTGCCGCACAACCTGCTGTGACGTGTTGAGTTCCACAACAGGAAGCTTGTGCGGGATGGCGGAAAGAGGATGAAACACGGTGAGCACGCCCGCTTCCGGCGCGACTCCAGGCGCGCCGCCCTTGCCTGACCTGGGCATGGGCAGCCGTTCCGCAATGGCGGCCTCCACGTCCGGGGCACCGACCTCCTTTTTGAAATCATCCCGTAATATTTTTCCTCCAAAGGCTTGTTTGATATACTCCCTGGCTCTGGCCGCGTGGGCCTGAATTTCCAGGGCCTTGTCCGGCGGGTCGTGCATCCACACCCAGGTCAGATATTCCCATTCCCCCATATCCGCCATGATTGTTCTCCTTCCCGCGCGTTGCGCGGACGCCACAAGTGTCCTATCGCGTGGTAACTATTGTACAGAAAATATATCACGGAGTGTCTGCGAAGAGCAAGCGCAATAGTGCGGATTAAAATATGAGAGTGTTCACCTAAAGATAGATAAGAATTGAGCCTGGAATTGCTTAAGAGGTAATTGCAAAACTCTTAGAAACGACAAATTTGAGGTAGGCCGGGTGGTTCCGCCTGAAGGGCATGTTCACCCAACAGATAGGAATCATTTAGAAATGTTGTGTGAACCCGGGCCTCGCGGCCTGGCCCCCCCCCCCCTGCGCCTCATTTTGCGATTACCTCTGGTAAGTTTAAAAAAAGTTATCGTTAAAACATACCAAACTGTCATTTCGGGCGAAGCCGGAAATCCGGCTGTTAACCGGATACCCATCAAAGCCAAGATTTCCCGCTTCGCTCGAAATGGCGGTTCAGCTTGCCTTGTTGCTAAAGCGAAAAGCCATGACCGGGCTAACGGCATGGGCAGATGAAGTTGCCAATGCAGAAGTAAAACTCGTTAACAGGGCGCTCACGGATGCCCAGATCCTGCATTCTCCCGGCGCCCGTCCATCCGCAAAGGGATTGCATGGCGCTCACGGCAAATCCTCCTCCCGCACAGCGCCGAGCGGAGGCGCCGCCGCGTCCTTGGCCGACAGCACAGGCTCCCTGTCCGGCCAGGCGATCCCCACATCCGGGTCTGACCACAGTACCGCCCTTTCGTCCTTCGGGCTGTAAAACACGGTGCATTTGTACAGCACGTCCGCGCTCTCGGAGAGCACCAAAAAACCGTGGGCAAAGCCCTCGGGAATCCACAGCATGCGCCCGTTTTCCCCGCTCAGTTCCGCGCCGCACCATTTGCCGAACGCGGGCGATTCTTTGCGGATGTCCACCGCCACGTCAAACACCCTGCCCGCGAGCACGGACACGAGTTTTCCCTGGGGGCGGCCAACCTGGTAGTGAAGGCCCCGGAGCACGCCTTTTTTGGAAAAGGACCGGTTGTCCTGCACAAACCGGGCGCAAATGCCCAAATCCCGGAATTTCCCCTCGTGGTGGCACTCCATAAAATATCCCCGCTCATCCGCGAAACGTTGCGTCTCCACAAGCAGCACGCCGGGAACCTCCAAAGGCCGCGCCGTGAAATTCATAGTCCCTCTTCCTTTGCGGAAATCCCGCTCACGCCTGCTCCCCATACTGCCGGCGCGCCCATTCCCTGTAGGCGCCGGTTTGCACGTCAGCCACCCACCCGGTGTTTTCAAGATACCAGGCCACGGTCCGCCGCAGTCCCCCGTCAAAATCCATCCGCGGCTCCCAGCCCAGTTCTTTCCGTATCTTTTCCGAGTCAATGGCGTAGCGCAGGTCATGCCCCGGCCTGTCTGTCACAAACCTGACGAGGCGCTCCCTGGGACCTTCCGCCTCCACGCCCAGGGTCTCGTCGAGGATTCGGCACACGCGCCGGACCACCCCGATATTGGGCATCTCCGCGCCCCCGCCCACGTTGTAGGTCTCCCCTTCCCTGCCCTTGCGCATCACCAACCAGACCGCGGCGCAATGGTCCTCCACATACAGCCAGTCCCGCACATTGTTTCCCTTCCCGTACACGGGCAGCGGTTTTCCCGCGACAGCGTTCAAAATCATCAGGGGAATCAGCTTTTCCGGAAACTGGTACGGGCCGTAGTTGTTGGAACAGTTGGACACTGTCACGGGAAGCCCGTAGGTCACATGCCAGGCCCGGACCAGATGGTCCGAAGCCGCCTTGCTGGCGGAGTACGGGCTGGACGGCTGATAGGGGCTCTGCTCTGTGAATTTTCCTTCCATGCCCAGGGTTCCATACACCTCGTCTGTGGAAACATGGTGGAAGCGCGTGATTTTTCCTTTGCGGCGCCGCGCGGCCTCAAGAAGACGGAAGGTGCCGAGCACGTTGGCGCACAGGAATTCCTCCGGACCCAGAATCGAACGGTCCACATGGGATTCCGCCGCGAAATGGCACACGGCGTCCACCCCGTACTCATCAAACACGCGCTCCACAGCCGCCGCGTCCGCGATGTCGGCGCGGACGCACACATACCGCCCGGGACAGGCCTCCGCCACGCCGTCCAGGTTGCGCGGGTTGCCCGCGTAGGTGAGCTTGTCCAGGTTGATGACGCGGCCCTGAAAACCGGGATCGGCGAGGATGTGACGGATGAAGTTGGAGCCGATGAATCCGCATCCGCCTGTTACAAGGATGTTTTGCATGGCGCGCCTTTGAACCGGCAGGGCCGGCGGGGACAGGAGATGGAAGTTGGTTTGAGCTTATCCATAAATAATCTTATTGCAAGGGATTCCCCTGCTCGGGCGCACGCCGTGCGCCCCTACGGCAAGGGAACCCGAGCCATCGGAGCGCCCGGTGGTAAGCGATAACGGCCGCCACATAACCGTAGGGGCGCACGGCGTGCGCCCGCGATGAAAAAGCGCCCCTAAAATCCTCCTCAGCAGTATTTAGGGATAAGCACTTATAAAAGGGAGTCCGCGTCCGCCGCCCTATACAGACCGCTTTTGCCTCCGGATTTTTCAAGAAGCCGCAGGTCCGTGATGGTGATCCCCTTGTCCACCGCCTTTAGCATGTCATAAATGGTAAGCGCGGCCATCGAGGCCGCGGTGAGCGCCTCCATCTCCACCCCTGTGGGCCCTTTTGTCTTTGCCGTGGCAAAAACCCTGATGGAGAATTCCCCGGGCATCATGGAAAAATCAATCCGGACATGGGTGAGCTGGACAGGATGGCACATCGGAATGAGGTCCCAGGTCTTCTTGGCCGCCATGGTTCCCGCTATCCGCGCGGTTTCCAGCACGTTGCCCTTGGCCGCCCTGTTTTCCGCGGCCAGGGCAAAGGTCGCGGGCAGCATCCGCACCAGGGCGCAGGCGGTGGCGCTCCTCACAGTGGGGGCCTTGTCCCCCGCGTCCACCATGCGGACAGCGCCCTCTCCGTCCGTGTGTGTCAGTACTCCCATGGTCAGCCCTCCTCCCCTGTCCCCCAGATGTCCCCGTGCCCGCCCTCCTGGATGATCCGGCGGGCGCGCGCAAGGTCCGCCGGCGTGTTGAGGTTGAGAAAAGACAAAAGCGGCGGGTCCGCTTTTCGCATCAGATCCTCCCGCAGTTTCAGCACGCGAAGACCGCCCAGCATTGAACGTATTTTGTAATTACCTGAAAGAAGAACAGATTCCGCCCGCCGGACGCAGCGTTTGGAATACACGGCGCACAGGGGTTCCATTCCAGTATGGGTCTCGGGAATGACGATGTCCAGGTCCGGCGCCACGTGCTCCGCGATGAGCCTGAGAAGGCGCGGAGACAAAAAAGGAAGGTCGCAGGGAACCACCAGGCAGTGGGATCCTCCGCCCGAGGCAAGGGCGGAATGGATTCCTGAAAGCGGGCACCGTATTGGAACAATATCGGCGACCACCGGCAAATCCAGGGAGAGGTACTCCTCCGGCGTGTTGGAGACAATGAAAATATCGTTGGAAACCGTGCGCAGGGCGGCCGCCACCCGTGAAATGACAGGCAGACCGCCCGCGTCCAGAAACGCCTTGTTCCCGCCTCCCATACGGGCGCTTTGTCCGCCGGCGAGAATGGCTGCTGTTAGCGCGGGCCTACTCTCCATATTCTAACTCCTGACTCCTCCCCCTTCACCCCTCCACATCGTACTTCCTCAGCCAGTTGCCCAGGGTCTGGTAATTGGAAAAACCCAAGAGCTTTGCCGCCCGGGTCTTGTTCCCCCCGGTCTCCGCAAGCGCCCGGGTAAGATAATGCCGCGCCACCGAGCCCAAAATGCCCTGCAAATCCACCCCGTCCGAAAGCGCCCGGTTGAGCGCGCCCTCCGCCCTTTCCCTGGAAACATCCGGAAACAGGGCCTGGCGCGCCTCCTCCTCCTGAATGGTCTCTCCCTGGGACCACACCGCGGCCCGGCGCAGCGTGCCCAGAAGCTCCCGCGCGTTTCCGGGCCAGGAGTGGGACAGAAAAACCTCCCGGGCGCCCTCCGAAAGCGTTTTCTCCATATTCCCGGGCTCCAGCCGGCTCTCGCTGTTCACCCTCTTTAGGAAATGCCCGATAAGCAAGGGCAAATCCTCGGGGCGCTCCCGCAACGGCGGCAGACGGAACCAGACCACCGCAAGCCTGTACAGCAAATCCTCCAGGAAAGCCCCCTCGCGGACAAGCTCCGGAAGGGAGCGGGTTGTCGCGCCAATCACCCGGACATCCAGAAGGCGGCTTTCCGGACTTCCCAGCCGCGACACCTCTCCGGTTTCAAGCGCCTGGCGCAGCAGCGCCTGAACCCGAAGGGGAAGAGCGTCCACGTCGTCCAGAAACAGCGTGCCGCCCCGCGCCGCTTCCAACGCGCCCAGACGCCTGGCCCGCGCTCCGCCCGGAGCAACGCGCTCCTGGCCAAAAAGCCCGGCCTCGACGGCCTCCGCGGAAAGCCCCCGTAAACGGACCACATGAAACGGCCCGTGGCGCCGGGGACTCCGGTTGTGCATGGCGGTTGCCAAAAGCTCCTTGCCGGTTCCCCCCTCCCCCTCGATGAGCGCGTGGATATTTCGTGGCGCGGCGCGGGCCGCGGCGCGCACAGTCTCTCCCACGCTTCCCCCCGCGTGGACAATATCTGTGAAGACCGCGCGGGCGGGAGTGCGGTTCCGGGAGCGCCGGTTAAGCTCCTGGTCCGGGGCGGCCATGAGATCCGCGACATACTGGGGGGAAAAGTCAAAGGCCATGCCAAGAGTGTGGAGCCTGCCTTCCCTTACCTCCGCAAGCTCGGCGGGAAACCGGGTCTTGGCCAGAAGTATGAAAACCGCGGACACGGAGGGAAGGTTTTCCGGAAGGAGGAATGTGAGGCGGAAGTTTCCCCCGTGGCGCGCCCGGGCCTCTTCCATGGCCTGGGACACGCTTTCATAGATTCCGCTGTAATCCCCAGGCCCGGCGCCCGGAGCGCGGTGCAACACCAGTTGGGCCAGGGTTTGAAATTGAAGCCAGTCCACATACTGGACCGCCAGGTCCCCGGACTTTTCGGTAAACAGCACCGCCTCGTCATGGTCCCGGGCCTCCAGGGCCGCGGCCGCCGGTCCGCCCTCTCCGGCCGGATGGCCTTCCAGGGCCGCCAGATCCTTTTCGCATATCCATGTGGCAAGCACGTGCTTCATGTCCCAAGGGTACAAAAAAAATTACCCGGGACACAAGAAAATTTATGGGATTCCGGAAAACCAAAGGCGAAACAGCGGGCAGGAGCGGGACAGCGGCGGGCGCCACAACCGGATTGCCGCGCACAACGTGTCCCGTTTCATCCGCCGCCTCCCCCTCACGCGAAAAGGTTCGCGTTGGGAACCGCGCTTATCTCCGCCCCCTCCGCAAGAAACCGCAGGGTCTTTTCCAGCGCGTCCGGCACATCCTCAGCGCTCCGCACCTGCTTCCACAAGTAATGCCCAAACCGGAAATTGGCCGCGAAATACGCGGACCATTTCCGGTAGCGCAGAAGCGCGCGGCGCAGGTCAAAATGGAGGACGCACAGTTCGGCCATGGCCTTGGCCGTCTTGACCGGCAACTCCTTGTCCGGACCAAGCACGCCTGTCCATTCCCCGAAAATCCAGGGCCGCGCCGCGGCCAGACGGCCTACGGCCACGCCGTCGCATCCTGTAAGGCGGAGCATGCGGAGGCAGCTTTCCGGAGTAAACACGTTGCCGTTGCCGAACACGGGAACGCGCACAGCGGCCTTGACCTGGGCGATGTGTTCCCAGACAGGAGGACGCGTGCGCACGTCCGGAGAGGTTCGCGGATGAAACACAAGGGCGTCGGCCCCCGCGTCCTCAAAAACGCGCGCCAGGTCCGTGGCGCCCGCCTTGGAGCCTGCGGGCGGATTCCGGAATTTCACAGTCACCGGCAGCCGCGCGGCCGCGCGCGCCGCCGCGACAATTTCCCCGGCCAGCCGGGGTTTTTCCAGGAGCGCGGCCCCGGCCCCCTGCTTTCTGATGGCCGCGGCGGAGCATCCGCAGTTGATATCCACGCCCCAAAATCCTTCGGCCTCCACGCGCCGCGCGGCGCTGGCCATCATTTGCGGCTCCGCTCCGAAAATCTGGCACACCAGCCGGGGAAGCTCCGCGTCCCTCCAGCGGAAAACCGGCGATGTCCGGCGGTTTTCAATGGGCAGGGCCTTGGCTCCCGCCATTTCCGTGTAAAAAAGAGCGGGCGGGCCAAAGCCTTCCACCATCTCGCGGAAGGCCGCGTGGGTAATCCCCGCCATGGGCGCGGACACAAGGCGTCCGGAGACGGTTTTATTCCCTATCCGTAAAGGCCGGTTCAGCAGTTCCGCCAGTTCTGTCTTCATGGGCGCTCCCGGTCGTGTTGCGCGTCCGTCCCCGCGTCCGTCGCTGGAGGCGCGCCAACGCCATGCTCCCTGAGCAAGGGGGCGGCAAGCTCCAAAAATTCCGCCGCCACACCCAGGGCGGACTCCTCTGTGTCCTCCACAGGCGCCTCCACAGACACCAGATAGCGCGGTTCAAACCGCCCGGGCGGGCCGTTCCACGAGCGCGCAAGCGCCCAAACCCGCCCTGGAAAAGAGTCAGGAAGGCGGGCCTCTTTCCAGGCGTGGACGCCCTTGTGAAAAAAGAGCACCGCCGACGCGTCCGCGCCAAAGGTGAAAAGACGCGCCTGCACGGTTTCCCCTGAAAGACCGGGAAAAGAAAGCGCCTGGTCGCGGGCGCGCGCCCTTTTCCAGCCAAAGGCTGGATAGCACCCGTCCGGCAGATGCGGCCCATATACTTCATAAACGGTTCTGCCCGCAAAAGGGGGCCAATACAAGGCGAGGAGCTTGACCCTGCCCTTTCCGGGGGCCTGGTACGTCCGCGCCAGGGCGTCCCCGGGAGCGATTTTTTTGTGCTGGGCGGCGGGCAATGCCTCTTCCCGAACCATGTCAAAGGCGCCAATCCGGCGGGGAAAAACGTCAAAGGGGACGCGCGGCGGCGGCTCCGCGGGCGCCAAGGCGTAACGCGCCTCCGCGGCGGACAGAAAAACGCCGCAGCCCAGGGCGGTCAAGGCAAGGGCGGCGAACACCCGGCGCGCGCGGCGGAGGCTGCCCGGCCAAGACCAGGCGGAAAGAGGCGGCCCGGAGGAAACCCGCCCAGGGACGTCTTTGCTCCGCCGGGAAAAGGCCATGGAAAGGGCGAACAATGAAAACACGGCAAGACCATAGGCGAAAAGCCCTGTCGCTGTGTGAAAGGAGCCTTCAGCGGCCTTGTCTCCCAAAAATCCCGAGGCCAGCGCCGTGAGCGTGAGCCTCAAAGCATTCTCAACGAGAGTGAAAGCGCACCCCGCGGCGCATAAAAGACAGCCCCGGAAAGCGCCCGTCCGCAGCCACCAGGAAAGGCCCAGGGCCACGGCCAAAAGAACCCACAAGGAGCGCAGGCCGCTGCACGCGTCCTCGACCCCCAGGGACAGCCGGGCAAGATGAAGGACATTGCCTTCCCTGAAAACCGGCGCGCCCAGAAGTCCCAGCGCCTGGACGGCCAGGGAGGTGGAAACGTCGCGGAGCCACAGGGTGACAGGAGCGGTGAGCGTGACCGGAAGAGGGGCGGCGCAGGCGAGATAGGCGAAAGGAAAGGCAAGGGCGCGCGCGGCCGCGGTCCCGCACACCGCGGCGGTAAACCCCGCCAGGGCCGCGGCAAGGCCAAGGCCGAAAAGAAACGCGGAGCCAAGCCCGCCCTGGGCAAAGGCCAAATCATACCACCTGCCCAGAAGCACAAGCAAAAGCCCTGCGGCAAAAAGCACGGCGCCCAGGGGCGATGGAGCGCTGAAAGGGCGTCCGGCCTCCTTCCACGCGCGAAAGGCAAAGACCAGGGCCACAGCGGCCACCACAGGACCATGGCCGTAATCAGGGCTTGCGGCGTAGATTCCGGCCAACGCGGACAGGGCCGGAAAGACAGCCCAGACAAAGGCGGAAAAAGCCGCAAATCCCAGCGCGGCCAGCCCTGGATAACCCAAAACGCCCGGGATCACGTCCTGTTGCTCTCCGCTTCGGCCTTTTGCAGCAGAGCCTTTGCCTCCCCGGCTCCGGGAAAGCCGCCGGGAACGGCCAGGGCGGCCTTAAGCTCCCGGACAGCTCCCGGACGGTCTCCGGCGGCCAAAAGGGCCGCGCCGAAATGATAACGCACCAGCGGATTCCCAGGCATCCCTTCCGCCACCTTTTGAAGCGCCTTGACCGCCTCGGCGGGTTTTCCGTTTTTAAGAAGAGCAAAGCCTACTGTGTCGGCGATTTCCAGATTGTCCGGGAGTTTGGCCTGCACGTCTTTGGCAAGGGCCAAAGCCCGTTCCGGCTCTTTATCAAGTGCAAGCAGGAGATACGCCACGTTGTTCTTCACAGAGGCGTCATCCGGCGCCCGGCGGGCCGCTTCCTCAAAATCTTTTAGCGCCTGGGAAAAATCGCCTGCCTTGACACATGCCTGGCCGGCCTGAAAATGCGGCAAGGGGGATGCGGGCCAGGCAAGGGCCGCCTCGCCAAAATGCTTTTTCGCCGCCTCAAAGTCTCCGGCCCTGGCCTTGGCGTCACCCATGAGCATGCGGGCCTCAAAGTCCCGGGGCAGACGTTCCAGAATTTTTTCCAGCCTGGCCATGGCCTCCTGGTGCCTTCCCATGGCAAGAAAACTTTTTGCCAGCACGATGCCTGCCCCGGCGTTCTCCGGGTTCAGTTTAAGAGCCTCCAAGGCGTGCCTTTCCGCCAGGGAATAAAGGCCCTTGTCCAGATAGAGCCGCGCCAGAACAAGATTCGCCGCCAGATTCCCGGGATTGTCCTTTAACAGGGCCTCGGCCTGGACAAAGCCCTCGTCCGTGCCGCCCGCACGGATGTAAAGGTCCGCAAGCCGTGCCCTGGCGGAGTAAAACGCCGGACTCGCCTCAACGATTTCCTCATACTCAGTCAGCGCCTCGGCCACTTTTCCCTGGGCAAGAAAAGCCTCCGCCATTTCCGCCCTGGCCTTGGCGTTGTCAGGCTCCTTGGCAAGCACCCCCTCGAGTATTTCAATGGATTTTTCAGGATGGTTCAAGAGCCGCAACACCCCGGCAAGCCCGGTTTTCGAGGCAAGACTTTCCGGCGCAAGTTCCAGGGCGCGCCGGTAGCTTTTCTCCGCGGTGGCAAGGTCGCTCATCAGGGCGTACAGGGCCGCCGCAAAACGGTGGGTTTCCTCGGTTGCCAAAGGATTCTCCCGGGCGCGGACCAGGGCCGCGCGCGCTCCATCAAGGTCGTTTCGGGCCTGAAGCGTGGCTGCGAGAAGAACCTGGGCGGCCGGATTTTGCGAAAGAAGACGCGCCGCAGTCTGGGCCGAGGTATAGGCGTAAGCCGCCCCGCCCATGGCCAAAAGCGTCCTGCCGACCTGAAGGTGCGCCTCGCCCATGTCAGGCTTTTCTTTGATGGCTGATTCATACGCGTCCAGGGCCGCGGGCATTTCACCCAGATGGAAAAGGCACTCGCCAAGACCAAACCGCGCCTCCACGCTGAACGGTACATCCTTGAGCGCGTTTTTATATTCAATAGAGGCTTCGCGGTATTTTTTCTCCGCCTCGAATTTTTTCGCGCTGGCGAGGAACCTGCCCGCCCTGGCCCGGGCCTCGGCGGTGACGGACTTGGGCGTTTCCTGCTGCTGCGCCTGGGAGGCTCTTAACCGCTCAGAGTCGGACGGACCGGAAAAGCGGGCTTTGAGGTGGGTTCCAGCGGTCACAGCGGTCAGCACAAGAACAGACCAGATGAGAGCAAGTGCGGCGCCCAAAAGGAGAAACCGGGGCCAGGAGACGCCGAATCCCGCGCGCATTCTGCGGCAGCTTACCCAGGACTGGTCCACAAGAGAACCTGCGCCCGGGCACAGGAGGCGGAAGACCCACTTGGAATGGTACTGGCTTGCGCGGCGGCACAGGGGAACGGCGTCGCCGGTGAACAGGGCGCCGCACCGGAAAGGTCCTTTGAAGGGTTTTCTGTGGGACGCCTGGAAAAAAAGAGCGGAGACAAAAAGCCAGCCGCAGGCGAGCAGGAAATCCGCTGTGGCGCGCAGAAAATCGAGAGGGATGGTCCAGGCAAGTCTGAGGCGTTTCATGGCTCCTCGGATAATGGTTGGAAAGGCGTCTCAGAGGGACGCGGGTTGCGGCCTGTTTGCCGGGCCGGTTGCTCGAAGGGGGCCTGGGTGGTTAAATAGATACTACCCTGTGGAACAGCAGGTTGTCCATGAAAAAAGTGTTGCCGCAAGGCTGGGTGGAACGCGCTGGCGCGCGGGGATGGGGATGCAACGGGAACGTGCGTTGGCGGCGGCCGGGGTGATTGATGGAAAAAAGGCCGGGGCGGAAATTTTTCGCTTGACGCCTGAACGTTTGTCCTATATACGTATGTTCAATAGAACATTTGTTCTATGTCTGCCCCGTTTCGAAAAAACCCCACAATGCAGGCGAACTGCCGGAGACCGCCATGGAAACCGCCAACATCCTCTTCAACACCCACCGCATGTGGCTTATGCCCGCGATTCTCGCCCTTCTCCTGTGCCTGCATTGCCGGGAGGTCTCCCTTCTCCTGGCGGACATCCGAAAAAACCGTGCGCGGAAAACCCGCCGCCCGGTTTCCTGTTCCGGAGCCTGGCTTGCGGAAAAACTCTGGCCTCCGCTCTCCGCGTCCGGTGAAAGCGGAGTCCCAGCGCCGCCGGTGCGCGGAAAAGGCGTCCCGGCCGGCGCGTCCCCGCGTCCGGCGCGGCGCTCCTGGGCTGCGGGAAGGGCCTGATATCAAGTTGTGTTCAAATCCATACCACCTGCTGAAAGCGCCCGTCCAATCTCTTTTTCCCTGTGGGAGAGGGCCGGGGTGAGGGCATTACTTGTCTGATTGCGCCTTGGCCTGAGACCGGCTGCAATTCCCATGCATCCTTTCCGGTGCTGATACCATTGGCAAGAAAGAGGACGCCTTGGAAAAGCTTACCGAAAAACAAAAAGCAGTGCTGGAGTTCCTGGCCGAGCACGCAAGGCAACACGGATACCCGCCCTCGGTTCGGGAGCTTTGCGGCGCGCTGGGGCTCAAATCCCCCAATTCCGCCCACGCGCACCTCAAGGCGTTGCGGGACAAAGGCTATATTCGCATGGCCAGCGGAATCAACCGGGGGATCACCCTTCTCAAAAGGCCGGAATCCGGCCGGTCCGAGGCGCCTGTGCTTGGACGGGTTGCAGCCGGGCCGCCCGTCCTCTCCCCGGAGCATGAGGAGGAGAGCATCGGGGTGGACAAGTCCTTTTTTGGAGGAAAAGACCTCTTCTCTGTCCGGGTGACAGGAGACTCCATGGAGGAGGCCCATATTCAGGACGGAGACCACGTTTTTTTACGACCCCAGAAAACCGCGCGGAACGGGGATATTGTGGCGGCCCTTGTGGAGGATGAGGTGACGCTTAAATACTTTTACAAGACACCGGAGGGGGTTGAGCTGCGGCCTGCGAACGCGCGCTACCGGCCGTTTGTGTTCCGCGAGGAGGACGGCGCGCGGTTGGAAATCCTGGGCGTCATGGTTGGGCTTGTCCGCCGCCTGTGACAGGGCCGCTGTTCACCTATAGCGGGGATCCATGCCTTGTGCAAGCCCTGGATATCCCAAAAACATGCGTTTTAAAATTGCATGTTTAAAGAAGTAATCGCAAAACGGGATACCGTTTCCGCATGTTGTGGAACTTGCGCCTGCGCGGGAATGACGGGTTGGAGCGCGTCCCCATCCGCGACAACATCTCCTTCGGGAGTTTTGCAATTACCTCTCTTTGTTTGGATTATCTATGTTTTCGCGTAGATAATTTCTGTGCCGTGGTCCTGGGGTTGAAACCCCAGGCTAGATCAAAAACCTTGCCGCACCGCGGCCGCTATGAGGAAAGAGGCCCGTTTTATAACAAAAAAAGCCATAAAAATTGTGTTTTGTCCAGTCCTGGTTTAAAGTTGACACACCGCGCCACCATAATTCTTTCCGAGGGTGCGGCGCTGGCCGCATGCATCGAGGGTTGTTTGTGGCGCCTGGGGGCGAGGGGGGCGCGTCTTGCCAGAGACACCCTAAATATGTCGCGCTGCAAGACGCGTGACGCCCCCCCCGCCCCGGATGCCCTGAATAATACCCTGAAACACGTGGCGAAGGTCCTTTTCCCCAAAGGGCATGAAGTGCCCGTCCAGGGTTCCGCGCCCCTCTTCGGCCCCCGTATCCCCCATGTTTCCGGCTTCCCCGGCAGGCTCCCGGACAGCGTGGACCACGCCTGTGCCCAACACGGTTTCCGTATCCAAATCCTGGTTTGTCTGTATCCAGCGGGAACAGGCGTCATGGGTTCCGGCGAACAAAAAAAGCGCCCTGTCGCCCGCCACCGCGCACACAGCCCTGTACCCCGCTCCCAAATCATACTTCACGCATTTGTCCATGCGCTGCTCGCCATAACGGGTTACATGCCCCGCCTCCCCGGGGTCCACCCCGTTTTCCACAATGTTCCGGATAACCGCCCGCGCCTTGGCCGCCGCAAGCGCGCCTTTGCGGTCTCCCCGGCTCATGTCGTCCAGCGCCTTTTCAAACCTTCTGCCCACAACCACGCTGCGGACCATGGAGTTTTCCTTTCTTTTAGTCTTCCGCGCGGCCCGGCCGGGAAAACCGGACCGCGCGGGCTTTCGCGGTATTATACATAGCGGCATTTCTGTTCGCGCAGAGAAGGGCAGGCACAGGGGCCTGCCCCATAAGCGCTAAGTTGTTTTTATTGATATATGCTCAATTATATCTTATTGTTCCACCATAGTCTTGGTGGAGGCTTGAAAATGGAAGATTGGCCAGTTTTGTTGTCTTTTTTCCCACCCAATTGGGAGGAATTGGCTTGGGCCACCGATGCAATGAAGGG
>JAGVGH010000010.1 GCA_020057225.1 Desulfobacterales bacterium | reverse complement strand
TTCTAAATGATTCCTATCTGTTGGGTGAACCTGCCCTTCGGGCGGAACCACCCGGCCTACCTCAAATTTGTCGTTTCTTAGAGTTTTGCAATTACCTCTATAGAGGTAATTGCAAAACTCCCGAAAAGGATATTTTTGTGGATGGCGATGCGACCCAATCCGTCATTCCCGTGAAGGCTGGAATCTATAACGGATTGAAAAAACTGGATTCCCTCCCGCGCGGGAATGACTTGCAGGCCCAAGTTCCACAATAGGCAAGCGCAGTATCCCTATGTTGCAATTTCCGCTATAAGATTCTCCAGTCCTGCTCCTGCCCTTTTGCCGTTTTTCTCCGTCCCCCTCACCACTCCATCCCAAACTCCGCGCGCGCGCGTCCGGGCACAATCTCCGATGGGAATGTGAATCCCACGCCCACCTCCGCGCGCCCACCGGCCCCCTCCTCCACTCGGATATCCAAATCCCCGGGCGGCGCCACCCCGTATTCCTTGAAAAACACCAAAAACGCCTCCCGAAGGTTCGCCCCCAAATCCCCCCGCGAAAGCTCCGCGCGCCGCTCCGCGTTGGCATGGGTGAAAAACTGAACAGCCCTGGCCAGCGCAAGCTGATACTCCAGGGAATTGCCCCGGGCCGTGGCCGCCAGCGGTATCCCCGCCGTGTCCCGCCCCGGACGCCCGACAACCGGCGTAAACCCCGCGCGGCAAAACTCCTCGGCCCGGTCTCCGGACAAAGCCAGCTCCCCGGACATGGCGCTTTCCGCCCCGAAATCCCCTGCCGGAAGCTCCTCCAAAAGGGCGCCCGCCCGTTCTGTTATCCTCCCGGGCCATCCTGTTTTCCCGACACTTTGCGCGGCCAGCGCCGCAAAGGCCCAGACCGGCGACACCCACAGCGGCCCGGACTCCTCAAACAACACCGGCTCCGGTCCGTATCCCGGACCATAGGGATACCGCGCCGCCACCCGGCCCAAAAGCGGCACAAGCCAGCGCGCGCCGTCTGTTTCCCGGAATCTTCGCCACTTGGCGTAGGCCAGACCCTCGATATGCCCCGGAATGGCGGGCAGCCTCCCCAGTTCCTTCCAAGACTTAAGCCCCCAAAACCCGGCGTCCACCTCCACGGCCACAGGCGCGCACAAGCCCTCCGCCATGCCGCATATCCGCCCCAGGGACTCCAAACCCTCCGGAGTGTTCGCCGCCTTCCAGTCCAGCACAATCAACTGGGGCGAGAGCCGCAGAAGAGCGCGCTCTGTTTGGGCCGCCGCCGCTCCGGTCCAGTCCCTTGGAAGACAGCCCACAGCCACCCGCGCGCGGCCGGGGCCTTTCACCCTTCCGGCCTTGAGCATAAGGCTAAGACCGCGCCACGCGGCCTCTCCCTGGCGCCATCCTTCGTTTTCATAAATGAGGCGCGCAATCTCGGCGAGCCGTGTTTCCAGGGCTTCCCTGTATTGGATCCGCGTTTGCCCCGCCCCGCCCTGACCCAGGTCCACCTTGGCCAAAATGCCGTCTAAAAGGTCTGTCTCCGCCGCCTGTTCCGGCCTGGACGCCTCCGGCTCCGGTTGCGGCAACAGAGCGCCGGGCCAGCGCTCCCGCGCCCGCCCAACCGCCTCCGCCAGAGGCGGACGTGCTGCCTCCGCCTCCTTTAAATACCCAATGGCGCCCGCCAAATCCGCAAGACATGGCGTGGTTTTAACCACCTGCTCCGGACGGAAATCCTTCATGCGTCCGGCCTTGACAACAACCCGGTCCCCGGCCACAAGCCCGGCGCCAAGGGGGATGACCCAGGAGGGCCGCGCCTTTTCAAGCAGGCTGTCCAGCGCGGACACGTCCGCCTCTTCCAGGCCGCCCCCAAAGCGCTCCTCGTCCCCGGGCCAAAACGGACCCAGCACGGCGATAGTGTATGGCGGAACCGTCATTCCCATGCGCGTTACCTCTTCCGGCGCCCGGCGCTTGTCATGCCAAGACGCAATCGGGCATCCACGCAAAGCAATGCCCTTACCCAGGCCCTCTCCCAAAGGGAGAGGGAATTTGACGGGAGCTTTCAGCAAGTGCCAAGGATTTGACCGCAACCTGGTATCAGTCCCCGTGCCCGCATTCATAGCAGAGCGTTGTTATCCCGCACGGGTCCGCCTCATCGCCAAAAGTCACAAGGCCCTTTTCCGTCAAGGCCGGTTTTCCCCGCGGCAAATGCCGCCGGGGCTTGCCTCCACCGCCCCGTGCGTGTCCTTGGAAGCCAGGGCCGCCTCTTCCGGGGTGGCGAACACGCACAGAAGCTCATCCCCTGTGCGCTTGAGGGCCTGGCCTCCGTGCCTTTGGGCGCACCGGTCCACAGCCTCCATTACGCTGTCCATTAGAAGGCTGGCTTTTTTATCTCCCAGCTTCTCAAACATGCGGGTGCTGTGGGCGACATCCCCAAAGAGCACCAGTTTCCGTACCCGCGCGCTTTGGGTGTCCCGCCCATTGTCATCCGCCCGCCGCGTCCCGGCCCTTGCAGCCGCAGACGATAACGCTGATGTTGTCTTTTCCGCCCGCCATGTTGGCCGCCTCCACCAGCTCTCCGGCCACAACGCGGAGGTCGCCGCCCCGGGACAGAATCCGCCGGATGCCCTCGTCGTTTACCATGTCTGTAAGGCCGTCGCTGCACATCAGAAAAATGTCGCCGGGCCGGATTTTGCCCCAGCCAATATCCGCATACCCGTTCTCCTTGGGCCCGATGGCGCGGGTGATGGCTTTTCTCCTGGGTTCCGGGCCGATTTTCCCCTGGTTTTCCCACGCCGCGCGGGCGGAGTGGTCCCGGGTCAGTATTTCGAGGACTCCCTGGCGTAAGCGGTAGAGGCGGCTGTCTCCCGAGTGGAACCACAAGGCGTTGTCCCCGCCCGGAAACATAAGCCCCACCAGGGTCGTGCCCATAAACCGGGAAAGACCCATCGCCGTGTTTTTTCCGTAAATGGCCTCGTTGGCCCTGGAAACGGCCAAATGCACCACCCGGCGCAGCCCGGATATTTCCGGAGGCTCGGCCACGTTTAAAACAGTGGGGTCGCCGGCGTCCTGCAATAGGAGATCCGGGTCCAGGCAGTCGGAAATAATGTCGAGCGCCATCTTGCTCGCCATGGCGCCGTGCTCGTGTCCGCCCATTCCATCGGCAAGAAGCGCGAAAAAAACTTGGGGGTCAAGGCAGATAAAATCCTCGTTGGCCGCCCGCCGGCGCCCCGTGTCGGAAACACCCGCGGCCTCGATGCCTTTGCCTGCGGCGTGCAGTTCGATGTGTCCTCTTACGGCGTTTACTTCCAAGCCGGCATCCTCCCGCCCCCAGGCGGGGGCTGTGACCAAAGCGCTTGGCGCGGGGCCCTTGTGCTTGGTGACTGTCAACTCCCCGTTTTCATGGGACCACACGGCAAAGGAGCCGGGGTCTTTGTCTTCGAGAATGAAGCGGGAGACCGGGCCGAAAAAGGCGCGGACCTCCTCCGGGGTGCAGGCGGGGAGGTAAACAGGGAGCACCCTGGGGTCGTAGAATCTGAAAAAGAACGCTTTTCCGCTTTCATCCTGCGCCACGATGAATTCCCGGAAGTGCCCGTACAGGGTATCGAGGTCCGCCTGGGATTCGAGGAACATGGCGCAGTGTTTTCCAAGGCCCTCCCGGGTTATCCAGTTTACAAGGCCCTCGTTGAGGAGTCCGTCCTCCCGCGCAAAGGAGACGAGGTACGGCGCCACCTCATGGAGTTCCTCCTCGGGGCCGCCTTTGAACAGGGAGACCCATTGGGCCTGGAACTCGTAGGGGCGCCACGCCGCCTCCGGCCACGCCGCCGCGTCCAGGAGGACGAAGAGGGAGGAAGGGCAGTAGTTTTCCTTGCTGAAAAATCCACTTGGCTCTTTATTTTTTGAAGAGCTTTTCACCTAGTTTCCAGTCTTATCTGCCTTGTTTTCTTGAAATTTCATTTCCATGCACATCGTATTCGGTGTGAATATCTATTCCACCGTCCTTTTTTTGTATTCTCTCTTTAATAATATTATTAGGCCAATACTCATACTCATCAATGAAAAGAATAACAATTTTAATATATTTCATGTTAATAGAAGAATTATCTTCATTAACTTCACCGGATAAATAAGAATCCAAACCTTCTGTTTGCACATAAAGAATATTTTCTCCAATTTTACTATCTTTAATCATAAAATATTGAGTGGCATTTCCTTGCCTAATTTTTCCAACTTTGTGATCTCCAAAATCCGTAACTTCTTTATAATACTTAATAAATTTTATAAGCTGGTTTTTCTCATTATAAATCCCTAAATAAAATGATGCTAAGTTAGCAGTATCCTCATAGTTTATAGGATCGCTCGGTTTCCTCGGTATTAAATATGAACTCCATCCTTTGAAATATTGCTTTTTCAACGTATTATCCATTTTCCCAATCTCCTTGTTGGAACTCGGCTGAGGTTGAGCAGACAAAAAAAAACTAATGATTAACAGGGCAGTTAGATATCTTATTGCTCTGTTAAACCACAGTGTTCCAATGCAGCTTCTTGAAATGTATGACAGTTTTGCCCAAAGCCTCCAGTCCATCTCCATTCTCCTCTATAGGATTTCGCAAATGTTCTTAGGCATTTATGTATATCTTCGTCAGATCTTTCATCTCCATTTCTTGTAAAAGGACTAAATACTTCATCAGCGCTATCACCATGATCTGGATCTTTATTATCACTTGGGTTATCTCCAACAGTTCCATCATAACGTGTAACACCGTTGAGTTCACCATCTGTGCCAAGGAACGTATCTTTCACTCCTACATATTTTATGGGCCACCATCCATAACTTTCATTTCCATTTATCTCAATCCACCAGTGCCCATACTTATTTTCATCTAATGGATGAATATTTTTTCTTTTTATTATTATTGTCTTGACCTGCCTTCTCTCTTTCGGCTTTTCAGGAACAGGATAGTTCGCCTTTGCGCACACCTCGCAAAACGGCTTTCCTTCTTTCGACGCAAGCTTCATGGCCAAAAGAAGCGCCGGAATATTCAAAGGATTCATCACCCCCAACAGCCCAATTCCCCACTTGGGATTCCCCGCCAGCATCACCGC
>JAGVGH010000123.1 GCA_020057225.1 Desulfobacterales bacterium | reverse complement strand
TTCTAAATGATTCCTTTGTGTTGGGTGAACCTGCCCTTCGGGCAGAACCACCCAACCTACCTCAAATTTGTCGTTTCAATGTATTTTGCAATTACCTCTCCAGATATAGAATCCAAGCCTGCCCCTTCTCTTCCTCAAGGCACCTCGACACGCTCCAGAATACCGGCCACCACCTGGTCCGGGGTGACGCCCTCGGCCTCGGCCTCGTAGCTGACAATCACCCGGTGCCGGAGAACATCCGGCGCAAGCGTCTTGACATCCTGGGGAATCACATAGCTCCGGCCCGCCAAAAAGGCATGGGCCCGCGCGGCCACGCCCAGGAAGATGCTCGCGCGCGGCGAGGCCCCGTAGCGGATGAAGTTTTTGATGTTGAGGCCGTACCGCTCAGGATCCCGGGTGGCCTGCACCAGACGCACGATGTAATCCGTGATTTTCTGCTCCATGTGGATGAGGGCGGCCACCTCCCGCGCGTCCTGCACCGCCTTGGCGTCCACGGCGGCCAGGGTTTGCGCGTCCGCTTTGGCGTGGACCCGGGCCATGATTTCCTTTTCCTCGGCCTCGGTGGGATAGCTTACCACCACCTTGAGCATGAAGCGGTCCACCTGGGCCTCGGGCAAAGGATAGGTTCCCTCCTGCTCGATGGGATTTTGGGTGGCAAGCACCATGAAGGGGTCGGGCATCGGAAACGTCTCTCCCGCGATGGTGGCCTGCCGCTCGCTCATGGCCTCAAGGAGCGCGCTCTGCACCTTGGCCGGCGCCCGGTTGATCTCGTCGGCCAGGATGATGTTGTCAAAGATGGGGCCTTTTCGGATTTCAAAGGAACGGGTGTCCTGGCGGTAAATCTGTGTCCCAAGCACATCCGCGGGCAAAAGGTCCGGGGTGAACTGGATGCGGCGGAACCCCGCGCCCACGGAGGCGGCAAGGGTTTTGACCGCGGTGGTTTTGGCAAGCCCCGGCAGGCCCTCCACCAAAATATGCCCGTTGCATAAAAGCCCGATGAGAAGTTTTTCGATGAGCTGTTTTTGCCCAACGATGACTTTTTCCACCTCGGCCATGACTTGGCGTATGCCAAGCCCGTGCTTCTCCACCAGTTCTCCGGTCTTTTGAATGTCCATTGCCGCCGTCCTTTGTCACGTGTCACAGGCGGGCGCGCCGCGCCCGGAACGGGTTGTCTGAATGGGAAAGTTTGCTAAACCGGTAAGTTAAGTCTTTTATGGCCCTCGTCAAGGGACAAAAGGCCCGCCCGCGCAACGTGGCTTGACAGCCCCTCTGGTATTCTTATTTTTTCCATGTTATTGAACCCTTAAGAAAGCCCAACAGCCGCCCCGCTCCAGGGGCGCCCTGATTGAAAGGCGGATGTGCCCATGAATGGCAAGGATTATTACAAAAGCCTGGGAGTCGCGAAGAACGCGACAGAGGACGAAATTAAAAAAGCCTACCGCAAGCTGGCCATGAAATATCATCCGGACACGGCCGGAGCCGGCAAAGGGGCTGAGGAGAAGTTCAAGGAAATCAACGAAGCCTACGCGGTGCTTGGAAACAAGGAGAAGCGCAAGGAATACGACATCCACGGCTCCGAGGGTTTCCAGCAGCGGTTCTCCCAGGAGGATATTTTCAAGGGTTTCAATTTTGACGACATCCTCCGCGGCTTTCGGATGGAAGGCGGCCTTGGCGCCCGCAGGGGAACCGGCAGGCGTTTCACCTACTCAACCGGAGCGGACCCCTTTGGGGACGCGTTTGGAGGCGCGTTCGGCGGGCAGGGTCCAAGCATGCGCGGGCAGGATCTCGTCTATGAAATGCCGCTCACCCTTGAGGAGGCGATTAACGGATCCAGCAAGACAGTGTCCCTGAATATAAAAGGCAAATCTGAAAAAGTAACAGTCAAGATTCCCAAGGGCATCTCCACAGGGAAAAAGATCCGGCTGCAAGGCAGGGGAGAACCCAGCCCGGCGGGCGGACCCGCGGGCGACCTCTATATCCAGGCCAGGCTGCTGCCCCATCCGATTTTCGAGGTGGAAGGGAAAGACCTTTACGTCAACCGGGAAATCAAACTCACCGAGGCGCTTTTGGGAACAACGGTAACCGTTCCCCTGCCGGACGGGAAAGAACGAAAGCTCAAACTTCCGCCGGGCACGCGGCATCAGACGAAAATGCGCATGGCCCGTTTTGGCCTCCCGGAGATGGATGGAAGCGACAGGGGGGATTTGTATGTGCGGATTTTGGTGGAAACGTCCAAGGCGCTCACGCCGGAGCAGGCGGAGCTTGTGCGGCGGCTTGCGGAGACGGGGTTATAGCGGGAGCGGGGCATTGGGGCGGCGGGGTTGAAAGGGTCTGCCGCGCGCGGAGCATGGTTGTTGTTGATGTTCAGAACGTTCATTGCGAACCGAACCGGGAATTTTTTTGAGGTAATTGCAAAATGAGGCGTAGGTTGGGTGGTTCCGGGCCGCGAGGCCCGTGTTCACCCAACAATTATACCATTATTCCAAGATGTTGGGTGAACCTGCCCTTCGGGCGGAACCACCCGGCCTACCTCAAATTTGTCGTTTCTTAGAGTTTTGCAATTACCTCTACTGTTTATTTTATATAATCCTGGGTCTGAAAGCTTAGGATAGGGGCCCTTCGCCCCTTCGGGGCGGGAACCTGCGGCATATCTGTCGGAGTAGTATTAGCTCTACCTTGGTAAATTTCCGGATAAATTACATTTCACAGGAAGGAACACCGCGGTCGTAAGAGGAAGGCCCTGGCGCATGAGCGCCTCCCTGGCCTCGCCCACCACATAGAGCGACCCGCATACGCACACGGTGCCTTCCGGCCCCGCAAGCCCTGCGGCCTCGGCCAGGGCCTCAGCCACGTCCGGCACCGCCCTGGTCTCTACGCCCAGACCCCGGGCGTGTTGCGCGAGGGTTTCAAGGGGTGTGGCCCTGCCGGTTTTGGGCTGGCAGAGCACCGCAAGGCGGGCGCAGGGCAACAGCGCGTTCATCATTTCCGCGTAGGGCTTGTCATCCAAAATGCCGCAGACAATGACAAGCCGCTCACGGGGGGCGTGCTTTTTGAGATGTTTCACGAGCCAGCGCATGGCGCCCAGGTTGTGCGCCCCGTCCAGAATGACGCGGGGGGACTCGCTGACTGTCTCAAGCCTGCCGGGCCAGCGCACCGCCAACAGGGCGGCCCGCAGGGCGGCCTCTGTTCCGGTGTCCACCCCCTGGCGTTTTAAAAGCTCCAGTCCGGCCAGGGCCACCGCCGCGTTTTGATGCTGGTGCGCTCCCGCAAGCGCGACCCTGAGCCCCGGAAGTGTGGTGTCCAGGCCCTTGTAGGTAAACGCGCCGCCTCTTTCCCTGGACACCGAAAAGTCCCTGCCCAGCGCGGCCATGGGAGCGCCCTGCTCCCGGGCCTTTGTCTCCAGGGCGGCAAGGGCGGTTTTCTGCCTCACCCCGGTGGCCGCGGGAACGCCGGGCTTGATGATGCCCGCCTTTTCCCCGGCGATTTTCGCCACCGTGTTGCCAAGATACATCTGGTGTTCGAGGGAAATATTGGTGATGACCGAAAGGCGCGGTTTGAGAATGTTGGTGGCGTCCAGCCTTCCGCCCATGCCCGCTTCCACCACGGCCCATGTGACCCCGCGTTTGGCGAAGATGTCCATGGCCATGGCGGTGGTGACTTCGAAAAAGGTCGGCTGCCTGGGAAGGCCGGGGGATTTTTTGACAGTAAGGTAGGATTCGACAATCTCCTCGTCGGAGACAGGCAGACCGCTTACGCAGAAGCGCTCGTTGACCCGCACGAGGTGGGGCGAGGTGTACACTCCGGTTCTGTGTCCCGCGGCCTCCAGGGCGGAGGCAAGGTAGGCGGCCACAGAGCCTTTGCCGTTGGTGCCCGCGATATGGATAACAGAGAGTCCGGCCTCGGGATTGCCCGCCGCCCTGAGCAGCCCTTCCATGGTTTCAAGGCCAAGGACGATGCCGAAGCGCCCGAGGGCGAACATCTCCTCCAGGCATTGGTTATAGGTGTCTTGGAGACCCATGGGATTTTTCCGCGCCCCTTTGAAAAGCGCCGGCTGCCTTCCAGGCCGTGTTTCCCTTCCGGTCCGCATCCGTCCGGGAAAGGCGCCTGTAGCATGGATACAAGGCGGCGGCAAGAAAAAACAGGGCAAATGTGTCCGGCTTTGGCTGACAAACAGGCGCGCCCGCCGGACAATAGACGGGCGCGCGGACCTGCCTTAAAAAAACGGGTTATCCCAGTTTGGCCATGAGATCCTGGGACACTTCCTTCACGCCCGGCTTGCCGTCCAGCTCGATGTAGCGGACGCCGCCGGCCTGGGCTTTGGCCTTGAAGTAGTAGGCCGCGGCCAGGGTTCCGTCCACCGTGTTGTAATAGATGTCGTGACGCTTGCCGATGGCGGCCTCGTCCTGGTCGTCGGAGCGGGCGGACAGGGCGCCGCCGCAAACCCGGCATTTGTCGCCGTTGGGCTTGATGGCGTCAATGAAGATGTTGTTGGGGTGGTTGGGGTCGTTGGCGCAAAGGCGGCGGCCCATGATGCGGTTTTTGGCTGTCTCGCGGTCCAGCACGATTTCGATGATGACATCGAGTTTGATGCCGGCCTTTTGGAGCGCCTCATCCAGTTTCTCGGCCTGGACCTTGTTCCGGGGGAAGCCGTCAAGCAGCCATCCGGACTTGCAGTCGTCCTGCTGGAGGCGGTTGAGAATCATGGGGATGGTGATCTCGTCGGGCACGAGGTCGCCCTTGTCAATGTAAGCCTTGGCTTTTTTTCCAAGTTCTGTGCCGCCCTTGATGTTTTCGCGGAAAATGGCGCCGGACTCGACATGGGACAGGTTGTACTTGCCCTTGACGATTGCGCCCTGGGTTCCCTTGCCGCTTCCGTTGGGGCCGAAGGTCAGAATTCTCATGGTGTGCGTGCTCTCCTTTCGTGTGAGCGCGCGGCTTTTTGCCGCGCGCGCTGGTTTGGCGGTTGCCGCCGCAGGCTGTGCATTCGGGGCGGCGAAACCTTAATGAATCCGGCATGTCCTTGTCAAGGCGGGATTGGATGCGGACGCGGGGAATTGCGGGACAGGGGAGCTTTTTACCAAAACACGTTCCAATCCAGACCCTCTGCGGAAAGCTCCCGCTCAATCTCCCTCTCCCCGCGGGAGAGGGCCGGGGCGAGGGCGTTCCTTTCCTTCGGGACTTGTGCAATTACCTTGAAAATTTCTGATTGCAGAGGCAAGTGCATAAGTGGCGCAGGTTGGGCGGTTCCGGGCCGCGAGGCCCGTGTGTACCCAACATTTCTAAATGATTCATATCTGTTGGGTGAACCTGCCCTATGGGCGGAACCATCCGGCCAACGTTAAATTTGTCGTTTCCAAGAGTTTTGCAATTGCCTCTGCACCTTGCTGTTATAAGGGGTGGGGCGGGGCATGGCGTTTGCAGGATTTACGCGCCGACAGGTTCGTTTGTTCCGCTGGCGGGCAGGTTCGCGGCTGTTTCCCGGCGAAAACCCGCGCCCTGGGGCGCGGGCGGACGCATTGCATGGAAACAGATTTTTAGAAAAGGCCGTAATTATGAAAGGAAAGGCCCGGATTATCCAATGCGGAGCTGGTATTTTCCTTTTAAAAGGGAGGGGTGCAAGAGAAGTTGAAGGCCCGCGCTGAAAGATGTTGACAGAAACATCGGGCTAATATACTTTAAGCCACCGTTTGCCCATGCATCCCTTGGGCGACACGCGGGAGAAATCGGAACACGGTCCGCCAGACAATCCGAAAACCCAAGTTCCTTCAAAGACGCCAACATTTAGGATCACTCCTCTGCTCGAAATTCCTGACTCGGAAAAGCGCCCCGCCGCGCGGCACTCTGCGTGCGCTTTGCGCCATCAAACCGCTGTCCCCGCCAGCCGGGCAAAGGGCGACAGCGGCAATCCGGTTACATGAACCAAAGCGGCCACGCGCGCCGCGCGCCTCCCCGGAAAAACACCCGGAGGGGCACGGGCGGCGCCGCGCGCACGGACACGGTGACATGAGAAAAAAAGAAACCACACCCCCTAAAATCGAAACGGTGGAAGAAGCGCGCGTCCAGATCAATCTTGCCGCGCTCAAAGACCAAAAAATAAGCGATCTCAACAAGATAGCGAAGGAATTCAATATCGAGGGCGCCGCCGGAATGCGGAAACAGGACCTCATCTTCGCTATCCTGCAGGGTCAGACCGAAAAAAACGGAATGATTTACGGGGAAGGCACCCTGGAAATTCTCCCGGACGGCTTCGGCTTTCTCCGCGCCCCTGACTACAATTACCTTCCGGGACCGGACGATATCTATGTCTCCCCCTCCCAGATCCGCCGCTTCAACCTGCGCACCGGCGACACCGTGTCCGGCCAAATACGCCAGCCCAAGGAATCCGAGCGCTACTTCGCCCTTCTCAAGGTCGAGCAGGTGAACTTCGAAGACCCCGAGGTCAGCCGGGACAAAATCCTTTTCGACAACCTGACGCCCCTGTATCCCCAGCGGCGCATCCAGCTGGAGCGGGAGCCGGGCAACTACTCGATGCGGATCATGGACCTTCTTACCCCCATCGGCTTTGGCCAGCGCGGTCTCATCGTCAGCCCCCCGCGCACGGGCAAGACCATGCTTCTTCAAAACATCGCCAACAGCATCAACGTAAACCACAAGGACGTGTTCCTCATCGTCCTCTTGATTGACGAGCGGCCCGAGGAAGTGACCGACATGGAGCGCAGCGTGGACGCCGAGGTCATCAGCTCGACCTTTGACGAGCCTGCCCAGCGCCATGTCCAGGTGGCGGAAATGGTCATCGAAAAGGCCAAACGCCTGGTCGAGCATAAAAAGGACGTGATCATCCTTCTGGACAGCATCACGCGTCTTGCCCGGGCCTACAACACCGTGGTGCCCCCCAGCGGCAAAATCCTCTCCGGCGGCGTGGACTCCAACGCCCTGCACCGGCCCAAGCGCTTTTTCGGCGCGGCCCGCAACATCGAGGAGGGCGGCAGCCTCACCATCATCGCGACGGCCCTGGTGGACACCGGAAGCCGCATGGACGAGGTCATCTTCGAGGAATTCAAAGGCACCGGCAACATGGAAATCCAGCTTGACCGCCGCCTTGCCGACAAACGCACCTTCCCGGCCATGGACATCAACCGTTCCGGCACGCGCAAGGAAGAACTCCTGCTCAAAACCGACGTGCTCAACCGGGTCTGGATACTGCGCAAGCTCCTTTCAAACCTGAATCCCGTGGACGCCATGGAATTTATGCTTGAAAAAATGAAAGGAACGGATAATAATGCCGAGTTTCTGTGGTCAATGAACGCCTGACAGGGGGTTTAACCCGGGGCGGACCAGGAAACCATCCGGCCGCGAGACGGCTTATACGAAGAGAGGGCCACACCATGAAAAAGGGAATCCATCCGGACTACAAAAAAACAACCATCCAGTGCGCCTGCGGAAACGTCATCGAGACCGCGTCCACGGTCGAGAACATCCGCGTGGAAATCTGCTCCAAGTGCCACCCGTTTTTCACCGGCAAACAAAAGCTGGTGGACAGCGCGGGCCGCATCGAGCGCTTCCGCCGCAAATACGCCAAATTCCAGGGCGCCGAAGGCAAGTAGCGCCCTTTTTTATCAAGCAGCACCCGACACCCCACCTGAGGGGGCCATCGCGCCCCCTCGGGCGTTTTTTTTTGAAGACCCTTCTAAAAAGACGGGACCCAAGGCCATGCTGGAGCGGCTGGAAGGCGTTGAAAAACGTTACAGGGAAATCGAGCGGGTTTTGAGCGACCCGGACATCATGGGCGACCGCGAAGCCTACAAGAAGCACATGAAGGAACACGCGGACCTTGGGAAGATTGTCCACGTGTACCGCCGCTACAAGGAGACCCTCGCGGGAATCAAGGGGAGCAAGGAACTCTTGCACGACCCGGACCCGGAGATGAAGGCCCTGGCCAAAGAGGAGCTCGACAGCCTCCAGGAGGAAAAAGAAAAGCTGGAGGAGGAGCTGAAGGTTCTGCTTTTGCCCAGAGACCCCAACGATGAGAGGAGTATCATCCTCGAAATCCGCGCGGGCACCGGCGGCGAGGAGGCGGCGCTCTTCGCCGGAGACCTCTTCCGCATGTACTGCAGGTACGCGGAGACACGCAACTGGCGGGTCGAGCTCATGGACGCCAACGAGACCGACAACCACGGGTACAAGGAAGTCATCGCCAACATCCACGGCGAGGGCGCCTACAGCGCGTTCAAGTACGAGTCCGGAACCCACAGGGTGCAGCGGGTTCCCCTGACCGAGGCCCAGGGGCGGATTCACACGTCGGCGGTGACCGTGGCCGTGCTTCCCGAGGCCGAGGAGGTGGATGTCAAGATTGACCCCAACGAGCTTCGGATAGACGTGTACCGCTCCACCGGCCCGGGAGGGCAGAGCGTCAACACCACAGACTCGGCGGTGCGGGTGACCCATCTGCCCACGGGCCTTGTGGTGATTTGCCAGGACGAGAAAAGCCAGCACAAGAACAAGGCCAAGGCGCTCAAGGTGCTCCGGAGCCGGCTTCTGGACATGGAGATACGCAAGCAGCAGGAGGAGATCGCCCAGGAGAGGAAGAGCCAGATCGGCTCGGGCGACAGGAGCGAGCGGATACGGACCTACAATTATCCCCAGAGCCGGATGACGGACCACAGGATTGGGCTTACGCTGTACCGTCTGGAGAGCATCATGCAGGGGGATATCCAGGAGGTGATCGAGGCGATCCGGACGCATTACCAGGCCGAGGCGCTGAAGGCGGGGGCGGCGCAGTGAGACGCCGCAGGGCAATGGGGCGGGGATTCGGGGTTGACGAAGGAGGGACGCGGAGGGTATAACACAATGCAATACACAATGCCGGGGAGGATGCGGAATGGCGATCCCGACAGCGGCAGACGGGGCCTGTTTTAAGACCTTGGTGTGTTTTGCGAATTCCCGCAAGCAGGGCGGCGCCTGTGTTGCCGGCAAAGAGCTGTATAAAGGGAAGCCGGGGGACTGGATGCGCCCTGTAAGTTTCCGTGAGACACAGGCGCTGTCTCCCGAAGAGCGCTGCTGCCGGGACGGGAAAGAGCCGGAGCTTCTTGATATTATTACTGTGAAATGTTTGCGCCGCAAGCCTGCGCGGCACCAGGGCGAAAACTGGCTGATTGATCCCGGCTGCCGCTGGGAGGTCAAGGGGAGGCTTGCCTGGAGGAATCCGGGGAGATGGCTCGACAGCCCCGGGGAGCTTTGGGCCGTGGGCGGCAGCAGTCATCATGGGAAAAACAACAAACTGTCCGCCGGGGATTTAACAGGCAGCTCCCTTGCGCTAATATATGTTGATAAAATATGCTTGTATGTTGGGCATAAAGCTCCAGAGCGCGATGATTATAGCAGGGTTGTTCGGTGCGGTTTCATATACAATAACATTGAATATATTTTTGATGTTACAGATCCATTCATTGAGGCTAGAGCTTTTTATAAAGAGATTGGGCACTATCCAATTAATAATTGTATTTTGTGTATAAGTATTAGTAATTGTTATATGGGATATTATTATAAACTTGTTTCTGGAATCTTATACGAGGGGAGATTTCTATGAAAGGCGTCGTTTTTACAATCGGGCATTCAAACCATCCGATTGAAAATTTCATAGATTTGCTTAAGGAACATGGCGTTACCGCGTTGGCGGATGTCCGGTCACACCCATACAGCAAACGCCACCCCCAATATTCCAAAAAAAATCTCAAAAATTTCCTTGGTGATGCCGATATTTTATATGTATTTTTAGGTAAGGAACTTGGCGCCCGAAGCGAAAACACGGATTGCTACCTCCACGGAAAAGCCGACTACGGGCTTCTGGCCGGGGAACCGGCGTTCCTTTCAGGAATCGGGCGGCTGTACAAGGGCATGGAGGACTATACGCTGGCGCTTATGTGTTCCGAGGGGGACCCGCTGGACTGCCACCGGGCGGTTCTGGTCGCCCGGCGGCTTCATGAAAACGGAATCACCGTCAGGCACATTCATCCCGGCGGGGACACGGAGACCCATGCTGAACTGGAGTCGCGCATGCTCAAATCCCTGAAAATATCTGAAACCGACATGTTTCTAAGCCGGAAGGAAATTCTGCGGTACGCCTATGAGCAACACGGCGGGAGAATAGCCTATGAGGACGATGTAAAGGCCCGGGAGGAAGACCGGGAAAGCTGGCTTTTATGATACTCTACACCATCGGTTTTACACGGAAAAGCGCTGAACAGTTTTTTACGCTGCTCAACCAGCCCGGGCTTAAGAGGGTTGTTGATATCCGGCTCAACAACGCTTCCCAGCTCGCCGGTTTCGCCAAACGGGATGATCTCCAGTTTTTTTTAAAGAAAATTAACGGGATAGAATATATCCACATGCCGGAGCTTGCCCCGGCCAAGGAAATTCTGGAGGATTTCAGAAAAGACAAGGGGGACTGGCGGACGTACAAGTCCCGGTTTTTGGCGCTGCTGGAGAAACGGGCGGTTGCAACAAGCGTTCCCAAATCCGTGATGGACGGCGGCTGCCTGCTTTGCAGCGAGGCGGAGCCTGACCATTGCCACAGGAAGCTGGTCGCCTTGTACTTTCAGGAGCGCTGGGGCGGGATTGATATACGGCATTTATAAAAGACATCCGCATTGATAAATATTTTTCAATTGAATAAACATGGCATCCGGCAGGGGAGGGGACTTCCAGGATGTGACCGTGGCGCTTGGGACGCATTACAATGCGGAGGCGCTGAAGGCGGGGCAGTAGGGGGAAGAGGGGGAAGAGGGGGAAACAGCCATGGCGATACCTGAGTTTCAGGATTTGATGCTGCCCATGCTCCAATTTCACGCGGATGGCCATGAGCATTGTTCCAAAGAAAACGTTGATTTTCTGAGAAGAAAATTTGGATTGTCGGAGGAGGAAATCAGCGAGTTATTGCCAAGCGGTAAACAATCCATCTTTAATAATCGGGTATCATGGGCAAAATCTTATTTAAAAATGGCAGGACTGCTTGACAGTAACAAACGTGGAATTTATAAAATTACGGAACGAGGTACAGATGTTTTAACAAAAGGTGTTGCAAAAATTGATATAAAATTTTTGAATGAATTTTTAAAAAAACAAAAACCAGAACAAATATTACCCAACCATGTAACCACTGACAGGGAGCAGCTTGCCCTAAAAACACCTGAAGAAACATTAGATGAATCCTATCAGTCTATAAATATTGCGTTATCCTCTGATATTCTTGAAAAACTAAAATCGTGTACGCCATCATTTTTTGAACGCATTGTTGTTGATGTCATTGTAACTATGGGTTATGGCGGAACTCTCAAGGATGCAGGAAAAGCCATCGGGAAAAGCGGTGACGGGGGCATTGACGGTATTATCAAGGAAGACAGGCTTGGCCTTGACAATATCTACATTCAGGCGAAAAAATGGGACAGCGCCGTAGGACGTCCCGAAATTCAAAAATTCGTAGGAGCGCTCTCCGCCCAAAAATCCAAGAAAGGCATTTTCATAACAACATCTACTTTCACAAAAGATGCGATAGATTATGTATCCAAGATTGATATGAAGGTTGTTCTCATAGATGGTGAAACTCTCGCAGGCTTGATGCTGGAGCATAACATAGGCGTAACCACCGTGAAGAGATATGAACTCAAACGCCTTGACTCGGACTATTACGAAGAATAGCACGGGCAAGGCGGCCCGGACCCGCCCGGGAAAGCGGCAAACAGCAACTCCGGGCTTGTTGACGGTAGAGCGATAATGGATACCATGAATCTCCAAAACCTGGGCTGGGATCCCTGGTTCGCCCAGCAGGCGGCCCTGGAGCAAGGCCCCGCCGTTCCCGCCCGCGTCACCGCCGTCCACAAGGAAATCTGGCTCCTCAAAACCGAGGACCAGGAATTCCTCGGCGAGGCGTCCGGACGCTTCCTCTTCAACGCCCTGTCCGCCCTGGACATGCCCGCCGTGGGCGACTGGGTCCTGGCGCGCGTCTCCGGCCCGGACTCCCCGGCGCTCATCGAAAAGGTGCTCGCCCGCAAAAGCCTGCTCACACGCAGAACCTCGGGCAAAAAACGGGACTTCCAGCTCATCGCCGCCAACGTGGACACCGCCTTCATCATCCAGTCCCTGGACGGAAACTTCAACCTCCGCCGCCTGGAACGCTATCTGGTCATGGCCGCCGAGGCCAAAATCCGGCCTGTGGCGCTTTTCTCGAAGTGCGACCTCATGCCGGAGGCGGAGCGGCTGGAAAAGCTGGCCCAGGCCGCGGCTCTGGTTCCGGGGCTTTCCGCGGCATGTTTCAGCAACCACACCGGAGAGGGCCTGCCCGCAGTCCGGGAATTCCTTGCGCCCGCCCAAACCTATTGCCTCCTGGGTTCCTCGGGCGTGGGCAAAAGCAGCCTCTTAAACAGCCTGGCGCAGGAGGATATGCAGAAAACCCTGCCTGTCCGGGAGGCGGACTCCAAGGGCAGACACGTCACCACGGCACGGGAGCTCTTTGTGCTGCCCGGCGGCGCGCTCATGATTGACACCCCGGGCATGCGGGAACTGGGCAACATGGGCTGGGACGATGGCGTGGCGGGCGTGTTCTCCGACATCGAAACCCTTGCCGCGCGCTGCCGCTACGCGGACTGTTCCCACACGGCGGAGGAGGGCTGCGCTGTTTTGGCCGCTGTGGCTGCGGACGGGATTCCCGCCGGGAGGTACGAAAACTATATGAAGATGCGGCGGGAGTTTTCCTACCAGGATATGACCTTGTATGAAAAGCGCGTCAAAGACAAGAAGTTCGGCAAGATGGTGAAAGAGGTGATGAAGGTGAAAAAGGGGCGGTGAAGGGCAGGGGGCATACCCAATAGGAACTGTGACAAAGGTATCATGCGCTATGAAATACAAGGACGGAACCGAAATCCACGCGGGCGATTATGTGACCCTTTGGGAGGATTGCTACGGATATGTTGTGTTTTCAATTGACGCGGATGAATATGAGGAAGGCTATCCCAAAGCTGTATGGGAATACCTGAGAGAGGGAATCATGGTGCGGACCAATCAGGTTGGACTGATCCATTATCCCGAATACGGTGATGATATCGAGCGCATTGATGCTAAATACTGTGTTCTCCCGGACCGGAAGCCGGACCGACCCCCTCTTTTGGCTCCCGGACAGGACTCCCGAGGCCCGACAACCAAGGACTCCCGCTTCCATGGAAAAAACCGAAACCTGGACCATCATCAAAGTCCTGGAATGGACCACCGGCTACTTCGCCAAAAACGGGGTGGACGCCCCGCGTCTCGCCGCGGAAATCCTGCTCGCGCACTCCCTTCAAAAGCGCCGCCTCGACCTCTACCTGCAGCACGACAAGCCCCTTTTGCCCGGCGAGCTTGCGGCCTACCGCGCCCTCATCAAACGCCGCGCCGCCCGGGAACCTTTGGCCTACATCACCGGCTTCCGGGAATTCTGGTCCATGGACCTTGCCGTGAATCCCGCTGTGCTCATTCCGCGGCCTGAAACCGAGTGCCTTGTGGAAGCGGCCCTGGAACTTCTCCCCTCCGCTGAATCCTCCGGACCCCGCCGGGTGCTGGACCTGGGCACAGGAAGCGGCGCCCTTATCCTCGCAATCGCCCGCGAGCGCCCGGGCCACCAGTACACCGCCTCTGACACAAGCCGGGACGCTCTTGCCGCCGCCCGCGCCAACGCCCAGACCCACGGGTTTTCCCTGGACTTTGCCGAAGGCCCCTGGTTCGCCCCTTTCCCCCCCTTTCCCGCAGGACCAGGGTTCCACCTTGTGGTCTCGAACCCGCCCTATATCAGGAGCGCGGACATTCCGACCCTGATGCCCGAGGTCCGGGATTATGAGCCGCGCCAGGCCCTGGACGGCGGCCCGGACGGGCTCGCCGCGTACCGGGAAATCCTAAGCGCCGCGTGGGGCCATGTTCTTCCCGGCGGGCACGTGGCTCTGGAAGTCGGCCCGGGGCAGGAGGAGGACGTGTCCGCCATCGCAGAGGCGGCGGGGAAATACGCGCCCCCCGCGTTCCGCCAGGACCTTGCCGGAATCACCCGTGTCGTGGTGTTCGCGCTTCTTCCATGACCCTCCCCGGTATTCCGTGCTCAAGCCGCATAGAGCGTTTTTATAACTCCGTTCCGATTGATAAACCTGTCGGGTGAACCTGCGCT
>JAGVGH010000049.1 GCA_020057225.1 Desulfobacterales bacterium | reverse complement strand
TGCTGAGGAGGATTTTAGGGGCACTTTTTCATCGCGGGCGCACGGCGTGCGCCCGAACAGGGGAATCCCTTGCAATAAGATTATTTATGGATAAGCTCTTATTGGTCCAAGACCTTCTCGAGGGCGAACTTGAGCTCGCTGAAGTGGCAGGGCTTCTGCAGCAACAAGTGCGCTGTCTTGGCGAGGCGTTTTCTCAAGGCGTCGTCCTCTACGCCCGTGAGCACTATCCGGACCATTTCCGGGCATTTCCCGGCCACGGCGTCCAACAGGTCCGCGCCGTCCATGTCCGGCATGCGGATGTCGGTGACCATGGCCTCGTACCGCGTTGTTTCCATCATCTTAAGGGCGGCCCTGCCGTTTTCAGCGACATCCACCTCCAAAACGTCCCGCATGGGCCTTAGAAGCATTCGGAACCCGATGAGCACGTTTTTTTCGTCATCCACAAAAAGCACCCGCTTTTTCGTTGGTTTCGCGTCCGCTTCAGCGCCGGACTGTTTTTCAGGGGTTTCCGCAGCCATGACCATTCCTCCCTCCCCGGGCGCAGGCCCAAAATGCGCCTATTCCGGACGGTGCGCCGGAAGGCGTGTTTGCCGGGGTAGATTGCAAGGGCTGTTCCATCCGCCCGCGGCACGGCGCGCCTTGTGTTAAAAATGGCGCTCTGTCTTCTATTCCGCTTACCCCTTTGCTTTTTCATATAGCCTTGTGATAGCAGAAAGGGCGCGGAAAAAAAACAGGCGCCATTTTTCCGGCGCACGGAGGCCGCCGGTTTTTTGCCGCGCCCGGGCAAAAGGGGCGCGCCTTGCGGCATGCGGGGAAGGGGGATGGCATGAAAACCAGAGCCGCGCGCCTGGTCTCTCCGGCCAAGGTAAACCTTTTTTTAAAGGTGACCGGGAAAAGGGAGGACGGGTATCACAATCTCCAAAGCCTTATGTGTCCCCTCTCTCTCCATGACACCGTGCGTCTTTCCCTGTCCGGCGGGGACATCCGCGTCCGGTGCGGATACCCGGGGGTGCCCGAGGACGGAGGCAATCTCGTGTGCCGGGCCGCGCGCCTGTTTTACCAGCGCCTTGGAGCGGACGGGGGGGCGGATATTGAAATCGAAAAGCGCATTCCCCCGGGGGCCGGTCTGGGCGGCGGGTCCAGCAACGCGGCCGCTGTGCTTTTGGGACTCAACAGGATGCTCGGGGAGCCTTTTCAACTGGAAACCCTCATGGAGATGGGCGCGGGCCTGGGAGCGGACGTGCCGTTTTTTATTCTTGGGCGCCCGGCCCTGGCAGAGGGGATCGGGGAAATTCTCACCCCTGTGGAGGGGCTTTATCCCCATCATATAATCGTCATTTATCCGGGAGTCGCCGTTAACACAGGCTCTGTTTATAAAAAGTTGAATTTGACGTTGACAAGGTTCATAAAAATACATAGTCTGCCCGAGTTTAAAGGAGAGCCTTCCATAACCGAAGCGCTTCCGACAAACGATTTGGAAGCCGCGGCAGTTCCGGATTTTCCGGTAATCGCGGCGGCGAAGCGCGCTCTTGTTGACTCTGGCGCGCGGGTTGCTCTTATGTCCGGAAGCGGTTCTTCTGTTTTTGGGCTGTTCCGGACAGAGGCGGAGGCGGAGGCGGCGCGGAAGGCCCTTCCGGAATGTCAGGGCTTTAGTCCGGACTGGACGGTTTTCATGGCCCGTCTGCTCGTGTGACGGGCCGGGCCGCGCGTCCCTTCATTTTGAGACGTACAGGACACTGGGGCGTCGGCAAGCGGTAAGCCAGCGGGTTTTGGTCCCGTTATCCGGGGGTTCGAATCCTCCCGCCCCAGCCACCGCCGCCTGATGCGGACCGCGTCCGGGCACCGGCGCGTTTTTAATTTTCCAAGGCGTGTGAGATGAACAACGACATTTGCATTTTCACCGGCAACGCCAACAGGGACCTGGCGGACAAAATCAGCGCCTACCTGGGCTTTTCCCTTGGCGAGGCCAAGGTCAAGACGTTTACGGACGGCGAAATCCAGCTGGAGATCAACCAGAACGTCCGGGGGAGGGACGTTTTCATCGTGCAGCCGACCTGCCGCCCGGTGAACGACTCCCTTATGGAACTGCTGCTTATGATAGACGCGGTCAACCGTAGCTCGGCCAGGCGGGTGACCGCGGTGATCCCCTATTTCGGCTACGCCCGGCAGGACAAGAAAGTGGCTCCCCGGGTGCCCATCAGCGCCAAGCTGGTGGCCGACATGCTGGAGACCGCGGGGGCCAAGCGCATTATCACCATGGACCTGCACGCCGGACAGATTCAGGGCTTTTTCCGGATTCCCGTGGACAACCTCTTTGCCGCGCCGGTACTGCTGAAGCGCATCAAGGCGGAGTTCGCGCCCGAGGAGGTGGTCATCGTGAGTCCTGACGCGGGCGGGGTGGAGCGCGCCCGGGCCTTTGCCAAACGGATGAACTCCAGCCTCGCCATTGTGGACAAGAGGCGGCTCGAGCCCAACAAGGCTGAGGCCATGAACGTCATTGGAGACGTGAAGGGCAAAATCGCCATTGTGGTGGACGACATGGTGGACACGGCGGGCACCGTCACCCAGGCCGCCGGGGCGCTTATGAACCGGGGCGCCAAAGAGGTCCATGTGTACACCGCCCATCCTGTTTTATCCGGACCGGCTGTGGGCAGAATCATGGAGTCCGCGATTCAGAAGCTTGTTGTGACGGACACGATTCCCTTGAAAGAGGAGGCGGCGCGTTGCGGGAAAATCGAGACGCTCTCCATCGCCCCCTTGGTCGGTGAGGCCATTATCCGTTCCCATGCCGGTGATTCGGTAAGTTCGCTTTTTATATAGCAGCAAACATTTCTCCGGCCGGGCCGGAAGCGTCAAGGAGGGCTGTTTTTTGAAAACCGCGGAATTGACTGTGAAAACAAGGACCGCCACGGGCAACGGGCCCGCCCGTGTGCTGAGGAGGGAAGGGGCTTTTCCCGCCGTGCTCTACGGACCGGGTTCAGACAATGTTCTGCTTGTGGTGGACCGGAAGGAATTTGACACCATTCTTAAGAAGGCCGGCACGGAGCAGGTGCTTTTCAACCTTCAGGTGGAAGGCCAGGGCGCGGCCAGGCGTCTTGCCCTGGTGAAGGAAATCCAGAGGGATCCGCTCTCCAGAAAATACCTGCACGCGGATTTTTACGAAGTGTTTATGGACCGGCCCATTACCGTGACAGTGCCTGTCCGGATGGCAGGCAAAGCCAAGGGTCTGGACTTTGGGGGCCTTTTGCAAATCATCCGCCGCGAGCTGACGGTCACGGCGCTCCCCGGCGCGGTGCCGGACGCCATCGAGGTGGATGTGACCGGGCTCAACGTGGGCGACGCGCTGCACCTGGGAGACATTACCCCTCCGGAGGGCGTGCGTCTCATGGGCGCGGCCCAGTACACGGTGGTGACCGTTGTTTCTCCGACAGGCGAGAAAGCCCCGGAGGCGGCCGCGGAGGGAGAGGCAGAGGAGGAGTAACACTTCCGGAGTGTCAGGCGGCGCGTGGCGGCAGGGTGTGTGGACTGGCTGGTTGTGGGCCTTGGGAATCCCGGGCCTGAATACTGGAACACGCGGCACAACGCGGGGTTCCGGACAGTGGAGCGCCTTGCGGCTTTATGCGGCGCGGGCCTTCTCCGGCAGGGAGGCGCCATGGCCGGCAAGGGCTTGGCAGGCCGGACGCGCTGCGCTTTTCTGCTGCCGATGCTGTATATGAACCGGAGCGGCGCTCCGGTGCTGGAAACGGCGTTACGCCTTGGCCTCGTCACGGACGGGGAAACAGCGGACGGTCCGGGGATGAACAGGGACGGGATTTGCGTGATTCACGACGATCTCGACCTCCCTTTTGGAAAGATAAAAATCAAAAGGAAAGGAGGGCACGGCGGACACAACGGCGTAAAATCGGTTTTAGAGGTTTTGGGGGCGGAAGGCTTTATCCGTCTCCGTATCGGCGTGGGGCGCCCTCCGGAGGGACAGGACGTGGCGGATTACGTCCTGTCGGAATGGAGCGCCACAGAGCAAGAGGTTTTGCCGGAGCTTTTCACCCTGGCCGGGGAGGCTGTCTTAGCCATGCTTGGCCAGGGCGTTGGCCCGGCGATGGACAGGTACAATAACACAATGGTCGAGGCCCCCGGGGGAAGCCCGGGTGTACGGGAAATCCGGTGACGGAGGCTGTCCCAGGGGGCGAAAAGAGGAGGAAGGAATGGGTTTCTGGGATATCTTCTTGAAAAACGTGCCTTTGTACTGCACCCTGGTCGGCGCGGCGGGCGTCGTGTTCGCCATTCTTCTCGCGGGCATCGTGAAGAGCGCTCCCGCCGGTGACGCGAAGATGCAGAAGATCGCGGCCGCCATCAGCGAAGGCGCCATCGCGTACCTCAACCGTCAGCTCAAGAGCATGGCGGTGGTGGGGATCATCATCTTCCTCATCATGTTCTTCGCGCCCGGCCTTGGCCCGGTGTTCGCCGTGGGCTTCGCCATCGGCGCCTGCGCTTCCTACATGGCCGGCTACGTCGGCATGCGGATTTCCGTTCTGGCCAACGTGCGCGTGGCCGAAGCCGCCAAAAAAGGTCTGGGCGCCGGTCTCTCCCTGGCGTTCAAAGGCGGCGCCGTCACGGGCATGATGGTGGCCGGACTGGCCCTCACCGCGGTGGCCGGGTTCTACACCTTCACGCACAACGTGCCCGCCCTGGTGGCCCTGGGCTTCGGCGGCTCCCTCATCTCCATTTTCGCGCGTCTTGGCGGCGGCATCTTCACCAAGGGCGCGGACGTGGGCGCCGACCTGGTGGGCAAGGTCGAGGCCGGGATTCCCGAGGACGACCCCCGCAACCCCGCTGTCATCGCCGACAACGTGGGCGACAACGTGGGCGACTGCGCCGGCATGGCCGCGGACCTGTTCGAGACCTACGGTGTCACCGCCGTGGCCGCGATGCTGCTTGGCCACCTGCTCTTCCCCGGCAATGAAATCGCCGTCACCTTCCCCTTGATCCTTGGCGCCATCTCCATCGTGGCCTCCGCCATCGCCATCTTCTTCGTGCGGCTGGGCGCCGGCAGCGACTACATCATGGGCGCTCTCTACAAGGGAATGTTCGGCGCGGCCATCCTGGGCGGCATCGGCTTCTATTTCGCCACCACCAAGGTTATGACCGGTATTGAGGGCGTCAGCACGATGAACCTCTACTACGCCGCGCTGGTGGGCCTTGTCCTCACGGTTCTCATTGTCATCATCACCGAGTTCTACACCGGCAAGTACAGCCCGGTCCGCGGCGTGGCCCAGGCCTCTGTCACCGGCCACGGCACCAACATCATCGCCGGTCTTGCTCTTTCCATGCAGGCCACCGCGGCCCCGGTTATCGCCATCTGCATCGGCATTTTCCTGGCCAATCACTTCGCGGGCCTGTACGGCATCGCCATTGCCGCCATGTCCATGCTTTCCATGACCGGCATGGTCATCGCCGTTGACGCCTACGGACCCATCACGGACAACGCCGGCGGCATCGCCGAGATGGCCGAGATGGACGAGTCCGTCCGCGCGGTCACCGATCCTCTGGACGCGGTGGGCAACACCACCAAGGCCGTCACCAAGGGCTACGCCATCGGCTCCGCCGGTCTGGCCGCCCTGGTGCTCTTCGCCTGCTACGTCGAGGAGTTCGCCATGAAGGGCGGCGAGGCAGCCGCCCGGATTCAGTTTGACCTGAGCGATGTCAACGTCATCATCGGCCTCTTCATCGGCGGCCTTCTGCCCTACCTCTTCGCCTCCATGGCCATGATGGCTGTTGGCCGGGCGGGCGGCGCGGTTGTCGAGGAAGTGCGCCGTCAGTTCCGTGAAATCCCGGGCATCATGGAAGGCACCGGCAAGCCTGACTACGCCGCGTGCGTGGACATCGTGACCCAGTTCGCCCTGCGCGAGATGATGCTGCCCGCCCTGCTTCCGGTGCTGGCGCCCATCGCGGTCGGCCTGCTTTTGGGCAAAGTCGCCCTGGGCGGTCTCTTGATCGGTTCCATCGTGACGGGTCTTTTCGTGGCCATTTCCATGACCACGGGCGGCGCGGCGTGGGACAACGCGAAGAAGTACATTGAGGACGGCCACCTGGGCGGCAAAGGCTCCGACGCCCACAAAGCGGCTGTCACGGGCGACACTGTCGGCGACCCATACAAAGACACCGCCGGTCCCGCTGTCAACCCGATGATCAAGATCCTCAACGTCGTGGCGCTTCTGATGGTGCCTTTCCTTCTGTAAGACCATGACGCGGCCCTTTGGGGCCTAGAAGCAGCGCTTGAGCCGGGGCCGAAAGGCCCCGGCTTTTTTCAGGGATTTGGTGTTGCCCGTTCTATTATGGCATAATTATTGCTTTTAAGTAAAAACATTGACAAATCTTTATATTGATGAGGTAATTGCAAAACTCTAAGAAACGACAAATCTGAGGTAGGCCGGGTGGTTCCGCCCGAAGGGCAGGTTCACCCAACAGATAGGAATCATTTAGAAATGTTGGGTGAACCCGGGCCTTGCGGCCCGGAACC
>JAGVGH010000245.1 GCA_020057225.1 Desulfobacterales bacterium | reverse complement strand
GATCCCGGGAGTCAGGGGATGCCAATGGAAAAACCTCATCTCCCAGGCGGCGCTGAATTTTTGGAACTTGCGCCGGTGGATATGCTTTTCGCCCGGTTCATCGGAGAACTTTCCGGAAAGCCCGCTCCGGGCATTCTGGAGGCGGCGGCCCTGGCCAGCGCCCGCGCCCGGGCCGGGGATTTGTGCGTTCCTCTTTCCAGGTTCGCGGGCGCGCGGCTTGCCCTCGGAGAGGGCGGGGTGTGGATCTGTCCGCCCTATCGGGAATGGCTCGGGCTTCTCGAAACAAGCCCGGCAGTGGGCGCCCCAGGGGATTTTACTCCTCTTGTCCTGGACAGCGGGCGCTTGTACCTGCACCGGCACCACGCCCATGAGACCTGCCTTGTCCGGGAAATTCAAGCCCGCGCCGCCATGGCCCCGGATGTGGATGATGGTCTTTTGCAGGATGGCCTGGAGCGGCTTTTTCCGCGTCCGGCAAGGTCGGAGGCCGACTGGCAGCGGGTGGCGGCCGCTGCGGCTGTGCTGCGTGGATTCGCTGTCATCACGGGTGGGCCCGGCACGGGCAAGACAACAACCGTGGCCAGGATTCTGGCCCTCTTGGCCGCCCAGGCAAAGGCCAGGCGGGCGCCTTTCCGGGCCGCCCTGGCGGCTCCCACGGGAAAAGCCGCGGCGCGGCTTACAGAGGCCGTCCTGGGCGCATTTGCCTCCATGGAAACCTCCGGCGCGGTTTCTCCGGAAACCGCGGCCAGCATCCCCCGTGAGGCGTCCACCCTGCACCGGCTCCTGGGCGCCCGTCCGGGAGGACGCTTTGCCCGCGGCTCTGGTTCTCCTCTTCTTCTGGACGCCGTGGTGGTGGACGAGTGCTCCATGGTGGACGCGGCGCTTCTTGTCCGCCTGTTCCGCGCCCTTCTCCCGGATACCCGGGTGATCCTTCTAGGCGACAAGGACCAGCTTTCCTCGGTTTCCCCAGGCTCGGTCCTGGGCGACCTGTGCGCCGGAGCGCCCCTGAACCGGTTCTCCCCGGACTTTGCCAGAAGGCTTTCCATGGTCAGCGGGGAAGAGCGCTTTCCCGTTGTGGACCATGCTCCGCCCTTGCTCGACTCTGTTGTGGAATTGACACGGAGCCACAGGTTTTCCGGGGAGGGGGGGATTGGGCGTCTTGCCCGGGCCATTGTCACCGGAGACACGGACATGGCCCTGGAGACCCTCCGGCAGGGCGCCGGCGGGGTCGTCTTTACACCCAGGGCGCCGGGTCCCGGAGCGGATCTGGAATCCCTGATTGGTCCGGCGGCCGTGGAAGGCTATTCCCCGTGCTTGAGCGCCGCCGGTCCGGAGGAGGCGCTGGAGCGCCTGGACGGGTTCCGTGTCTTGTGCGCGGCGCGCGACGGACGCGCGGGATATGTGGCAGCCAACATGGCGGCTGCGCGGGCGCTCGCCCGGGCTGGAAAAATCGCCCTGGAAACAGGGGACTGGCACCATGGCAGGCCCGTGATGGTTTTATCCAATGATTACTCCCAGGGCCTTTTCAATGGCGACACAGGACTTGTCTGGAACACAGGGAGGCCCAGAGTGTGTTTCCCGGGCCAGGAAGGCGGAACTCCCAGGGAATTTTCTCCTTTTGCGCTTCCGGAACACGAGACCGCATACGCCATGACCATTCATAAAAGCCAGGGCTCGGAATTCCGCTCGGTGTATGTTGTTTTGCCCGGAGAAGACACACCGCTTCTCACCCGCGAGCTTCTCTACACAGCCGTTACCCGGGCGCGGGAAACCCTTCATCTTATCGCGCGTCCGGAAACCGTGGCCCGGGCCATGGAGCGCCGCGCGCCGCGCGCGTCCGGCCTTGAGCAAGCCTTGTGGGGCGGGTTTCCGGAAGCTGCCCCGCGTTGACACGCGCGAAACATCCGTGTAAGAGTGGGCGCGATGAAACCCAACAAGCCAAACGCTCGGACATGCGGGGAAACTCCATGATTTCTAAATTATTTCAGATTGTTAGGAAAACAGGAACAGCCAGGGGCACCGTGGTTCCCCTTGTTTTCATTTTCATGCTTTGCGCGGGCTGCGCGGGCGGCCGGATTTCCGGGCCTGGCAGCACCTCGGATTTGGGCACAGGCTCTCTCGACAGCTTTCAAAAGGCCGAAACCTTTTACCGGGGCGGCCAGCTCGACGAGGCTCTCGCCGCTTTCACCCGGTTTTTCCAGCGCTGGCCTGAAACCCCCCAGGCCCAAAACGCCCTGATTTACATCGGCGACATTCACTACCGGAAAAAGAATTACGAAGCGGCCATCGAGTCCTACGAGAAAATGGCCGCGAAATATCCCCATTCGAAGCTCGTGCCCGAGGCGCGTTATAAAATCATTGCGTCCTACTATTCTTTGGGAAGATATCAGGTGGTGGTTCGGACAGCGGAAAACCAGCTTCGAAATATTCAGGACCCCAAGTTCCAGTTTGGCGCGGGAGTGCTTCTGGGCGACTCCCACATGGCGCTGGGCGAGCCTTTGCTGGCGATCGAGCCCTACGGGGAGGTGTACGCTCTTGCCCTGGGCAAGCAGCAGACCGCGCTGGTGGACCGCATCGGCAAGGCTGTGGCGCTGTTGGATCCCTCCTCGTTTCCAGAGGTTATGGCCAAGTCCAAGGGTTGTTTGGTGGAGGGCATGGTGCTGTTGCGCATGGCCACGGACGCCTTGGCGCGGAAGGAATCCGGTCCGGCCGGAGAGGCCGCTGAAGCCTTGGTCAAGCGTTGCCCGAGCCATCCCAGGGTGGACAAGGCCCACGAGGTTCTCGCCTCCCTGGAAAATCTTTCCAATTTTAAATCCAACGAGATCGGCTGCCTGTTGCCTCTTTCAGGAAAATACGCGGAATTCGGCGACAAGGTTCTTTCGGGTGTCAACCTTGCCATGGAGCAGTACAATTCCTGGCACAGGGAGGTGCCTGTCAACCTTGTCATCCGCGATACTGCCGGTGATCCCGCCCTTGCGCTCAAGGGGCTGCGCGAACTGGCGGCGGCGGGGGTTTGCGCGGTGATAGGACCCATGATTACCGCCGCGGAGATTAAAGACGCGGCCCGGGAGCTTGGAGTGCCCGCCATCGTGTTTACCCAGAAGGCCCAGGCGGCAGAGCGGGGCGGGTATCTTTTCCGCAACTACATCACCCCGTCCATGCAGGCGTCGGCCCTTGCCTCTTACGGGGTCAAAGAACTGGGAATCCGGAAATACGCGATCCTTCATCCGGACGATGATTACGGGAAAACCTTCATGCGGGAGTTTTGGGACCAGCTTGCGCTTCTGGGCGCCGAGGTCACGGCTGTCGGGAAGTACGCGGGAACCGAGACGGATTTTGCGGAGCACATCAAGCGCATGAAGTCGCCTTTGGGCGCGCCCGGGGCGGAGGCGGCGCCTGTGGGGGAAACCGGCGGCGAGGAGACGGAACAGGCCGAGGAAACCGCGTCAGGCGGCGTGGATTTCGGCGCCGTGTTCATCCCCGACACGCCTGAGCAGGCCGGACTGGTTCTTCCCCAGTTCCCCTACCACGACATCCGTGACATGGTGTTTTTCGGCACCAACCTGTGGCACAGCGAACAACTTATCGAGGCAGCCGGGCAATACGCGGAGGGGGCGGTGGTGCCCGAGGTTTTTTTTACAAACAGCGCGGACCCCAAAGCGCAGAGTTTTGTGCGGGACTATTTCGACACCTACCGCAAAGAGCCGGACTTCCTCGCCGCCCTTGGATATGACTCGGCCAACATTCTTTTCACCGCGGCCCACCAGTCCGGAGTCCGGAACCGGGAGCGGCTTCGTTCCGCCCTTTTACAGACAACCGGATATCCGGGCATCACAGGCCGCACCACGTTTTACACCAACGGGGAGGTCCATAAAGAGCTAACGCTGCTCAAGGTTGCGGGCGGATTGTTTGTGCCGGTGCATGGCGGTGTGGCACAGTCTCCCCAGACAGAAAGCGGATACGCGGCGCCCTCCATGAGGGAAGGCGCGGGAACCCTTGAGAATTCCGCGCCTGCTACTCGGGAAACCGGGCGGGAGGAGGCGGCGCCGGAGGCTCCCGGGCTTCCGCCCTCGTTGGAGGGGCTGGAGACGGGCGGGCCGGAGGCCCCCGCGGGCGACGCGGGCGGTTATTGACCAAGGACCTCATTCCCATGCGCGCGCCGGGCGGCACATACGAGGCGCCTTTCCTCCTTCCCGCGGACAGGCTGGCCCTTCACGCCTATGCGGGCCTTGCCGCCGGATTTTATCTGGGCCTGGTTGTCCCCGGCCTTGCCGTTGCCCGTCTGACAGGACAGGACGCGTGGCGCCTTGCCGCGCGACAGGGAGACTATCCGGAAATTTCCCCTGGAGCCGCCAATGGAGCGCCCCGTGTCTGGATGCACGCGGTAAGCGTGGGCGAGGTGGTGGCGGCGGCACCCGTCATTGAGGAACTCCGAAACCTTTGCCCTTCCGTCCAGGTCTTTCTCACCTCCGCGACTCCCCAGGGGCGCGCCCACGCGGCGCGCCTTCTCAAGGGCCGCGCCACCGCCCTGTTTGCCCCCCTGGACCATCCCCGCGCCGCGGGCCGCGCCCTGTCCATCCTAAAGCCCCATGTTCTCGCGCTGGTCGAGACCGAAATCTGGCCCAACTGGCTGATGCATGCCCGGCGCGCGGGAATTCCCGTTGTCATGGTCAACGGGAGGCTTTCTCCGCGTTCGCTGGTCGGCTACCGACGGATTCTGCCACTGGTCCGGGGCGCTCTCGCGTGTGTCACGGTGTTCGGGATGATTGGCCACGGAGACGCCGACCGCATCCGCTCCCTGGGAGCGCCGCGCCGCAAGGTCTCGGTTTTGGGCAACGCCAAGTACGATTCCCTTGTCTGGGCCGCGGACGCGGAAAAAGCGCGGCGGGCAAGCCGCGTGTTTCCTCCGGGCGGTCCGCTCCTTGTGGCGGGAAGCACGCGGCGGGGCGAGGAGGCGGCGGCGCTGCGGGCGTTTGAAGGGATGCGGGCCGCCCTGCCGGACAGTCGCCTGGCTTTGGCTCCGCGCCATCCCGCGCGTTTGCCGGAGGTCGTGGGAATGATCCGGGCCGCCGGGGTTCCTTTTGCCCTTCTTTCAGACCTGTTTGCCAAGGACGCGCCGCTCACCGCGCCGGTGTTGCTGGTGGACACCATGGGCGACCTCTTTTCCCTGTACAGCGCGGCGGACGTGGTGTTTTGCGGCGGGAGCCTTGCGCCTCTTGGAGGGCAAAATGTGCTGGAGCCCGCTGTCTGGGGCAAACCGGTGCTCTTTGGGCCGCACATGGAGGATTTCGCGGAGGCGGCGGATCTCCTGTTTTCCTCCGGAGGGGGGCTGCGTGTGGCGGACGGGGAGGATCTGGCCGCGCGGGCGCTCTGGCTGGCGCAAAACCCGGGGGCGGCCCGGGCCATGGGCGCAAAGGCGCGGGAAGTGGTTTTCTCCCGGCAGGGCGCGGCGCGCGCGCACGCGCGCCTTATCGCCCGGTATCTGCCTATGGAATGAAGGGCAGGGCGCCCTTCTTTTCAACGCCCCCCCCTGCCCGCGCCTGCCGCAGGGCGTCCACAACCGCCCAAAACAGAACGCGCCTACTTCTGAATGGGCGGCAAAAACCCGGTGCTGCTGGGGGTCGCGCCTTCCACCTGGACCGCGAAGTCGTCAAAATACACATGGTCCGCAGTCTTGCCTGTGGAATGCAGGGCAAGCTCTGAGGCGGTGAACGTGTCGCCGCCGTCCTGGGGGGAGCTAAGCGCGCTGGACTGGATAATGGCGTTGGCCTCCACTCCGGTCCCGAGCCGTGTGGCGTACGAAGAGTTGTAGCCCGTCCACTGGACCAGGGTAAGATAATCGTTGGCCGCGGCCCAGTCCCCGATGTTGTCCATGGGCCAGTTGACTGTGCCTGACCCGGTCACGCGCGGGTTGGCCCCCCGGTTGTTGTCCGTGGGCACCGCGTTGGGGGTGTGGGCGTCCGTGTCACCGTAATAAGCCCGGATGTGGTTGGTTCGTCCTCCCGGGGTTGAAGTCGCCCGCGCCCGGACCGTCCCGCCCACCAGCAGGTTTTCGGAAGCCTGAAACGTCCCCCGCACATTGGCCAGGGGAAGCGCGCCCGCCGCGGTGCCGCCGGTCCAGTCCCCCGAGGACAACACCGGCGTCCCGTTCACCTCCGCCGTGGCCCCGGAGGTCGCGCCCACCACCTCGTCCCCGTACCGGAATCCTCCGCCTCCCCCGTTGGAAAAGGACATGGGATAACACTCGATGATCCTGGCCGCCAGGGTGGACCAGTTCTTGACCCTTCCGTTGTTCACCACGATGTCCGCGTTTGTGAGTATCCTGTAGGCGATCCAGCGGAAATTCCCGCCCGTGCGCTGCCACAGCACGATGGCCGGCTGTGAAAAACGCTCCTGCCATATTCCGTGGTCCACCGTCTCGAGGGTTCCTTCCCAAATGGCGGAAGGCTCGAACTCCTCCGGGATTTCGTCGTCGCCGTACCAGGGGCCCCAGAAAACAAGCCATCCCCGCTCTTGGCGCGCGCGTAACAACGAGATGCCGTAGCTGGACGAGTCGTCCTCTCCGTAGGGCTGGGTGCGGAAGAGCATCCCCGCCATGTAGTAGGGGTCCTGGGCTCCGGTGGGGTCGGTCACCCGGATTTTGGTCTGGATATCGTAGCTCAAAAGCTGTCCCGCCGCCTCCCAGGCCGCCGCGAGATTGGCGTTGGTGCCGGACCAGGAAAAATGGAGCACGCTCCATTCCGATTCCGTGAGGACGCCCCCGAGCCAGGAGTCGGGCGCCACCCGGGAAGTCACGTCCAACGCTTTGTTGCCGTCCACGTCCACCACGGCGTGGGTGCCCACCTGGCCCTCGTCATCCCCGCCCGTGAACCAGTGCTGGAGGGTTGTGTCGTCAAAGGTGTCGAGATAGGTCACTTTCTGGTTGGGGATGCCCCCTGAAACAAAGCCGATGGGCGCGAAATAAATCACCCGGCGGCTGGTTTCCACAGGGGTGCCCGCTCCCCAAAGCCCGGTGGAGTGCAGCTCGACAAACTTGTCGAGAACAATGCCGTTGGTGGTGTTGACAGTGAAGCTGAACGCGGCGTCCGGGTCGTTCAGGGGCGTGATGCCGTACAAGGTGGCCCCGGAGCGGCGCTCGTAGATGTAATTGGTGTCGGAGCCGCCCTGTCCGCGCACCCGGAAGCTGCCGTTGAGCGCCGGGAAGGTCTGGGCGGAGCCTGTGGTGGCTTCCAAAGTAAGCGTCCGGGAGTTGTTGGAGACCGTTTGTGTAGAGCTTGGGCGGCTGGCGAAATACAGGGCCTGGCCAGTGCCGATGGAGGCGGGCCAGGAGCCGGAGGAGATGGTGAACACCAGGGAAGGCGCGCCGCTGGTGTTGACGGCGCTGTACTGGTGGATGGTTCCGTTGATTTCGGCAAACCCGGTGCCCAGGGTGAGGCCCGTGGAAAGGGCCCCGGGCAGTTGCGCGCTCAGAGTGGAGGCGCCGCCGGCGCCAGTGGTGCGGGCGAAATGGGGGTAGATGTCCAGATCAAAGGAGCCGCCGCTTCCCGAAAGCGTGTAAAGGCCGCTGTGCTGGTAATGGAGGTCGTACAGGGTCTGGTCCTTGGACGCTTCGCTCACGGTGTTGAGATAGCGGCTGGCGGCGTAGCGGTATCCGGACTCCGCGAGATAATACGCCTGCATGGTGCCCTGGGCGCCAAGCTGGCCCTGGGAGCCTGTGTTGGTTATGGGCAGCATGGCGGCGCCCAGCATGGCCACAAGAACCATGGTGGCGATGATTGCCACGAGAACGCTGCCGCCCTCGTCCCTTTTTCCCCTTCCGGGGCGCTTATGGCGGTTGTCGGAATTGCGCGCGGATTGAAGGCGCCGCCGGGCCCCGGGTCCTTGCCAGAGGTTCCAGGCGTGGCGGTTTTCAGGTTCCCGCAAGGGTTTGGATTGGATCGCCGGATAGACCCGCGCGCGAAAAGGGCAAGTGCCCCGCGCCGCCGCCCCTGGGCGCGCGGGTTTGCCAAAGAGGCTCCTCAACAGGGCCGGATTTTTGACAGCCGCTCTGCCTTGCGCGTCGCGGCGCCTGCGGATCACAGCCAGTAAAAGCATAACGGCCACTACGGGAAGGCCCGAGGGTAAAGGCTGCCGCTCAGGGGCAGGGGCCTCTTCCCGGGCCGCGTCCACAAAGCAGTAGCCCAGGTCGTTGGGCCGGTCCACCGGCGGCGGCACGCCGCCCGCGTTTTTGTTGTTCCGGGGCGTGATGGAGGTGCTGAACGTAAACGCCCCTGTTCCGTCTTCCCGGGTCAAGGTATAATTTACGCGGACTGTGGAAAGAAGCTGGACGTCCTCGGTGTCGGTCCAGGCGGAGGCGCCTTTGAGATAGGTGAAGGCGAGGCTTTGCACGTTGTCAAGAAGAATGTCGCCGCCTGTGGCCTGGGCGCCCTGGACCAGCCGGAGGGTCTTGGAAGCCGTGTCGAGATAGAAGGTCAGGGTGGCGGCGGCGTTGTTTTGGTCCAGCCGGGTGAAGGTCATGCGCGCGGCCTGGGCCGAGGTCACCGTGAGCAGCTCCTTCAGCTCCCGGCTCATCCTTCCCATGGCCACCTGGGATTTCTGGGCGATTTGGACATTGGACTTGGTAAGCGCGTATCCCTTGGCCCCGGTGACAAGGGCCATGCCCGCCACCGTGACGACAATGCCCGCAAGGACCATGGACGCGATGGCCTCGACAAGGGTGAATCCCCCTTCCTTCCGGGAGTGGCGGACCATGGCTACCTCGTGAAAAGGGAGGTCATTTTTTGTCCTCCCTGGGAAATGGTCACCTTGAGCACCTGATCCCCTCCGGGCACCTCGGCCCCCGAGGTGGTGAACTGGATGTACCCGCAGTAATCCAGGGTGTAGGAGCCGTAGCGGCGGGATTCAACCCGGGACTTGAAAGCGGGAAGGGGCGGGGCGGGAGAGGCGGCCATGAGATACTTGTAGTCGGTTGTCATGTCCTCCATGATTTGCTCAAGATTGAGCTGGTTGCCCAGGCGCAGCACGGGCCTTCCGCTTTCAGCGACGCTCGTGCCCATGTACTGGACAAACACCGCTCCCAGTATCGAGGCCACGATGATGCAGACGATGACCTCAAGGAGGGTGAAGCCGGAGGAGCGGTTACGCGGACGCGCGTTCATGGTATGAACCCCGTGTTGGGCGTGATGGTGATGGTCTGGACGCTTCCTTCACGGGTCACCGCGAGGGTCCGCGTCCCGGACTGAAGCGTGCTTCCCCCGGTGTCCGTGCAGGGGCGGCCAAAGGTGTCAAACGAGATTGTGAAGCTGGGGGTGACCGAGGCTCCGGAGCGCACGGGAACAGTGTTGGAATCCTCGCCCGGGAGCCGGACCTGGCCGTTCACCGTGTCGCCGTTTTCAAACATAAAGTAGGATGTGCCGGAGGAATGGGTCTGTATGCCGTAGGACACGGTGGAGTTCATGGCGCTTGCCTGGGCGTGGCGCAGGTGGGCCTTCAGCACGTCCGCGGCCGCAACGGCCTCCGCGGCGCGCATGGAGGACACGCGGGCCACGGCCACCGCGGTCAGAATGGAGAGAAGCACCAGGACGCTCACGATTTCAATGAGGGTGAACCCTGACTGTGAAGAGCGTCCGGGGCCACCGGCTGTGCCGGTCGGGTGGTGGAACATGGCGGCCTCCCCTTTGGGAAGGATGTGAATCCATACTGCCCCGCTAAAAATAATACAGGAGAACGCGCGGTAAGGGAAATAAAAAGAACGCGGGGGCGGATGAGGTTCTTTGCCCCGGTCAAGGGAGATTCCCAAACCGGCAAGCCGGAGTATTCAGGACTTGGGAGTTGGGAGTTAGAGCTTATCCATAAATAATTTTATTGCAAGGGATTCCCCTGTTCGGGCGCGAGGCCGTCGCGCCCCTACGGCAATGGAACCCGGGCCATCGGAGCGCCCGGTGGCAAGCGATAACGGCCGTCCCATAACCGTAGGGGCGCACGGCGTGCGCCCGCGATGAAAAAGCGTCCCTAAAATCCTCTTCAGCAGTATTTGGGGATAAGCACTTAGAATAAAAAATCATTTTTTGTCGTGTTTTTTTAGTTATAGAGGTAATTGCAAAATGAAGCGTAGGTTGGGTGGTTCCGGGCCGCAAGGCCCGGGTTCACCCAACATTTCTATAATGCTTTCTATGTGTTGGGTG
>JAGVGH010000293.1 GCA_020057225.1 Desulfobacterales bacterium | reverse complement strand
TTCCCCTGTTCGGGCGCACGCCGTGCGCCCCTACGGCAATGGAACCCGAGCCATCGGAGCGCCCGGTGGTAAGCGATAACGGCCGTCACATAACCGTAGCCCGCGATGAAAAAGTGCCCCTAAAATCCTCCTCAGCAGTATTTAGGGATAAGCACTTGGTAAACGCGCGCTGTACAACCCGGACAGGGGGTTCCCGGGGCGCGCGGGAGGGGAAAAGGCGCGCGCCCGCGGTCCGTGTGGCGGCGGTGTTGCCCGGGCCGCCCCGCACGCCCCCCCGTTACCACCCCTCTTTTGGCCTCCCTCCGCCGCCTGCGCGCGGCAAGGAACAGCTCCATGCGGCAATATGTCGTTGACCAGTTGCGCCCCGGTGATTACGAGGCGCTCAAAGAACACTTGGACGCCGCCTTTCCCGGCTCGGGTGTGGACGGCCTGTACTGGATACCTCTGGATCCATCGTTCCTTGACCCGGTCCAGCTTGCCCACACGGACTGCCAGCCTTTTTATTTCGCCTTGGAACTGGAGCGGAACCGGCTTTCCGCGGAGCTTCTTATTCGAACGCTCGGGCAGGTCAAATGCGACTGCATGCGGTACGCCGACCAGCGGCAGATTCCGGGAATCCTTGCCTGGGTGGACGCGCTGTGCGGGAAACTTGATGTGAGAACGTAAGACTCAGGACTTATGGCGTTTGTCATAAATCCGTTTCGATTCAACGCGCCCCCGCGGTTGGCATAGGCGCATGCGCAATCTGCCGCCCCCCGGCGAAAGCCTGGGCCCAGGCGTTTTTAGAGACCCTGGCCCCCGGCTTTTTCCGGAGCGACGGCAGGCCAATCGGAAAGCTGTTCTGACAAACGCCATAACGCGCCGCCGCGCCCCAGGATCCCTGACATGCCAACATCCAACCCGGCATCCCTGTCCTCCGGCCTGTACATCCACGTCCCGTTTTGCCTCTCCAAATGCCCCTATTGCGATTTCTACTCCATCCCGGAAACCACACTCCTTCCCGCCTGGCAAGACGCCCTCTTCCTGGAAATGGAGCGCCAAGCCTCAGAATGGCCGCCCTTTGACACCCTTTATTTTGGCGGCGGCACCCCCAGCCTGCTTTCCCCTGAGTCCCTCTTCTCCATCATCTCCCGCGCCCGTGAAACCCTCCCCCTCACCAAGGACGCGGAAATCACCCTCGAAGCCAACCCGGGCGCGCTCACAAAGGAATCCCTCCGGGAGTTCCGCGCCGCGGGAGTCTCCCGCTTAAGCCTTGGTGTCCAGTCGTTTTCCGACCAGGACCTATGCTTTCTCGGCCGCGCCCATACCGCCCGGGACGCCCGGCAATGCCTGGAATGGGCCGCCCGCGCCGGTTTCACGGAAACAGGATTTGACCTCATCTTCGGCCTGCCTTCCCAGACCCCGGACGGATGGCGCCGCGTGCTTGAAGAGGCCGTTTCCTTCGCCCCCCTGCATCTGTCCTGCTACATGCTCACCCTGGAGCCGGGAACGCCTCTGTGGACCTCCTGCCGCAGCGGGGCGGGCCAGGCTTTGGATGAGAACCTCGCGGCCCGGCTTTTTCTTGCCACCTCGGACTTTTTGACGGAACGCGGATACTGCCATTACGAGGTGTCCAACTACGCTCTGGGCATGGAAAACAGGTCCCGTCACAATATAAAATACTGGAACGGCGCGCCTTACCTGGGACTCGGGCCTTCGGCCCATTCCTTTCAAAACAGACGGCGCTGGTGGAATGTCCAGGATGTTGCCGCGTACATCGGGCGGATTAGCCGGGGAGAAACCGCGCAGGAAGAGGAAGAGACCCTTACGGAGGAGGACAGGCTGTTAGAGGCCGTATATCTGGGTCTCAGGCAGTCCAGCGGGCTTGGAGCAGAGGATCTCCGCGCGCGGCATGGGAAAAACATGGCGGTTCTTATTGAAAACGCGCTTCTGCCCCTCGTCTCCGGCGGTTTTGCCGTCTGGACCGGAGAACGGTTCGCCCTGACCCCCCAAGGCATGCTCCGCCTGGACGGCATTGCCGCGCGCGCGGCGGCGCTCCTGGAAGACGCCTGACGGCAGCCCCGAATAACGCTGTCCCGGCCCGCGGCGGAAACCGCCCCTCCCCGGGCCGGAACCTCCTTAAAACGCCAAGACCAAATCCCCGCCGCCCCCCCAAAACACCCCCTTAAAAAACATTTGCGCCTGCGGGCTTTTTCTGGCATGGTCCCCCGAATCACACGTCCTCCTTCCCGGGACCCGGGCCTTTTTCCGGTGTTCCGGCCACAAGCGCGGCGGGAGTTCGCCATGAGTCTCATTGTTCAAAAATACGGCGGCACATCGGTCAAGGGCATAGACCGCATACGGAACGTGGCGCAACGGGTCGCCGCGGACTACGACGCAGGCAATGACATGGTGGTGGTGTTGAGCGCCATGTCCGGGGAAACCGACAGGCTCATCAACCTGGCCAAGGAGATCACCGAGAACCCGGATCCCCGGGAGATGGACCAGCTTGTCTCCACCGGAGAGCAGGTCACTGTCTCCCTTTTGGCCATCATGCTCGAGTCCATGGGCAAGCGCGCTGTCTCCCTTCTGGGCAGCCAGGTCAAAGTTCTCACCGATTCCAACTACATGGGCGCCCGGGTGGTGGATGTGGACCCCCTTCGCATCCGCGCGCTCCTCAAGGAAAAAAACATCGTCATCGTCGCCGGGTTCCAGGGCTGCGACATGCGCGGCAACGTGACAACCCTTGGCCGGGGCGGCTCCGACACTTCCGCTGTCGCCCTTGCCGCCGCCCTGGAAAGCGATTTGTGCGAGATTTACACGGACGTGGACGGCGTTTATACCGCCGACCCGGGCGTGGTGCCCAGGGCGCGGAAACTTCCGGTTATCACCTATGAGGAAATGATGGAAATGGCCGGACTGGGCGCCAAGGTCCTGCACCTGCGTTCCGTCGAGTTTGCCATGAAATACAACATCCCCCTGTGCGTCCGGTCCTCGTTCAGCAACGAGCCCGGGACCATGGTGGTGGGCGAGGGAAGGGACATGGAAAACCTGCTCGTATCCGGCGTGACAGTGGCCAAGAATGACGCGCGCATCACCATCACCAAGGTGCCGGACCGCCCGGGCATCGCCTCCCGGGTGTTTTCGGCGGTGGGGGACGCGGGCATCTCCGTGGATATGATTATCCAGAACACCCGCGCGGGCGGACTCACGGACATCACCTTCACGGTGCCCAAGGGCGATTTTAAGCGCGCGCTGGAAATCGAAAAGAAGGTGGCCGAGGAGCTGGGCGCGGAGAACGTCGCCGGAGACGCTGAAATCGCCAAAGTCTCGGTGATCGGCGTGGGGATGAAGAGCAATCCCGGCGTGGCGGCCAAGATGTTCGCGGTGCTTGCCAGGGAGAACATCAATATTATGATGATCAGCACCTCGGAAATCCGCATTTCCTGTGTGATTGAGAAGAAGTACGCGGAGCTTGCCATGCGCGTTCTGCACAGCGCGTTCGGCCTGGACGCCGAGGAAATCTGACGACAGCCGGAGAAGGGCCATGCCCCGGTTTTCCCAAGAGCAGGCCATTGCCGCGCTCATTCTGGGCGCTGCGCTTTTCGCGCTTTTCCTGTGGCGGCTCTGACCTTCGCCTGAAAAGACACGGACTTGTCATACCAAAATGCGGCCCGGCGCTGGCCACCCGGGCGTGGTTTCCTGTCCGGCAGAGTCCCCGCTTGTCTTCCCGCCGGTTGACCCCGCAGGTTCTAGGACAAAGGCGGCATTCTGTCATGCGCTCCCGCGCCTCCCGGACCCGGCCCGCGAGAAGCCCCTTGTGCGCCAGGGCAACATAGCCGGGGACATAAGCGCCGCCGCTCATTGCCCTCCTGTTCTCTCTCCGCCCCCCTTGTAGAAAAAGCGGCTGAAGGGTTTGTTCCACGCGGTCCACGGTCCGTCGCCCGGGTCGCCCTCCATAAACACCCGGGCCCCCCAGAATTTCGCGTCCATATCGTCGGCCATGTGCAGCAACAGCGCCTCCAGGGTCCGGGGCACCTCCGGGGAGCCGTTCTCCCGGGTTCCGTGGTGGCTCACAATCATGTGCCGGAGAAGCAGGGCGTCCTCGTCAGGAAAATCCGGCAGGTCCCGGAGATAGGACTCCAGCATGGAGACGCCCAGAACGATGTGCCCTTCGAGCCGTCCTTTTTCCGACAGGTCAATGCGCGTGTCGTAGATGAACTCTTCCATTTTGCCGATGTCGTGCAACAGCGCTCCGGCGACAAGGATGTCCCTGTTGAGGCAGGGTTCTCTGGAGTTGTAAAAGACAGCGATGGACTGGGCAAGGGTGGCAACCGAAAACGTGTGCTCGACAAGTCCGCCCAGATAGGCGTGGTGCATGAGTTTGGCGCCCGGGGCGCGGCAAAAGCGGGCGGTGAAGCGTGTGTCGGAAAACATCGCGTCGAAAAGGCGGCGAAGATGGGGAGCGGTGAGGCTTTGGGCGGTTCTGCGGATTTCCGCGAAGGTTTGTTGAGGATCCTGGCGGCTTACAGGCAGAAAATCCCCGGGGTCAACCTCCGCCGGGTCCAGCCGGCGGAGGTCTTTTATCTTAAATTGAAGCGCGCCCCGGTAGTCCTGTGCCAGTGCCTGAACACGGACAAAATCGCCTGCGGAAAACGCGGCGGAAAGGGCCTGCACGTTGTCCCAGACAACGGCCGGGGCCTGTCCGGTCTTGTCCGCAAGAACCAGGGAGAGAAAGGGCGACCCGTCCCCCCGGGTTTTCACGGATTTCTCCGCGGCTATAAACACCTCCTCCACCAACGAGCCCGGCTGTATGTCCGTGACATAGGTTTTCACGCCCGCCGCTCCACGACACAATCGGTCCCGCGATGTTTTCCCCGGAGGGCTACGCGCTTAAAAGACTCCGGACGGCAAGGCTTTCCAGCGCGCGGTCCAGCGCCATTTCCAAGGTTTTTCCGGCAAGCTCCCCGTCAGTCACCGGGGTGTTTTCCCGTCTCAGAACCAGGGCGCCGTCCTTCCAGATATTTTTAAGATGGGCGAGCAGAGCGGCCTTGTCCCGGGTTCCGTCCATGAGGGGCACAACATGCTGGCACACCGCGTCCAGAGCCACGGACTCGTGCTTTTCGTTCACCGTGATGTTGCCTGGAAGCACGTAATCCCGCGCCATCTTCGTGGCCTTGGGTTTTTCACTCAGCTTGGTGGCGTAATCGGCCTGCCAGGTGCGGAAGTCAACAAGCCGCGCGGTGTAGCCCTGCAACAGGTCCGATGCCAGGTTGAGCCAGGCCGGCTTTCTTCCCTTCTCATCCTTGGGCGCTTTCTCCAGCCGCGCAAGGGCCGCATCGAACAGTTCCGTATAAGGCACCGCGCGGGGCCAGGCTTCTTTCAAAACCGCAAGGGCGGCTTTGACCACCGGACGGCTCACCTGAACCTGGAGGCCATGGGGAGTCTTGTAATTTTCTTTGCGGACCGAGTTGATATCCACCTGTCCGTTGTTTTCCGGAGTGGCGCCCGAGCACACCAAAAAGCCTGTTACGTCCTCTCCCGAGAGGTTGCGCTTGAGCTGCGCTTCTTTATGGCACACAAGGGTCTGGCGGAACATGCGGTTGCGCACGAAGTCCATGTACTGCTCGGTTTTGACGATATTGGTGCTGATGCGCCTGAGGGTGTCGGCGACTTCCTTTCCAAAGCCGCTGGTGAGCATGGTGGAGAACTCCGCCTCGGCCAAAAACTGGAGGCCGTGCTGGGCGGCTTTGTCGGCGAACTGGTGAAAATAGATGGGGTGGTTTTCAACCTCCAGATGCTCGTGGTAGAGGTAGGAATCCCGGCATTTTTTCAAAAGGTCCAGCTCGCTTTTGAGCAACAGGCCGTAGTGGTTGTCCTTGGTGGGCACCGAGCGCGCCAGGAAATCCAGAAGCGCGCGCGCCTGCTGCACCTTTTGCGCGGGGGTGCCGAACTGCCCGCAATGGTAGAGCATCATGTGGCGGATCATCTCCCGCATGTGCCAGCCGGGATACACGTTGTAGCTCACATAGCCCACGCCGTTGGGCGCGAGGTTTTCCCGGAACACGGCGTGGATTTTATCCTGGACCTCTGCGGGAACCCAGGAGTACACGCCATGGGTGATGATATAGTCAAATTTTCCCCAGGAGGCGTCCACGTCCAGAATGCTCGCGTGTTTTAACGCAAGGTTTTGCAGACCGAGTCTTTCGGCGGCCTTGTGGCCTTCTTCAAGCTGCTTTGCGGAAAGGTCAACCCCTACAAATCCGCTTTCAGGGAGAAGGGCGGCCATGGGAATAATATTGCCGCCGCTGGCGCACCCCAGCTCCAGCACCCGGCACCGGGTTACAGGAGCGGGCTTCATTCCGAACAAAGCGGCAAGGGTGGCCAGCCGGTCCGGATGGCTTTGGGGAAAGGGATGGCTGTCGTAGGGCACGTCGTCGTAAGAGGTTGGGCTGGAAACACTTGTCTCTTCCATGTAAAAAGCGTCCTTTCAGGAGGTGATTTGGGGATTTCTGAAGCGCAGGGAGTGTACCCGGCTTTTAATCGTTTTGCAATGAAAAGAGAAACAGGGCAGGAATCCCAATTGTGAGGAATAGCGGCAGGCGTCCGGTTACAGCGTTTGTCAGAGGCAGTTGCAAAACTCATAGAAACGACAAATTTAACGTAGGCCGGATGGTTCCTCCCATAGGGCAGGTTCATCCAACACATAGAAATCATTTTAGAAATCTTTTGTACACACGGGCTTGCGGCCCGGAACCACCCAGCCTGCGCCTCATTTTGCAATTGCCTCTGGATGTTTTCAAAAATCCGGCGGTAACGGCGTTCACTTTCCGCAAGGGCGTTCTTCGCCTTTTGGCGCTCGATGCCGTGAATAAGGGACTGGCGCAGGGACCGGCCTCCCACCTTGCCTTTGACATGGCGGGCCTGCGCCCCTCCGCGCACCAGGCGCCTTGCCGTTTCCGCGTCCCCGTTGCCGGTGGGCACGACAACGGGGACGCCCGAGGCCAAGGTTTCCAGTTTTCCAGCATGTCCGGCCCGCGGCTGTCAGGCAGGGCGGGATCCGGAAGAACCGCGTCAGGCCGTTGCCCGTGGAGCATGGCAATCCCCTCGGAAAGACACGGCGCGCGAAGAAACTCGAAGCCCCCCGGTTTTTCCCGGCTGAACATCTCCTGAACCAGCCGGACATCAAAGGCGCTGTCCTCGATAATCCGAAGGCGGACGGGTTTCACCATGGTTGTTCCCCGCGCGGCGGGCGCGTTTTTCTCTTTTGCGCCATGGAAAAATACAGTAACACGGCAAGGAGGGTCTGTTGGAAAAAAGACCCTCCAAAGAGCCGCCTTTTTATGCCGCGCCATGATAATCCAGCCAGCGCCATCCGAAAACCCGGTTTTTACCGGAAGACTTCTTTTATCCGGACCGCGCGGCAGTGAGCGAGGTGAATGTGGAAGAGCTTGCCGGTGAAATCGTCCGGATAGTCTATCAAAGCGAGGAGGACGGCTATACGGTCGCCATGCTCGCTCCGGAGGGCGGCGGGGAACCTGTCTGCATTGTGGGGACGTTTCCGGCTCCCGGCGAGGGGGAGGGGCTGGAGGTCCGGGGGGATTGGCGCGCCCACCCCCGGTTTGGCCGCCAGTTCCACGTGGTCCGTTTCCAGGTCAAAGCGCCCTCCACCATCAAGGGCATTCTGCGCTTCCTGGGTTCCGGAGTGGTCCGGGGAATCGGTCCGGAAATGGCCAAACGCATCGTGGACACCTTTGGGGAAAAAACCCTCTCGGTCATTGAAGACGACCCGGCGCGCCTGGCGCGGGTGCCGGGAATCGGAAAAAAACGCGTGAAAATGATTTCCGAGTCCTGGAAAGAGACCCGGGAGATACGCGATGTCATGGTGTTTCTCCAGTCCCACGGGATAAGCCCGGCCTACGCCGGGAGAATTCTTAAACAATACAGGAAGGGCGCCCTTGCTGTAATCCGCAACAATCCCTACCGGCTCGCCGAGGACGTGGCGGGAATCGGGTTCAAAAAAGCCGACGCGGTGGCCGCAAGCATGGGTTTTGCCAAAAACTCCCCGGCCCGGGTGTACGCGGGGGTTGTGCATGTCCTTGCCCAGGCCGCGGAGGACGGCCACGTTTTTCTGCCCTACAGCGAACTCGAACGGCGCGGGGTCGAAACACTGGGGGTCGAGCCCGCCCTTGTCGGAGAGGCGGTGAAGCGCTCCGTGGAGGAAACCCGGCTCATCATGGAGAAAAACCTCGCCTTTCCCGAGACCCTTCTGCCCGGCGCCCAGGCCGTGTACCAGCCGGGTCTTTATGTGGCGGAAACCGGGACCGCCCAGCGTCTCCGGGAAATTCTGCATCAAAAGAAAAGTGTCCGGAAAATACGCGCCAACTCCGCCCTGTCAGACCTGGCAAAACGGCTTCCCTTCCGCCTTGCGGACCAGCAGGCCAAGGCGGTGGCCCGCGCGGTGGAGGATAAAATCCTGGTCATCACCGGGGGACCGGGAACAGGCAAGACCACGGTCCTCACGGCGGTTTTGGATGTGTATTCCCGCGCCGGGGCGAAGATTCTGCTTGCCGCCCCCACAGGCAGGGCGGCAAAGCGCATGTGCGAGGCCACAGGCCACGAGGCCAAGACCATCCACAGGCTGCTCGAGTTCAACCCGGCGGAGGCGGTCTTCCTCCGGCGGACCGGAACCCCCCTGGAATGCGACCTGTTGGTGGTGGACGAGGCCTCCATGATTGACATCGGCCTTATGCACCACCTGCTCAGCGCGGTTCCCGGGCCCGCCACCCTGGTTTTGGTGGGGGATGTGAACCAGCTTCCCTCGGTGGGCCCGGGCAATGTGCTCAAAGATGTCATCGAGTCCGGCGCCGTGCCGGTGGCCCGCCTCACCGAGATATTCCGCCAGGCGCGGCAAAGCCGGATTGTCACGGCGGCCCACGCGGTGAACGCGGGCCATGTTCCGGAATTCGAGGGGTATTCGGCGGAAAACGATCTCTACTGGGCCGGACAGGAGGATCCCGAGAAGGTGGCCGCCCTGGTGGTGGAGCTGGTCAAGGTGCGTATTCCGCGCCGGTTCGGCTTTGATCCGGTACGGGACATCCAGGTGCTGGTTCCTATGAACAAAGGCCCTGTGGGCGCCCAGGCGCTGAACGCCCTTTTGCAGAAGGAGCTGAATCCGGCCGGCCCTTCCCTGACGCGCGGCGGAACAGAATACAGGGTGGGCGACAAGGTGATGCAGGTGAAAAACGATTATGAGCGGGACGTGTACAACGGAGACCTGGGGAGAATCACGGGCTGCGACCCGGCGTCCAAGACCCTGGCGGTGGACTTTGACGGGCGGGAGGTGGTGTATGACGCGTTTTCCATGGACGCCCTCATGCTGGCCTACGCGACGAGCGTCCACAAGGCCCAGGGATCGGAGTACCCGGCGGTGGTTGTGCCTTTGGTTCCCCAGCATTACATGCTGTTGCAAAGGAACCTGCTGTACACGGCCATGACCCGCGGGCGGCGGCTTGTGGTGCTGGCGGGGAGCAAAAAGGCCCTGGCCATGGCGGTGCGAAACGACAAGGAGACGCGGCGGCATTCCCTGCTGGGGCGGCGGCTTGGTCTGGGCGCGGGCGGTTCCGGGCCGCAAGGCCCGGGTTCACCCGACATTTCTAAATGATTTCTATGTGATGGATGAACCTGCCCTTCGGGCGGAACCACCCAACACCAAGCAGCAGATTTTGACGTAGGTCGGGTCAAGCGCAGCGGACCCGACAGACGGATGTGTAACCGGGAAAAAACTGTGGTTGGTGTCGGATCCGCGCTTCGCGCTTGATCCGGCCTACATCAAAGTGGACGTTTCGAGAAGTTTTGCAATTACCTCATGAGTTTTGCAATTACCCCTGAAAAATACCAAAGCAGAGCCAAGAGGCAATCAAGGCACAACATCCGGCCCTTACAACAGAGCCTTGGCCGCGGCAAGAACCGCGTCATAATCCGGCTCCTTGGAAATGTCACCCGCCAGCTCCACGTACCGGACCACTCCCCCCTTGTCCACCACGAACACGGCCCGCGCGAGAAGCCTGAGTTCCTTAATCAGCACCCCCCAGGCCATGCCGAAATCCGCGTACCGGTGGTCGGAAAGCGTTCCGAGGGTTTTCACATTATTGTCCCTGACCCAGCGCTTCTGGGCAAAAGGCAGGTCCATGCTCACCACCAGCACGGAAACCTGGTCTCCCAGCTTCTCAGCCTCGAACTCGAAGCGTTTTGTCTCCAGCTCGCACACCTGGGTGTCCAGGGAGGGCACAGAGGCCAGGATGACTACTTTTCCCTTGAGGGAGGAAAAATGAACCTCCCGGAGGTCCGTGTTCAGGGCGGTGAATTCCGGCGCCTGCATGCCTTCCTTGATTTCGGTCCCCGCCAGGGTAAAGGGGGTGCCGGAAAGCGAAACCAGTCCTTTGCGTTCCATCGCGAAACTCCTTTTTTAAAGCCGTGTGTGGTGATGGAAATCCCCCCTCTGTTTGCCGGGCCGTTGTGCCAGGGCCGCCTGCCTCCCGGATTGGCCAGGGGCGCGGATCCTTTTTGCGGAAGGCGCCTGCTGTCCAGAGGCGGCGCCGCGCATTTTTTTGCCGCCGGGGACGGGGCCGCTTTTTTTCACCGGCGCTTTTTCACAGTGGTTTTCTTCGCGTCTGTTTTTTGGGCCGCAGGCTTTTTAACCGGGCTTGTTTTCGGGGTCTTAACCTCAATCAGCCGCTCCGCCTTTCCGGCCTTTCTTTCCAAAAGCGCCTTGATCCAGGCATGGACCTTGTTTTCAAACCGGCAGGTGGAAACGCAGGGGATAATTTCCTTTTGCACAAGGCATCCGTCCCGGGCATACCAGCCATACCGGATGGAGTAGGCCGCGCGCACCGCCATTCGGGTTTCCCTGGGCCCCAGGGAGACGAACACGATGCTTGCCTCCCGGCGGACCTTGCCTTGGAGCGGTTTTCCCTGGATGGAGCCGCAGTCCGCGGATTCCGCAGGGTCCACATCCGCGGTCCGCAGGGTGATGGTTCCCTCCTCGGGTACCGCGGCGAGGATTTCCGCATCGGGAATGCGGCCCAATGCCTCGATCGCCGTCTCCCACACCAGGGGCAGGGGATAATTCAGGGTGTAGGCGCCTTTGGGTTCCACCCTGTCAGGCCGCGCGTGTGTCAATCCGCCGTCCTTGGCGCAGGCAGGAAGGAGGGCGAACGCTGTCAGGGCCAGAACCCCGGCCAGCTGTTTGATGACGCTGTTTTTCATACCTATCCCTTGGGCGTTTCCGGGCCCGGCGCCGTTTCGCCCGTCTGGTTCGTTCAGAAAATGAAAGAATACCATAAACCCTTCGGGCCCGCAATGGCGCGGAAAAAGGAATCAGGAGCCAGGAGTTAGGAGTTAGGAGTTAGGACTTGGAAAAATAAGGAGAAAGGCCCTGTTTTCAGATTATTTTTATATAACTGGGCCTTATTCCTCATAGCAGCCGCGGCGCGGCAAGGTTTTTGATCTAGCCTGGGGTTTCAGCCCCAGGACATGGCTCTGGTTTTAGCTTGATGCGCCCGCCCTCCTAATGTATTTTGCCTCAGCCCGCCCTGCGGAAAAACCCATAACAACACCCGACCGAAAGCGCGCCCATGCCCAAAACCTGCATCCCCGTTCTCCTGGACGGCCTGGGTGACAGAACATACGATGCCCTTGGCGGACCAACACCCCTCCAGGCCGCTCCCACCCCCATCTGGACGCCCTGGCCTCCCTCGGAGCCTGCGGCCTCTTCCGCGCCGGAGAAGACTTCGATGCCCTTCCCGGCGAAAACGCCCTCTTTGCCATGTTCGGCTACGAGCCTTCCGGGTTTTGCCGCAGCGGTTTTCTTCCTCACCATTTACGAGGCCTGGGGATGGGAAAAGCTGCGTCTGTTTACAGAGCAGGGTCTTAAGACAGAGGCGCTTTGGGAAAAATCCGAGGAGGAAAAGGGCATCACCGGCGCCATGGTCCGGGAGAGCATTGTAAACCGCGCTCCCTGGGAGCATCTGGCGCCGCCCTGGGCGGCCTGGACCATGGAGGAGCTTGGAATCCCCGAGCGGCTCCGCCGCGGGGCCGGGAGATGATCTCTTGGACTCCTTGCTGTATCCCGTGATTGTCCCGTTCGCCTTTCCACAGGGCCTGCCCAGGGACAGACAGCGCGCCTGGAGCAGACTCTACTCCCGCGCGGCCCTTGGAGTTTCCGCGCGTCTTTCGGGCGCGCCTTGCGGCCCTTGCGCAAAGGACGCCCGGGGCGCTCCGTTGCCTTTTGAAGGCTGGCGCTGGACTGTTTCCGACACCCAGGGCCTTGCCGCCGCCTTGGTGGCAAGGCGCCCTGCCGGGATAGATGTGGAGCGGATACGGCCCGTATCTTCCGCGCTTCTCCGGCGGCTTGCCACGGACGCGGAGTGGGAGCGCGCGGGAGGGCGGGAGCCGGAAACGGCGGTAAGGCTGTTCTCCGCCAAAGAGGCCGTGCTCAAGGCCGTGGGCGCGGGACTTGCCGGGCTTGCCAAGTGCGGGCTGGAGGGCCGCGGCCCGGAGGGGAACACGCTCTTGCTCTCCTTCGCGGGCCGTCCCTACCGCGTTGTCCAAACTTTTTTAAAGGACGCGGTGGTTTCCGTGGCCCTGGACGCGCATCCCGGGGCGGATGTGGCGTGGACGGTGTGCTGCCCGTGGCCGGACCCGGGGCCGGGCGTTCGGCTTTAGATTCTTAGAGCTTATCCATAAATAATCTTATTGCAAGGGATTCCCCTGTTCGGGCGCACGGCGTGCGCCCCTACGGCAATGGAACCCGAGCCATCGGAGCGCCCAG
>JAGVGH010000080.1 GCA_020057225.1 Desulfobacterales bacterium | reverse complement strand
GCCATAATATCATAAACCATCATTCAAAAAAGAAAAAATCTGAGCTTCAGCATCTCCAAAGGTTTCCACTCCCTGTTCCAGGCCGCATCCGCAGAAGGGGGGCGGCCAGAAAAACGGTTTTTTGCTTCTATTTCTGGACAGACACTACATAGCCCATTCCCTCCTCCTCGTAGGCATCTATAATTCCCGCCGCCAACAGCGCCCCGCCGCCCGGAAAGGCGTTCCTCCAAACGCCAAACGCCTTCCCGGGACCAAACAACCGGATCGGATTTTTGATGCAGGTTATATCTCCCTCGCCTCCAGCGCCTTTTCCGCGCCCAGTTCCTGGTTCGCCCGCTCCAGCGCCTCCGGACTGGTAATCACCGCCACCGGAGCAAGCGGCTCCACCGGATTGAAATACCGCCGCCCCACCTCCATAATCCGCGCCCGCGTGACACCCAGCGCGCCGTCCTTGAATTCCTGCCGTTTTTCGTCGGTCACGCCCAGTATCTTCCGGAAGAAATCCTTCCGGGCCGCCTGGCCGGGCGGGTCCGGTTTGTCCATGTCCGCCGCTGTCTGCAGAATGGCCTCGGCCACGTCCTCTTCCCCGTATTCGCCCCGGGCCAGAAAATCATAGGCCTGCCGGTACACCTCAATAGTACGGGCCACCTGGGGATCCCGGTACGATCCCATGTAAAACATCGCGGCCTCGATGTTGGCGCGGGCGTAGCCCCCGTAGGCTCCGCCTTTTTCCCGCAATTCCTTGTGCAAAAACAGCGCGCGCAGGAGCTTGGCCGCGATCGAAAAGACAGGCGCGTCCGGATGGCAAGGTCTGGGCGCGGGCAGGGCGTGGGCCACAAAGGAAACCTGGGTGGCTGTCGTCCAGGCTTCACGGGCGGGCACGGGCAGAGGAATTCCCAGCACGCTTTCCCCGCCCGGCGAGGGGGCTTTTTCCGGCAGCCGCGCCACAAAACGCGCCGCCGCCGCGCACGCTTTTTCCACGTCCTTGTCAGCCCCCACCACGCCCGCTTTTACCGTGTCCCGGGCGAAAAGCCGGACCGCAAGCTCTTCCATTCGCCGGGCCATGGCGCGCAGGGCGTTTTCAGAAAGGTCTCCGCACCATTTCTTGGCGGCGAGAAGCTGATGGACGCCGTGCCAGGTTTCCTCGATGGCCAGGGAGGTCGAAAACGAGCGGGAGGCAAGGCTCATGGCCAAAAGATGCCCGCTATGCACAACCTGGGACTCCAGAGCGGAGCGGTATTCCAAAAGAAGCTCTTTCAGGCGTTTGATGTCCGAGAAATCCGGCGAAAGGAGTATTTCCTCGGCAAGCTCCAGAGCCGCGTCGGCGTTCCTCGACAGGCATTTCATATCAAACGCCGCAATGGGAAGGGGGCTGCCTGCCTTATCGTGCAGAGTCCGCGCTCCCGCGCCCAGGGACACGCCTCCGGTGAGGGCGGATTTTTTCCGCGCAAGTTCCACATAGTTTCTGTTCCGGGTTCCCATTTGGGTGGACACATGGCACAGAAACGGCACAAGCTCGATGTCTGAAAGGGGCAGGTGCCCGGCAGGGGCCACCACAGTGTAATACAGAACCCCGCCGCAGGCCGCCTCGTAGGGAATAACAAAGGAAGGCGCGGGTGTGCCGCCGGGAGGAATACGCTCGACATCAGGGGGAATGTCGCCAACAGTGAGGGTGGGCAGGCAGGAAATATCCTCCTCCTCGTCCTGGAGCCGCTCCAGGGCCAGGGCGTCCTCGCGGATCGCCTTTTCCGCTTCCGGCGTGAGATCTTTTTCAATGGCGAAGAGCTTTTCCTGTTCCTTTTCCCGTTGCCGCGCCTGGAGCCCCGGATCGGGAGCGAGCCTGAGAAGCACGCGGTGGGGATTGTCCAGGAAATATGTTTGAATAAGACCCTCGAAAAAGCCTCCTGCCGTGGCCCTTTCCCGGACAGTATCGAGATCGCGCCCGAAATCCAGGCCCCGGACCGGGTCCGCGCCATGGAGCCAGGGAGGGCATGCCTGCATGAAAAGCTTGAGGCCGTAAGGGTAAGGGGTGCTGGTGACTTCCCTGCGCCTGAACTCGTACTGGTGCAGGGCGGTGTCTATAAGCTCCTGTTCGATGCCGTTTTTCGCCAGGGAGGCGAGGGTGTCTAAAATGAGCGATTCAATGGTTTTCGCGTCTTCCGCCCGGGTGTCCTTAAGCCCGCAGGAGAACATGGTGTCCCGGAGCTCCGCGTCAAAACCTGTGCCGTCGGAGAGATCCGAGCCAAGGCCCGAGTCAATCAGGGCTTTGCGCAACGGCGCGGCGGCGTTGCCAAGAAGGATTTTTTCAAGCAGAACAAGGGCGAGGACTTCGAGGGTGTCCTCGATTCCGCACAGAAGCCATGCCAGGGCCGCCTGGTGTTTTTTTTCAAGGTTCGGTCCGGAGGCGGGATACGGAACGGTTTTTTCCCTGGGGGAGGGGAAACGGGGCTGGGAAGGCACGGCGGTGTCCGGGTCCAGGGCGCTGAAGTGGCGGAGAACCTCGTTTTCGATGATGCCAAGGTGCTCTTCCAGAGGGAGGCTTCCGTAGGTGTAGAACCAGGCGTTGGACGGATGGTAGTGGCGTTTGTGGAAGTCCAGCAGGGCCTCGCGGGTGAGGGTGACGATACAGGCCGGGTCTCCGCCCGAGTTGTTCCCGTAGGTGGTGTCCGGATACAGGGCTTCGAGAAGGGCGTGGCCCATGACCTGATCAGGGGAGGACATGGCGCCGTACATCTCGTTGTAAACAACACCTTTGTATTCGAGGGAGGGTTCCCCGGGTTTGGGAGACGGTGCGAATTCCAGGCGGTGTCCTTCCTGTTTGAAGGAGAGGGGGAGAAGCCTGGGGAAAAACGCGGCGTCGAGATACACTCCCATGAGGTTGTGGAAATCTGTCCGGTTTTGGCTGGCAAAGGGGTACATGGTCCAGTCCGGGGCGGTGAAGGCGTTCATGAAGCTGTTCATGCTCCGCCGGATCATGGAGAAAAAGGGATCCCGGACAGGGTATTTCTTAGAGCCGCACAATGCTGTGTGCTCAAGGATGTGGGCAACGCCTGTTGAGTTCCGGGGGACGGTCTTGAAGGCGACCGCGAAAACATTTTCCCGGTCGGAGTTTTGGATGTGGATATGGCGCGCGCCGGAGGCGGCGTGGAAAAGTTCCAGAAAAAGCGCCTCCCGTTCGGGAAGCGGGACGGCGCGGGACACGGTGTATCCGTGGATTGAGGCGCCGGGCTCATAATTTGACAAGGGGGTGTTGGCGGACATGGGACTGTGTTCCGTTTCATAAAGGGGTGCTGGTGTCACAGGGGCCAAAAGGCCGGGGCAAACCGCAGTCTGGCGCTGTGGGCGCCGCGCCCGCGGCGCGGGCGCTGTTGCCTGGGGGAAAAACCGCGCGGACCCTGCCGCAAGGCAAAACCAAACCGCCGGGCGGAAAAAGACGGCCCACAGGTGGTCGGGTATCATGGGCTGGGGCTGCATGGGTCAGGGAAGGCGGTAGATGCCCCGGGAACGGCGCTGAATCCGTCCAAGGCGGTTCAGCCGGAAAATGATGTTGCGGAGCTTTTTATCCTCGAACCCGGTTTTTTCTTTGATGCCGGAGAAGCTGAGGCCGTCCGCGCCCGCGGCGCGCAGGATTTCCAGCACGTGTTCGGAGGCGCTGGGGTTTTCCCCCTGGGGTTCGGGCTGGGCCTCGGCGCGGCGCCCCCGGTAGCGGATGCGGCTGGTTTCCACGATGCGGGAGCGGAGCAGCTTTTCCATGCGGTCAATGCGTTCGATGAGCCGCTCGATGTCCTTTCGGGTGGGGATGCGGTAGTATTGCAGAAAAAGGCGCACCATGGCGTCGAGGCTTGTGCTTTTTTTCTTTCCCCCGTCTTCCGCTTTTTTGTCATCCCTCCCGATCATCGCGCTCCCCCTTCGTGTATGCGGATTTCGCGGATTGTTTATGGTTTTCTCTACCTAGTTCTTTGAAAAAAGTCAAGATGTCCCGCGCGGTATTCTTGTCCTTGGCCTTGTTTTTCCTTGGAAAAGAGGAGGAGGGCGGAATCTTCGGGCCTCCCGGAGGAGGAGGGTGTTGTTGGAAATGACTACCCGTTGCCGGGCCTTTTCCCGGGCGGGAAGGCGGGAGGAGATTACCTTTGCTGCCTTGGGAGGGGGAAGGCGGCGGTTTTTTTAGAGCTGCTAGAGTTTGTACTCCTCGCCCACAGGCAATAAAAAAATGCACAAGACCCTAAAAAAATACTTGACTTTTCCGCGCAAATGCGCGGCCGCCTTCGGCGGCTTTTCCAGGAAGCAAAACCTTCCTGGGAGGCCGCACGATGGAACTGCAAATTCAGGTACTTACGACGTTGACGAGCTGGATCAACACCCTCTGGCAAGTACTCCCGGCCCCACTCGCCCCCACTCTGCCCGAACTCCTCGCCGGCTGCATCGTCGCCCGCGACGGACATGTCTCCTCCGCGATCCTGGCCATCCGCTACGGCCTGTCGTGGAACGCCTACTACAAGGCCCTGGAATCCGGCCGATGGTCCTGGACCGCCCTGAATCGACAGTGGTTTCACCTCATTCTCACACTCATACACCCGAAAAGGATCGAATTCGCCATCGACGACTTTCTCGCCTTCCGCTCCTCCAGGAAGGCACCGGCCGTCGGCTGCCACTTCGACCATGCAAAACGCCCGAATCGCCCTCAATGTGCGGGGCCAGTTGCGGGTCGCCCTGACCGCCGTATGCCGCCACCGGCGCCGAATCGCCGCGCTGCCCGTGCTCTGCCGGCTGATCGAAAAATCCGGCAACACCAACAAAATGACTGCCGCCGACTGGCTGTTCCGCGTACTCATGGATTGGCTTCCACCAGGATTCCAAGAAGTTATGCTCTTGGACGCCCTGTACGGATATTTGGGAGGTAACGCGCGGGCGGTTTTGGGAACGGCCGGGGAGCTTGTGCCCCTCTGGGCAAAACTGTTAGGCGCCCTGC
>JAGVGH010000198.1 GCA_020057225.1 Desulfobacterales bacterium | reverse complement strand
TAACTCCTAACTCCTAACTCCTAACTCCTAACTCCTAACTCCTAACTCCTAACTCCTAACTCCTAACTCCTAACTCCTAACTCCTAACTCCTAACTCCTGTCTTCTCCGGCTCCGCCGGTTCATCCCGCTACCTTAAAAAACCTCCGGTTTTCCTCAATCTCCTCCATGCCCGGCAGCGCGTCCTGCTTTTTCCGCACCTCCTCCGGAATATCCTTGAGATTCCATCTCCGGTGTACCCAAAGCCACTGCTCCGGCGCCCGCCGCACCGCCCGCTCAATCACGGCGTTGAACCGCGCCGTGTTCACAAGCACATCCTTTTTCAGGTCGCCTGAAAGGGAAAGCGGCACCGGAGCCTCGAACTCCACCAGATAGCGCCCGTTGGACATCCGGCGGCAGAAAACCGGCAGCACGTCCGCTCCGGAGCGAATGGCCAAAAGCGCCACCCCCTTGCTAGTACACGCGGTACGGCCAAACAGGGGCGCGTACACCCCGTCATACCACGAGGCGTTCTGATCCATCAAAATCCCCACGCATTTGCCGTTCCTGAGCAAAGCCGCAACTTTGATGGCCGCGTGGTTCTTTTCCAGCACCACGTTGCCTGTCAGGGTCCGCATTTTCTGCACGATCCCGTTTAAGGGGGCGAAATCAAGGGTCCGGGCCATCACATGGATGGGCAGGCCAAGATGGAGCGAGGCCGCAAACGCCAATATCTCCCAGTTGCCAATGTGGCCGGTAATAAGTAAAAAGCCCCGGGTGGTGCCCATGGAGCGCCTCAAATACTCCCCGCCCTTGATATCCACGTCCCGCGCGATTTTCCGGGGGTCATAGAAGCACAACACCGGCAGTTCCAGAGCCACCGTGGCAAGATGCATGAAGTTTTCCCGGACCACCCGGCGGGCGAACACGGAGCGCGGCGAAACCCTGTAGGCCCAGGCCACGTTGCGCCGGGCCAGCTCCCTGTGGCGCCGGTCCACAAGATGCCACAGAAGCCCCAGGGCGCGGGCCAGTTTCTCCAGGCTCCTCCGCGGTAAAAGGCCCAGCGTCCGAAAAACGGCGCGGAGCAACATTCCAAGGATCCTGTTTTTCAGTCCTGATTGGGCAGGCTCATCCATGGCCATTCCTCCCGGGGCCGGACGCGCCCCCCGCGGAAACCGAGGTCAGAACAAGAAAAAACGAAAGCAACGCCAAATACCACGCGTGAAAAGGGTTCCACCCGGTCAGTCCCGCGAGCAGAAACACCACTGGCCAGGCCGCAAGTCCGGCCCGGATGCGCAACGGAGCGCGGAGAGCCATGAGCGCCGCCCGGACAAACAGCCACCCCGAGGCAAGAAGCCCGAAAAGACCCGTGCAGGCGGCCACCATGAGCGGGACGTTGTGCAGATGGGTCTGCTCTTTCAACGCATACACCTCGCCGTTGGGAGCCAAAAAAGGCTCCACCCGGCCCGAGGCCGCGATTTCCAGGTAGGTTTCCTGAAAAGCCGAGACACTTGCTCCAAGCAAGGGGTGGTCCGCCCATATTGCCAGTCCCACGCGCCAGTAATACACACGGTCATAAAAACTCGCAAGATCCCACAGGTCGTAGCGGAAAAACAAGAGCAGGGCCGCGGCCGTGAAAAGGCCGGCCGGAACCGTGACCCAGGGGGTGAAAAGCCGTTTTCTGTGGCTTAGGGCCACTGCGGCCAAGGTGGCGGCGATGGCCGCAAGAATGGCTGTCCGGACCTGGGTGAGAAGGACAAGGGAAAAGGCCAGAACGCCGATTCCTATCCACAGGGACCGCCCCTTCTTCGTGAGTCCCCCGGCGCCCGCGCCCTGGGCCGCGAAAAAGGGCGCCGCGTAGGCGCACAGGGCCGCTATCCGCGAGGCTTCCTTGAGTTTCCCGGTGTAGCGCTCAAGGGGCCTGCCCAGCAAATCCCACCCGAAAAGCCATGCCGAGGCCGTGTTGACCGCGGCCAACAGCACGGCCAAAGCAAGACCCTTGACCAGAAGCGCGACCACGGGCCTGCGGGCGCTGACATCTGTCACCGCCGCGCCAAAAAGAAAAAACCGGACAAAAGCAAGATCGTGTCCCGCGCCCTTGCTTCCGCCCCCGCTGGCAACAACGCTCAAAACAATGGCAAGGGTAAAGAGCGCCCAGGGGAAAACCAGACCCGAAACCCGGAACACGGCCAAGGGATTATGGCGCGTGACAGCCAGACGGACAAGCCAGAGGAGGACGGCAAGGGCCACGGCGGACTCGAAAGCCGCGTTTCCCAGCACCACCCCGGCGGGCGCGAGGGCGGCCAAAACCGCCACCGCCTTGTCCAGGCGTCCGCCCCATGCCGTGGTGTCCCCCGGCGCGGCCTTCATGGTTGCATCCCTTTGCATGACAGTCCGCAGGGTTCACCTCCGAAGGGCAAGATTCAAAATGCCCTCCAGTTCCCCGGCCAGAATGTTCTCGTTGAAAAAGCGCTGAAAAAGCTCTCTGCCCCGGGCGCCCCGTTTTGCGAGCGCCGCGCCTTCCGCTGTGAAGTCCCGTATCTTTCCGGCAAGGGCGGCGGGGTCCGCGGGCGGCACCCATCCGATGGCCGGGTCTCCGGCCAGGGTGCCCTCGTATCCCCGGGCGGTCCGTGTGATGACGGGCCTCCCCAGGGCCAGGGCCTGATACACCTTGTTGGGAATCACCAGGTCCGCCTTGGGAGTCGCGCCAAACACCCCCAGCAGGACATGCGCTTTGGCCACGCGCTCCGGCAACAGGGAAAACGGGACAACCGGCTCAAAGGCCACGCTGGAAAGCCCCCTGGCGCGCTCTTGCGCGGCCTCAAGAAGCGGGCCGTCTCCCAAAAACGTCACGCGCACGGGCGCGTCCGCAAGAAGGCGGGCCGCGTCGGCAATCACCTCCGGGCCTTGGAGTCCGATAAAGCTTCCGAAAAACAGAACCTCCCAGGGAGGGCCCGGAGGAGGCATGGGCATGGGGAAAAACAGGTTTTCCGGCGCCCCCACATGGAGCACCCGAAGTTTTTCCTCCGGCACCTTTAACACCGTATGGAAATAGTCCGCGTGGGCGCGGGTGTCCGCGGCCACCACATCCGCAAGAGACAAAAGCCCTTGCTCCCGCGTCAGGCTTCTTAGCGCGGGACGCGCGGTTTCCGGCCATTTCCGCCGCTCCCCTGTCTCCTTCTGGTACGCGGAAATGAGCGGGTCCGCCACCAGGGGCGCGCCGCGCCGCGCGGCCCAGAACGCGGCGGAGGGGATGTCCGGCTGGCGGAAGGCGCCAACCCACACGAGGTCCGGCTTTGGCAGGCCCGCGGAAAAGGCCGTGAGCCATCCCATGCGGCTCGCGGGCGGGCGGTAGTGGCAGACCTCCCATCCCAGGCGGGCAAACAGCCGCTCCGCCAAAAGGTTCCGGGAATAACCGGAATCATGCCGCCCGAAAAAAAGCGCCCGCATGGATTGCGACCTTGCCTCCCCGCCGGTCAAACCACGTCCCCCAGGCGCGCGAGCACTGTTTCCGGCGTGATTGCCGCCAAACACCCGTGCCCTTTTCCCGGAGGACAAACCCCCTTGTAGCACGGGGAGCAGGGCCAGTCCAGGCAGACCACCCGCTCCGCCTGGCCCAGCCCGCAGGTTCTTTTAGGGCTTGTGGGACCGTACAGGGTACACACCGGCAGGCCCGCGGCGGACAGGATGTGCATCGGCCCGGAATCCATGCACAGGGCAAACCGGGCCTCTTTTCCAAGCGCATACAGCCCCAGAACCGAAAACCGCCCTGTGGCGTCCAGTCCTCCTTGCTCCGCCAGCCAGAGGTTCAGCTCCCGGTCCGCTCCCGCTCCAACCAAAACGCACGGCATCCCCTTTTCCGCAAGGACACGCAGAAAATCCCGGGCGCGCTCTCTGGGCCAGCGCTTGGACGGCCAGTCCGGACTCGCTCCCGCGTGCATAAGGAAAAAACCCTTGGACTTTAGCCCCTGCTCCGCCAGAAACCCCCGGACCGCCCGCAGGTCGTCAGGCCCCGGGACAAGACTGCCCTCGGGTTTTGGCAAGGGAAGCCCCGCCGAGGCCAGAGTCTCGTTCAGGCGGTCGAACACATGCACCGGCATGTCCCGGGTGTAGGGTTTTTCCGGATGATGGGTGTAGCAGCCCTTGGGCTGGGTGCCGGCGCGGACAGGCGCGCTGCCCGCCGCGGCCGTAAGCCTTCGGCTTGTCCGGTTGCCCTGGAGGTCGTACAGGGCCGAAAACCCCATGCGCCGTATCCACCTGTTTCTTCCCCATAGACTGTTTTCCCCGAACCAGGAGGAGCGGTCGAGCACCGCGGTTTTAAGCCGCGGGTGAAAGGCAAAGAGCGGGGCGGTGTCCGGTCCGGCAAGGAGCCAGACCTCCGCGTCCCTGTGCCAGGCGAGGATGGCTTCGATTTGGGGCGTTGCAAGCACCACGTCGCCCAGGGCGCTCATTTTGATGATGAGAACGCGCTCCATCAGAGTTCCCGCTCCCGGAGCGCCCGCGCATAAACCGCGAAGGTTTTTTCGCACATGGCAAGGGTGGTGAACCCGGAGGCCCATTGCCGGGCGCGGACGCCCATGGCCCGGGTCTCCTCCGGGAGCGACACGGCCCGGGCAAGGGCGCGGGCAAGGGAGGCCGGGTCGTTTTCCCCCACGAGCCAGCCCGTGGCGCCGGGAAGCACGGTCTCGAGGTGTCCTCCGGCGGCGGCGGCGATCACGGGACGGCCCATGGCCTGGGCCTCGATTGCCACGCGCCCAAACGGTTCAGGCCGGGCCGGAACAGCCACGACAACGCTGGCCGCGAGATAGGCGGCGGCCATGTCTCCGGCGTGGCCGGGAAAACGCAGGCGCTCCCGTATCCCCAGGCTCCCGGCCAGGGCCAGAAGCTCCTCTTTATAGGAGCCCGCCTGTTCCGCTCCGCCCAGGCACACCGCTGTCCAAGGGGCGTCCTTGGCCAGCGCCAGCGCGCGGATAAACAGGGCGTGCCCCTTTACACGGCTCATGCGGGCGGGCATGAGAACCACAGGCGGACCGTCCAGGGGCGCGTCCCAATCCTTGCGGAGCGCGGCCACCCTCTCCGGAGACACCCGTTCCGGCGTGAAATGTCCGGGATCCACCCCCCTGTGGATGACATGAAGGCGCCGGGGGTCCACTTTGTAATGCCGCCGCGCGTAGTCGGCCACAAAATGGGAAATGGCGATGCTGGCGTCGCCCTTGGCCATGATCGCGGTGTAGGGGCTTACCGAGTAGGTGGAGTGGAAGGTTGAGACCACACACGGCCGCCGCTCCGGGGAAAGGGTTTGCATGGCCAGATGCGCGGCCCAGGCCGGCAGCCTGCTCCGGAGATGGAGCACGTCCACCCCGCCGGAGGCGAAAAGCCGCCGCAAGGGAAGAAGGGCGGTGAGAAGCCGGGGGCCTTTTTCCCCCACAGGCAGGCGGATGTGGCGTCCCCCGTGTTCCGTGATTTGGGAAACCATGCGCCCGCCGTCCGACACCACCACGCTCCGGTGCCCCTGCCGGACAAGCCACCGGGATGTCTCCACCGTCCCCCGCTCGACACCCCCCTCTTGCAGCTCCGGGAGCATCTGGACAACTGTCAGCGGTCGTTCCACCATCGCGCAACCATTTCCCGGGCCGCCCGTCCGGCCTCGTCCAAAGGAGGGACATTCGGCCAGGGAGCGCCCGCAAGGGCCTTGTCAAAGGCGAGCGCCATGCCGCGCCGCGTAAGCGCGCAAAGCCCCCGGGCCAGTTTGTTGTCCATGCTTTTCCATGTCACGGGAAGGACACCCACCCCGCACCCTGCCGAAAGGGCCTCGTGAAGCATGGAGGCGCTGTCCGCCGTAACCCAGGCCCTGCCGCATTCGGAAAGCCGCGCCTCCACCCAGCCCGGGGCGGTCTCGCGGAACGCGTGGAATTCCAGGTTTCCCCGCCCTTTTGAAAGCGCCCTCAAGTCCTCCTCCAGGGCGGCGGGGGTGCGGGGCGAACTTGTCACCGTGAAGCGCGTTTCCGGCTCACGGACAGCCAAAGTTTCCACCATGGCAAGTATCTTTCCCGAATCCCAGACATGGCTTTTCGGGTCGGTTCCTCCCACCAGCACCAGCGCCCTGGAAGGGTCCTTGACTCCTCCGGGCCGCGCGGTGTTGGGCGGACCAAGGGTGGTGATGACATTCTTTCCCCTGGGCCGCCGGTCATGCTCGGGCACGAAAACAAGGTCGAACAGCCCCGCCAGAGGCCAGGCGGGCGACATGCAGGTCACGGCCCGCGCTCCTGTTGCCCGGGCAAGGCATAAAAGGGGAATGTGGCAGCGGGCGCCTGTGCCGATAACGAGGTCCGCCCGGGACGGCGCCTTGGAGAACCCGGCGATGGCTGGAAAATCCGCCCGGTGTCCGGCGAGGTGGCGGGCGAACACCAGCCAGTCCCGGATGTCCCGGGCAAGGGTTCCGTCCGGCACGCGCAGCCCGTGGACCTCAAGGGGAAGCAGAGCCGCCAGGGCCGTGAGAATCCCCCGGGTCTGCTTGGCGTGCCCCGCGCGGGAGTCGTAAAAGGCGATTACGCAAAGAGGCCGCATGCGGGACACCAGACCGGAAAACGTGACAAGGAAAACCAAACACAAGGCCGTTGAACAGTCCGGCCTTTCACCGCCGCGCGCGGCAAAGCTCTAACATCCGCCGGACAAGCCAGGAGTCAAACTCTCCCGGCGGATCAAACAGAAGCCCGGTTTCCAGCGCGAACACCGGAAAACCGCCTGTGTCCCATCCCGCAAGCCGGGCCGCGTCTTTTCCGGTTGTGGCGATGGCCAGGGCGCCGCTTTCCCGGGCCGCGGAAAGGAGTTCCTCCCGCTCCGCCGCGGAATAGGCGTGATGGTCGGGAAAACCCCGGACACCGGCAATCTTCAGTCCCAGGGATGTAAGCGTCTCAAAAAAAGCCGGATTCCGCGCGATTCCGGAAAAGGCGAACACCGGTTTTCCCTCTAAAAAGCTGACAGGATAGCGCACCCTGCCCGCAAGCGTCAAGGTTTCACCGGGCAAGGGGAAAAAACCGGCAGGCCCGTGGGAACAGGCAAAGACCGGAAGACCCGGGCAGTCCTCCGGAGGGGCGGCGCCGGGAAACGCCCGGGTGAGCACAACAAGATCGGCGCGGGATGCCTGGCTTCGGGGTTCCCGCAAGGATCCCCTGGGGAGCAGGCGCCCGTTGCCAAAGGGGGCGCGGGCATCCATGAGGAGCACGTTTACATCCCGGGCAATCCGCAGGTGCTGGAAGGCGTCATCCAAAACAAAAACCTCCGCGCCAAACCGGCGCGCGCATTCCCGGACCGCCCTGGCCCGGTCCCGGCCCGCGCATACAGGAACGCCGGGAAGCGCCAGGGCCATTTCATAGGGCTCGTCCCCGGCCTCCTCCGGACCTGCCAGAAGGCGCTGGCCGTCCGAGACCGCGCCGCCTTTTTTGGAAAGAGAACCCCCGTGCCCCCGGCTGACAACGCCCACGCGATACCCCGCGTCCCGCAAAAGCCGCGCTGTGTGAATGGCCATGGGCGTTTTTCCCGTGCCGCCCGCCACAAGGTTTCCGATGGATACCACCACTCCCGGCGCGCGCCGGGTCTTGAACACGCCAAGGGCGTAGAGGAGGGCGCGAAGGCGGACGGCGAGGCCGTAGAAAAAGGCGAAAACGCCCAGGAGCCTTTCAAGCCAGGCCGGGCCGGGCCGGCCTTCGATGATGTCCTCCACCGCTTGGCGCAGTTGCCTCATAGCCCCATGGCCTTCCCTGTCTCCGCGGCGCAGCGCTCCGCGGCCCCCAGGTTTTCCAGAACCGCCTTTTTCCCCGCCGTCCCCATGTTCCGCGCGGTTTCCGGGTTGTGATGAAGCTCCCGCAGCGCGCCGCAAAGCTCCTCCTCCCCGGACACCTGCCGCGCCGCCCCGCGTTCCAGCAGCATCCGGGCCGGGGCGGGGAAATCCGACATAAAGGGGCCGAACACGACCGGCTTTCCGTGGGCCGCAGGCTCGATGGGATTGTGCCCGCCCTCGTTTACAAGGCTTCCCCCGACAAACGCGGCATGGCCCAGGGAGTACAGGCCGGAGAGCAGGCCCATGCGGTCCACCACGCACACGTCGGCGGGCACAACCGGGGAGCCGGACAACAGGCGGACCTTGAAACCGGGAAAACACCGGGCCGCTTCCCGCGCCCGTGCCGGGTTCCTGGGCGCCACCACAAGCGCCCAGGGGAGGCCCTTGTCTTTCAGCCGTTGCATGACGCGGCAGAGAATCTCCTCCTCGCCAGGATGGGTGCTGCCCGCGACAAGAACACAGGCGCTTTCTTTAAGCCCCAGGTCTTTCAAAGACAGGAGGGCCCCCTCGGGTGCTGCGGCCTGGTCGTATTTCAGGTTTCCGCAGAAAATGACCCGCTCCGGGTCAAGGCCCAGGGCGATGAACCGCTCCCGCTCCTCCGCGCTCTGGACGCACACCCGGGAGAAAAGGCGGTAGAGCGGGACGATGAAGAAGCCAAGAAGCCGGTAGCCTCTGGCGCTCTGGGGCGACAGCCGCGCGTTGGCAAGGACAAGGGGGATGTTTTGGCGGTGGCACGCGTAAAGAAAATTAGGCCAGATGTCGCTTTCGCACAGCACAACAGCCTTTGGCCGGACCCGGGAAAGGGCGCGGGAGACCGCGGGCCACAGGTCGTAAGGGAAATAGAAGACCCGGGCGGCAAGGTTTTTAAAGAGACGCCGCGCCTCGGCCTGGCCTGTGAGGGTCGAGGTGGAGACGACCACGGGGCAGTCCGGAAAGCGCGCGGACAAGGCATGGACCAGCGGCGCCGCGGCGCGGGCCTCGCCCACGGAAAGGGCGTGGACCCAGACAGGTCTTTGGGGGAGAGGAGGCGGGGTCTGGGCAAGTCCGAGACGGGGGAGAAGGGTGCGCCGCCGCTTAGGGACACAGGCGGCAAGGATGAGGACAAAGGGCGCGGACACCAGCGCGAGGGCCGAGAGGAGCAGGTTGTAACAGGCTGTGAGAATACAAAGCCGGATGTCTGGCATGGGGTGGCCGTGGCTAGGCATGGGCGAATTCCGCCGCCCTTGCGCTTAAAGAGCTGATAAAGCCTTCAGGGCTGAAATACGGGGAGGGCGCGCGGTATTCCCCGCGCGGCCCGGACTCGCGGTCTGTGAGCGCCAGGCAGGCCGCGTCGTACAAATTTTCCCTTAAAAGTCTTTCGCAAAAAATCTCGTAACGCTTGGCGCAGGATGCGTCCCTGAATTCTTTGAACACCGGGAAATGGGGTTCCTCGCAAGCCACCGGCCGCGTCGAGGCGGGGGCATCCTCCAGCAGCATGAGATAGCCCAGCCAGGGTTTTGGAAAAGGGGGAAACGCCCCTTCTCTATACGCGGTACGGATGTCCAGCGCGCTCCCAAGGGCCTCTTCCACGCGGTTGTTGAAATTGTTGCCAAAGGATGGCCCAACCTGGGATTTGAATTCGATAACAGCCAACAGCTTGCCGTTGTCAACCGCCACAAGGTCCCATTCTTTTGTCGGTCTAAAATAACCTGGGAGTGTGACTTTTGATTTAACAAATATGCTTGAATTCAGAATGCCATTTTCTTTTAAAACAACAGACATTAATTCTATGAACCCGTCTAATTGTGCTCCACCTGTGACTGCGCCACGGTTACCTTTGTCCTTAGTGCCGGATTCCTGCTGTTTTTGTATTTGCTTTTCACGAATTTTCCAAAATTGTTGTACTGCATAAGAAAAACTTTTATTGATATCCATGCTATTTAATCTCCTATGTTCTAAGTGTTTTTATGGATATTGACAAAAATTTTTGAAAACATATCCCCGCAAACCGTGTCCATTCTGTTGCAGGCCAACGCGAAATACTGTTTGTCCACCTCGCAGCCCACGCTGTTTCGCCCCCATTTGGCGGCGGCGGCGTTAGTGGTCCCTGTTCCCATGAAGGGGTCGAGCACCGTGTCCCCCACAAAGCTGAACATGCGGACAAGGCGCTCCGCAAGCTCCAGGGGATAGGGGGCGGGATGGTGTTTTGTGGACGCGCCGGTAAGTCCGGCCCATATCTGCTGAAACCATTTTTTATGGTTCGCGTCCGAAATAAGGCTCAAAAACCGCCGCTCCAAGGAAATACTCCGGTATCCGCCGGGTTTCCTGAACATTAAGATATACTCGATATCATTTTTTATCACCGCGTTGGGTTCATAAGGCTTCCCGAGAAACCCTCCGCCACATCCTTCGGCCTCATAGGCCGCGTTTCCTATTTTGGACCAGATAATGGGCGCAAGGTTGTCAAACCCCAACGCCCGCGCCCGCTCCTGAATGGAGGAATGAAGCGGAATGACCGCGTGCCGCCCCTTGTTTTTTCTGCGCGACAGACAAACATCTCCCGCCACGCAGACCACGCGGCCGCCCGGAACAAGCGCCTCCAGGCACCGCGCCCAAACCAAGTCCAATTCCTCCAAAAAGGACTCGTAATCTTCGATGCTTCCAAGCTGTCCGTCGCTTGTATGGTACTCTTTAAGGGTCCAGTACGGAGGAGAGGTGACAACAAGGTGGACGTTCTCTTTGCTCCAAAAACCCGCGGACCTGGAATCCCCGAAATACAGGTCGTGCCGGCTGGGAAGGGTTTTCACAGCCTCCTCCATCCGGGCCATCCAGTCCGGATTTTTTGCGACGGCGGGAAGCTCCGTCTGTTCTCCGCTCATGTCCCGGACAGGCTCCGGCAAATAGTCCCGGTAATTCAAGTCAAGCATGTTCTCTCCCAACGCGGAGATTTTCTCCCGCCGCCCCCAAAAGCCTTTTACCCGAAATCCGCAGCCTGCCCTTTGCCGTCCGCCTCCCTACTCCGTATCCTCCTTCTCCTTCTCCAGTATCTCCTTGAGCCGCGGCCGGATGTGCGGCTCGTAGCATTCATTGCACACGCCATGGGAAAAACGCGCCTCCGCGTGCCCGGTAAAATACTGCCCGATCTGCCGCCTGTAGTTGTCGTCGTTCCGGATTTTCTTACAGCAGCCGCAGATGGGAAGGAAGCCCTCAAGGGTCTTTATCCGCTCCGCCGCCTTGTGGCGCCCCGGTTTCTTTCATGGCCGCCGCCCCGGTGAAATGTTACGGCGCCAGCCGTTCCTGATTTTGGGACGGTAGCACGCGCCCGCCCCTGGTTACAAGGAAAACCCTTGATAAAGGGCGGGCCGCCGCGTTTGTTCCAATCCTCCAAAAAATCACCGTCCAAAAATCCCCTTGATCGTCTTCACCGGATCCTGGGGCTGTTGCTGTGTTTGCTGCCCTTCCTGCCCGGCGCCTTCCGTTTGCCGCGTCTCCGCCCCCCCGCTTTGCTGTCCTCCCGGCACGCCCTTGAGAAGCCCGCCAATGCCTGCCTCTGGCCCTTCTCCGGAAGACCCGCCGCCCAGCTTCTCCTTAAGAAACTTGTCCGCCAGGGATTTCCCCTGGTTTTTTACAAGCTCCTGGGCAAGCGCCGCGGGATCCACCAGGTACCCGGGTTTCAACAGGTCTCCGGAAACCCGGACAGGAACCGTAAGGTTCGCAAGGCTCACCCCCTTGACCGAGGGCGCCGCGCCCTCCAGTCCCTTGGTCACCGTGCTCTTCAACAGATAATCCACCTTGTTGTCCACAAGGTTCAGAATCCCGCTCCCCTGGACATTTAACAGGGGCGATTTAAGGGAGAGGTCATTGTTTTGAATGACTCCGTTGTTGAAAACCAGGGCTGCGGTAAGCCCCAGAAAAGCGGTGGAGTCTTCCCCTTCCCCCGCCGCGGCCTGGCCGCGCAGGGCGGCCGCCGCGTTCCGGATGAGCTTGACCAGGCTTATGCCTTTAAATGTTCCGTTGGCAAGGCTTAGGCTCGCGTTTCCCGTCAGGGTCTTGACAATCTCCCGTCCCGTGGCTCCGGCCCCTGTCAAGTCCAGATTGAGCCCGCCCTCGCCGGTCAACGTGTCCTTGCCCGCAAGGTCCATGAGCAGGGGGCCAAAGGCAATGCTCTTAACCTGGTTTTTGAGCGTGAATTTGGGCGTGTCCCCCCGCGCGTCCAGGGAGCCGGCGGCGGCGAACGTGCCGCCGTAGGCTTTGAGATTGGCCCGGCGGACTTCGATCACCCCGTTTTTCCCGTTGATTTCAATCTCCACGTCCTGGCTTTTTATCTTGCGCGCCACCAGCTCGCCGATTTTCACCTTTCCCGCCATGTTGAGCTTGCGGAGCTTTTCAACCGGCAGACCGCGTTTTCCCCCGGCGCCACCCGGGGATCCCTCGCCCCCGCCTTCCCCCCCCGCCGCCCTGGGCGGCAGGTAGCGGTCCAGGTCGAGTTTGTCCAGTTGAAGGTCAAAGCCCAGGGCGGGGTTTTTGAAATTGTCCACCGAAAGGGTGCCTCCCGCCTTGGTCTGGTCCAGGGCAAGGGCAAGCCGCGAAAAGCGCAGGGAGGTCTTGGCGCCTGTGAACGCCCCGTCCAGGGAAAGGCTTTTCAACGCCTCCGGGTCTCCGGTGCCGGGAGCCTCCTTGCCAAGGGAGGCGAGAAGCTCCCGGGGGTTGAACGGAGCGACCCGAATGTCTCCGGCAAAGGCGGGAGCTGTCTTGATGTTGTCCGCCTTGATGTTTCCCTTGAGGCTCATTCCCAGAGCGGCGAGGTCAAGCCCCGCCAGGTCAAGACGGCCCGCTGTTCTGTCCAAAACCACGTCGCCCCTGGCTGTCACATCCTTGGCCGGAAGCGTCCCTCCGCTGGTCTTTGCGGAAAGGTTCATCCCTTTAAGGCGGATAAGCCCTGTTTTCCCGTTTCCCGAAAGATCTCCGGAACAATTCGCCTCAAGGCTTTCAAAAGATTCTTTGGCGCCTTTTCCCGAAAGTTTGAGTCTCATGCCAGGGATTGCGAAATCCTTGGTGGCCCGGGAAGCGGTGACACCTCCCTCAAGGGCCGCGGAAAAGGTCTTGAGGGGCAGGCCTTCGCCAGCGCCCTCCGCTGTGAGTTTCGCCCCTTCCACCGACAGGGTTTGCGCGGCGCGGTCCAGAAGCACCTTTCCGGAAAGGCCGATTTTGGCCTCCAGGGCCGGATTTGTCCGGACCAGGGTGAACCCCGCTAAAAGGTCAAAGGGCTTGCCCGGCTCGATTTGTCCCACTTGAAGGTCCGCGTCCTTGAGGGTCATCGAGGTGACCTTTTCCCCGTCCTTGAAATTCACGGACACGTCCTGGATTTCAATGCCTTCGACCGCCAGAATCTCCACACCCGGGCCTCCGGAGGAGGCGTCTCCTGCTCCCGGGTCTTTTTTCGCTCCGGAAAGCCCCTGCCAATTGGCGGTGCCGTCTTTTTTCCGCTCCAGGTTGAGTGTAAGGCCGGAGAAAACAACCTTTCCCGCCTCGATCCTGCGGCTTAAAAGAGGCAGGAGCTTGACCCGTACCGAGGCCTTTTGAACCTGCAGGAAAGGGGTGTCCCCAAAACCCGGAGCGTTGGAAAGGCTGAACGGGTCCAGGGACATGCCGAGCCAGGGGAAGACCGTGACATGGATGTCGCCCTGAAAGGTCAGGGAGCGTCCGGTTTTCCCGGAAACAGCTTTGGATATCCGGTCCTTGCAGGCGTTGGGGTCGAGCAGTTTTGGAAGGGCCGCAAGCGCCAGCACAAGAAGAAGCGCGACAGCGCAGGCCGCGGACAGGGCGAATTTGACGGGTCTTTTCATGGCGTGTCCTCGCGTGTCGAAGAGTGGGTTGTCACTGTGTCCGGCGGGCCGCCGCGTTGCCCGCCCTGGCGGAGTGTGTTGGCATGGAGAGCCGGGGTGTGTTTGAATGAAAAGCCGCCTGGGCCGCAGCCAAACCATGGTATCATTTATCCGGTGGAAGTCAATATAGGAGCGCACAACATGTTGTGCTTCCAGGGAAATGGACATTTCCGGGGAGGGGGGCTTTCCCCGGAATCCGCGTCCCCGAAGGATTGTTTGCGATGGAGGCGAAGCCGGGCCGCTGTCCCGGCCTGCGGAGCGTAAATAAGGAGAGGCCTTGCGCGGGTGTTTCTGTTATTGCCTGTCTTGCGGGAAGAGGCGCCATGGTTATCTTGAGAGGTAATGGCAATCACCTCTCGGGCGAACACTCTCATTTTGAGAAGTGTTTGCCTGGAAGGAAGACTGGCCGCGCTTGAAATGGACGTGTGAACCGACCGTTTTCGCTCTGGCCTCCCCTCCATTCCGCGGTTTCCATGTTTTTACCTTGTTTTTACCTTGACTTGTGCCCAGGTGAAGCGCTAAAGTCGCGTGGAATCCCTTTCAGACCAAGAGGTTGGCGCGCTTCCAATTCCGCGCCCCAGGCTTTTGCCTTCCAGAGGACACTCACACAGGAGCTTCCCCGCGCCCGCCCTGGAATGTGACAGGCGGGAATGCCGGGAGAACCGTCATTTTCTTTCAACCCGGGACGCTGCCCGGGCCACCGATTCCCCCTGCCGAGGAGGGGATGCCATGGAACGCCTCTCTCTTAAGCGCCTGGCGCTGATTCTTGCCTTCCTGGCGCTCTTTGGCGGCGCGGCAGCGGCCAGCACCGGGGATGAAATACAGGCCGCCCAAGAACTCCTCACCAGGTACGGCAAACTCCCCATTGTAAACCTCATTATCGAGCGCCGGAGCGGATTCATCACCATCCAGAGGAACCAGGAACAGACAGAGTTCCACGGCAAACCCAATATGGATTACGTGACCGCCGACACCCTTCTGATTGACATGCGGCTTATGGGCATGTCCCTTGACTCTTTCAGGGCGATGGTGGAGGAGGACGCCAAAAAACGGATGGACAAACTCACAAAGGCTATCGAGGCGGAAGGTGAAGAGGTCCGGGAGGCTCAAAAGCGGGAATTCGAGGAACGCAGGGCCCAGGAGCTTGAAGAGCGGCGCCAGAGGGAAAACCGGGCCATTCAGGAGGCCAACGCGATGCGCGCCAGGGGAGACGTGGCGGGCGCGCTCAAGACTCTCTCCGGGGTCATAAGGGCCAATCCCGGCAACGCGGACGCCTGGTTTTCAAGAAGCCATTTGCGGATGGACCTGGAACAGTGGGACGCGGCCTTGAGCGACTGCCGGCAAGTACTGGCCATTAACCCTGACCACACCGGGGCGCTTGTGAACCTTGGCAAAGCCTATATGGGGAAAAATCTTCCCCGGGACGCCATCCTGAGTTTCCAAAAAATAGCCGCTGGTTCGCCGGACAACCACGAGGCCCGGTACTGGCAGGCCAAGGCTTACGCAATGGCCGGGGACCTGCGGCTGGCCCAGGAAGGGGCGAAGGAGGCGGAAAGACTCAATCCGGGTCTGCTTCAGTACCAGCAGTTCGTCAAGGAGGTCCAGGCCGCCATCCAAATACGCAACGGCAAGCTCAAGGCCAAAAACGGGGCGCATTCCGGCGCTGTTGACGACTACTCCAAGGCCATTCACCTCAATCCGCTGAACGCGGAGGCCTATCTGCTCAGGGGGCAAAGCTATCTGGCCATCAACTGGGTCGAGGAGGCGTTGGGCGATTTTAACCGCGCTATTGAATTCGGGCTGACCAACGCGGAGCCTTATTTTTGGCGAAGCCGCGCCTTTCAGGCGGACGGCCAGATGAAAAACGCGGTCAAGGACGCGGAGGAGGCCCTCCGGAAAGACCAAGGCAACAAGGATTATAAGCTGAGACTGGAGGAAGTCCAGGGTGCCGCCGCATCCTCGAAAACCCTTGTGGAGCAGAGCCTCACGGCGCTGGCAACTCTTCTTGGCCTGGGCCTTGTTTTCGGGCTGTACTGGGGAGGCAGGCGCCTGCGGGCGAAAATGCGGATGCGGGCGCTGCGAGAAGAGGAGAAAAAAGAGGCGCTCAAACGGGAGACGACCGCAGGGAAGTCGAAAATTGAGGAGCGCATCCGGAACGCGATTCTGGAGGCGGAAGGAGCGATGGAAGGGGGCAAGGCGGAGCCCAAGGCGAAAAAAGAGGGAGGCCCCCGGGGGAGCATCGAGATGCCCGATGAGTTCAAAAATTCCTGATGGCCGCGTCAAACGGAAGCGTCCCGGCCCGCGAAATCCGCTTGACATCCGCTCCGCGCGCCTCTATTATTAAGAGCTTGGCCGCGCGCGGCCCCAAAACCGCTACCGGACGCCCAAAGGCGCCGGACGCCTCTTCTTCGCCATTCACAGGGGGTATCACCATGCTTAAATGCGCAACAGTACGCGAAGGCTCCGAATGCGTATTCATGACCAAAACCGGCTGCGGCTACAAAGGCGCCGCCTGCCAGCCTATCGCCGAGGAATGCAAGGGATGCCAGCGCGTCGTGGAAACAGCGTCCGGCTCCTATTGCGCCTCCTGCCCTGAGCCTGCGGCCAAATGGAAAATCGGCTCCTGCAACCTCGCCACCCACATCACCCGCGCGGTGGCCTCCCAGGCTAAAATCAACCCCCTCAAGGCGTCCAAACGCGCCAGCATGGGCAAGGGCAAATAGCCGTTCCGTTCCACCGCTACCTGAAAACGGGCCGGGGATTCCGGCCCGTTTTTATTTCAATGCCATTAACTTTAGGATTCCCCCTCACCCTGGCCCTCCCCCCATAGGCGCTAACTTATATGAGCATTCTTGCTTAAAGATAGAGGAGGATATTGTCGGGTGAACCTGCGCTCCGCGCAGAACCACCCGGGCTGCATCATAATTTTACGAGAGGGTTACACGTAGGTTGGGTGGTTCCACCCGAAGGGCAGGTTCACCCAACACCTTGGAATAATGATATAATTGTTGGGTACACCGCCCTCCCGCGCCCCACAGGCGCCGCATGCCTTCCGGGGATGCCAAACCGGCGCGGGTATCGGGACGGAAAACGCCGCTCTTCCCGCGCCATAAACCAGCCCCCCTACACGGACATCCGCGGCGTCCCCGGACCCTTCTTCTGCTCCTCTTCCGGCCTCCATTCCGGAGGACGGTCAAACGGCATCTCAAAATACAGCTCGCCGCCCGGCTCCAGCCGGTTTTTAGCGTGGGGATACCGCTTCTCAAACGTGCGGATCATCGGCTGATTGTCCCTCAGCACCGTCGCCGTAAACCCCTTGTACCCGTTCTGCCGCGCGATCTCCTCGAGCTTCTTCAAAAGGTACGAGGCTATGCCGTGCCCCTGGTAGTTCTCCCGGGTCACAAACGCCACCTCCGCCCAGTCCCCTTCCTCCGCCCGCGCGTAGGAGCCCATGGCCACAATCTCCTTGTACCCGCCCTTGGGTCCCAGACCAATCAGCGACATGTTTTTCCGGTAATCCACATGCGCCCACTGCTTCTGCACCACCTCGTGGGAAAAACTCTTCTTGTTGTGGAAAAACCGGTAGTAAATAGACTCCTCCTTGAGCGAGTAAAAAAAGTCCCGGTAGGCGATCTCGTCCGAAGGCAACAGGGGACGGAACTCCACAGTCTTGCCGTTCTTGAGGCACATGCTGGTCTTGTACTCCTCGAGAAACAGCAAATCATCCTCGGGCGGCGCCATCTGGTCCGCGAAAATATAGCGCCGCTCCTTGGCGGCCTCCATGAGCAGGCCGCGGAATTTGGGATGGGCGATCTGGGACAGCTCCACAACCCGCTGATAGATGCTTTGGCCCTGCAGCTCCGCGATTCCGTACTCGGTGACCACAAAATTCACGTCGCCGCGGGTGGTGGCCACGCCGGCACCCTCGGTGAGATGGGGCACGATGCGCGAAACCTGCCCGTTCTTCGCGGTGCTGGGCAAGGCGATGATGGAAAACCCGCCCTTGCTCATGGCGCTGCCCCGGAGAAAGTCCACCTGGTCGCCGATGCCGGAGTAAAAGATATACCCCATGGAGTCGCTGCACACTTGGCCTGTCAGGTCCACCTCCAGGGCGGAGCTGATGGAGATGAGCTTGTCGTTCCGCGCGATGACTGTGGGGTCGTTCACAAACTCCGAGCTTCGGAAATAGAAGAAGGGGTTGTCGTCCACGTAGCGGTACAGCTCCTCGTCGCCCATGCACAGGGAGGCGACCGCCCGTCCCGGAAGGAAGGTTTTTTTCCGGTTGTTGATGACGCCTTTTTTGATGAGGGGCAGCATGGGCCGCGTGATGACCTGGGTGTGCAGGGCAAGGTCGTTTTTATGGTCCAAATATTTAAGCACCGCGTTGGGGAGCCATCCAAAACCCACCTGAAGGGTGGCCGCGTCCTCCACAAGCTGGGAAACGTAGATCCCTATGCGCCGCGCGACCTCCTCGTCCTGGATGGTGGGCTGGTAGGAGACCAGAGGCTCCTCATACAGCACAAAGGCGTCCACGTCGTTGATGTGGACAAAACTGTCGCCCCAGGTCCGGGGCATCTGGGGATTGACCTGGGCCACCACGTACTTGGCGCTTTCAAGCCCGGACCTTGTCACATCCACGGAAACCCCCAGGGAGCAGTACCCGTATTTATCGGGCGGGCTCACCTGGACCAGGGCGGCGTCCAAGGCGATGCGCTGGCTCGCGAACAGCTTGGGAATCTGGGAGAGATAGGCGGGGACGTAGTCTATCTTGCCCTCGGAGGCGGCCCTTCGCATGCTTTCCGAGACGAAAAACATTTTAAGCTGAAAGCGGCGCAAAAATTCCGGGTCCCTGACATACTGGGAAAGAGTCATGGAGAGCATCTGGTAGATGGTCATATCGTAGGCCTCGGGCATTTGCACGAGGGTGCGCACCAGATGCTGGGGCTCGCCGCACCCGGTGCCGATGATGACCCGGGAGCCGCGCTTGATGTGGCGCAGCGCGTCGGCCGCCTGCATGACTTTGTGGCGGCAGTGGGCGGACAGCCATGCTATGTAGTCCACAGTTGACTCCTCGCCGGGGCGCGCGGCGCGCAAAGCGTTTCACGCGCCCCGTGAAGCAAACGTAGTGTAACAAACTTTTCTGCCAAGCAAAATAGTTAGGCATTCTTCGGGTGTTTTGAGCGTATTTTATCAAAAGGCGGGCATGAAAACCATAAAAAAGAAGGAAGACGTGAAAAAATAACGCCTAAAAACAGGGGGTATGGGGGCGCGCCAAGGAAAAACATCAGACCCCGGCCCGCTCGCGGAACCAGCGCCTGACTCCCGCCCCGGCCCGGCACGGACATTTCAGGAACGGTCTCCAAAGGTTACTATACATGGCGACACTTCTGAACGCGCATGAAAGGGCAGGCGCGGGGCCTTCCCCCGCCGGAATTTCCCCCGTAGGGACGGCCCCCTGTGGCCGCCCTCGCATGCAAGATGCGCAATTATTTATGCCGCTATATATAAAAAGCTTGATAAGTCGGTGAGGAATCTGTTATTTCTTTCAAAACTCCGAGCACGCTGCAGCGCGCGGCCCAACTCCCCGGGATGCGGCATCGCCCTCCCGCCAGCCCCGGCGTCCCTCCCATGGCATGGAGCAAAGCGTCCCGATGGCTTCGAGCGTTGTACTGAAAGGCGACCTTGGCTTTCTGCCCCTCGCGGAAGTCCTCCAGCTTCTTGGCGGGAATTCGGCGACCGGCACATTGCGCATCTTCTCCCCTCACGTCCCTGACAACGGACACATCAAATTTTCAGAGGGACAGGCGGTGGACGCCGGATGCCCCGGCAAAAACGGCCTGGACGCTGTCTATGCCCTTTTCGGCTGGATCGAGGGAACCTTCGAGTTCACAGACGGCGAATTCAAGGGCAAACGCACTGTTCAGTCCAGCCTCATGGAAATCGTCATGGACGGTGTCCGGATGCTGGACGAGGGCGAAATCGCCAAGGTGGGTCCCGAGGGCGCCCAGGCCCCCAAAAAGCCCGCGGACGACAGGGAGAAAAGCGCGGGCATCCCGGTCATCAAACGGCAAATCGCCAACTACAATTACGTGGTGGATGAAAACGAGTTCCCGGACGGCGAGACCATTGTCCTGGAGGGCCGCCACGGCGGATGGGTCTGCGTGGTGGTGGACGGCTACGCGGATGTCATCCGCGAAACCCCGAAGGGCCCCTTGCGTATAAGCCGCATTGGCCCGGGCGCCGTGGTGGGCAACATTTCCTCGCTTCTGGGCCAGAAGAGCATCCGGACCGCCACAGTCCGGGCGGTGGGGGAGGTGGTTTTGGGAGTGCTGGACCTTCAGCGCATCCACACGGAGTTCTCCTGCATCTCTTACGAGCTCCGCCGCCTTGCCATGAGCCTTGACAAGCGTCTGGTCGAGGTCACCAACCGGGTTGTCGAGGCCCATCTTGGAACCATCAACCTCAATGACTTTACCCAGGGAAAAACAAAGATTTTCGACCAGGGCGCGGACGAGGACAGGGTGTTGCGCATCACCCAGGGCACAGCGGCCGTCATCCGCAAGTCCAAAACCGGGGACGCCCCCCTCTTAAACCTCTCCAAAGGGGATTTCCTGGGCAGGGTGCCTTTCATGAACATAGACCATGAACCCCATTCCGCCTATGTGCTGGGTTCCGCGGATTTCCAGACCGAAACGCTGGACATCGAAGGCATCAAGAAAGAATACGACCAGGCGCCCTCGGTGGTCCGGAGCATCATGGAATATGTCGCCACCTGCGTCTCGGTGACGACCATCATCGCGTGCGATCCCCGGCGGAATCCCCTTTTGGCCGGAAAATAACCGCCGGGCCAAAGCTCCCCGCCCTTTTTCAGTGACACGGTCCCGGGAAGTCCCGCGCGGACCGGCAACCCGTAACCCAAGGAGGTGGACAGATGGGCAAGTCTTTGGCGGAACTGGCCGCGCAAATCGTGACCGCGCAGGCGGCGCTTAGGGGAATGACTCCGGAGGAACTCAGCGGAGCTATTAAAAAGACGTTTCAGACCCTGTCCATGCTCCGGGAAAAAGAGGAAGGGAGCGCGGGAGCGGTCGAGGCGGCCCCGGCGGTTCCCGCCGCGGAGCAGGAGCCGGAAGGCGGCGCGTGGCTGGAGGCGCTTCGGGCGGACCCCAGGAAGTCCATCAGGAAAAACAAGGTGTTCTGCCTTGAGTGCGGCAAGAGTTTCCGCCAGCTTACCAACGGCCATCTCAAGGATCACGGGATGACTGCCAAGGAATACCGGGCCAAATACGGTTTCGCCCCCAGGCAGCCTTTGTCGGCCCAGACCCTCACGGCGCTCCGCAAGAAAAACGCCGCGGAGCGGAACCTTGGGGAAACCCTCAAGAAAGCCCGGCAGATGAAGCAGGCCAAAGGGAAAAAGCGCGCATAGTCAGGCTTTAGGGGCTTGGATTCTATGTCCGGATTATCCGCGTTTTTTGCGTAGCTAATGGCGCAGCCCGCAAAAACGGGCCGTTTACAGCCAGCCATTGCGCTACCGTGTTTCCCGGGCGATCCAGTCCAGGAATTCCTGGCAGCCCCCGGTGACCGGAACGGACACAATGCACGGGCATTGGTAAGGGTGAATGGCCCGGACTTCCTCGACAAGATTCTGAACGGCCAAGGCTTTGGTTTTTGCGATAAGGACAACCTCCCGGGCGGTTTCGGTTTTTCCCTCCCAGCGGTAAATGGACTCCATGCCGGGCAGCATGTTGACGCACGCGCACAGCCTTTTTTCAACAAGGCGCGCGGCGATTTCGCGCGCTTTTTCCATATCCGGCGCGGTCATGTAAACGAGCGCGGTCTGCATGGGAACACCTTTCATAATCCCCGGAGAAAAGTTTTCCGGAAGGGAAGTCTTGCCGCCGCTTTTTTTGGACAAGCCTGAAACATAGCACCATCGGAATCTGGACGCAAGGCCCGGACACGCGGTGTCCAGGGCCTGTCGCCCCCAAAAAAGCAATGGCCGCGGCGGGGGCCTTCCCTGGGAAGGCGCCTCCGCCGCGGCCATCATCTGCGGCTTCCGCCTGCGCGCGGGCCCTTTCCGGAACCCCGGCAGACAGCCGCCGCGCGCGTGGCTTGCAAAACCTACTTCGCCTGCTTGACCAGGCTCTCCACCTTCTTGTTGAAAGACTCAATGGCGGTGGTGAGCTTCTTGAGATCGTCCTTGGTGGGCAGGTTGGCTTTGGCCGTCACCGCGCCAAGAGCCTTGACCACTTTCAGGTCCACAGCGCCCGTAACCATGTCCCGAACCTTGAGGCCGTCCGCGACCACGCCGTCAATGGCGACCCGGGCGTTTTTCCCAAACTCGCCGGCAAAGAGTTTGCCCGTCTCGATGTACTTCTTCATGTACTTCTCGTTGTAGTCTTTGATGATCTCGTTGGTGCTCTTGAGCGCCGTGGAGGTGTTTTTCCTGGCTTTCTTGAAGGTCCGGACCACCACGTGTTCCTGGCCCTCGGCGCCGATGCCCGACACGATTTTCTCAACAGCGGGAATGCGGGTGATGAACTTCCTGCTGTCTTCGATCACGCCGCCGAGCGCCTCGTAGGTGCCCTTGGAGACATCCTCGACAAAAAACTTGCCGCTTTCGAAGGTCTTCTTCACGTATTTTTCGTTGGTGCCTTTGATGAAGCTGGCGGTGGTGTCCGTGGCCCTCTGGATGGTGCGGACGACGTAGAACTCGGACACCGGCTTTTGGGCTTTTTTGGCGGGGGCTGCTTTTCTGGTCATGGTGGATTCTCCTCGTGAGGGTGTGACGGGTTGCAAACCGCGCGGGGAAGAGTTGTGGCGGGAGCGCCACCTTTGGATTCTTCCAATATGACGCGGCGCGTCATTCATGTCAAGCCCTGTCTTCACCTTCCAAAATTTTTCTTTCCTTTCCAGAACCGCCCGTCCCAAGCCCCTAACCCTTTAATAACACTATCCTTTTAAATAAAACGCGCGCTCGGAATACTCTGGCCTTTTTTCTCAAACAAAAACAAAATGTTGCCGTTTCCAGCCCGCATAAATCCAGATACCGCGGCATCAACCCTCCCCTCTCCTGCCCCTGCCCTCAACCCCCCAATGACTCCCCTTAACAATTCCCCGTTGACTCCAACAGACAAATATCATACCCTTCCACTTGACTATGAGGCAAAACCCGCCCGGCCATCCCGCCAGGCGCTCCACCCCCATGCGAAGGCGCGCGACATGCCTGGGCCAGCCGTGAGGGACAACCCGGGAACCCTTCTGCCAAGCCGGACCCGGCCCGTCTCCGGACGCCTTCTCCTCGCCTCCGACCACTTCGCCCAGGAAGGCGGCACCGAGATCTTCATTAAAAAAATCGAAACCGCCTCCCCCGGCGGCCCCTGGCGCGGACCGGTCATCATGGCCGCGGGCATCGCCTCCAACGCCGACATGTTCCGCATCGCCCCGGACGGCGGCTTCCTCAAACTCAACAACACCGCCTCCTTCGCCAACCTCCTCGCCTCCGAGGGATTCTCCGTCTATCTCTACAACCCCTCCTTTACCGAACGCCTCCACAACCGCTACGTGGCAACAAGCTGCCCGGCCAGCAGATACTTCGGCAAAACCTACAAAGCCCCGGCAAACCTCAAATTCTCCGGCATGGTGGACACCGAAATCCCACAGGTGGTGGACTATGTCGCACGGGATTCCGGCACCTCCAGCATCTCCTGGGTGGGCTTCTCCATGGGCGGCATGCTCATCTACGCCTACCTCGCAAAGCACGGAGACATCCGGGTCAAAAACGTCGTCACCATCGGCAGCCCAATCACCCTCAATCAGATTTTCGTCCGGTTCATCCCCCTCGCCAACATGGCAACCCGGGGACTGGGCTTCGAGGAGGGCGCCCTCCTTTCCGGAATCTCCAAAAACCTCGTCCCCATCACCAGCCTCATCCGCCGCGCCCCGGGATGGATGTGCCGCTATTTCCCGGCAACCCTGCTTCTCTGGAATCCGGGAAACATCTCGGCCCCGGCCGTGAAAACCCTCATCGGCGACATCGTGGAACCCATTCCCCTTTCACTTCAGGAATGCTTCACGGGCATCATCGAAAAGGGCCTGGACTGCGAGGAGTTCAGCCCCAACCTTATGAAGGCCATGAGCTACGTCAAGCGGGAGAGGACCAATTTTCTGTTCTTCTTTGGCCAGTACGACATGATAGCCCCGCCGGACACAGTGCTTTTGGCCCACGAGGTCTTGACGCCGGTGCGCAGGGACAACATGATTGGCGTGCGCAACGCGGGCCACCTGGATTTGGCGGTGGGAAGGAAGGCGCCGGAAACCGTCTGGAAGCCCACGTTGGAATGGCTGAAGGAGAAAGACGGGAAGGGATAAAAGACCCCGGGCGGGGCCGGCGCCCCTATTTGGGCGCGGGCCCGGCGAAGAACGGCATAAAGGGCAGGAGGATGAAATAGGCGCCCAGGCAGGCGATGGCCGCTCCGGCGCATTTGCGGAACCACAGGCTTCCTGACTGGAAGCGGCTGTTTTCAAGCAGACGCCTGACCAGGGCCATGCTCCCGCCCGCCGCAACAATGGGCAGGCAGTGGCCCAGGGCAAACAGCAAAATATAGACCACGCCCGCGGTGATTTTGCCCTGCACGGTGATGATGGCGAGAATGGGAGCTATAAAGCCAAAGGTGCAGGAGCCGGAAAGAAGGCCGTAGGCAAGACCCAGAACAAACGCGCCAAAAATCCCCTTCACCCTGAGCCGCCCCGTCAGCCCGCCCCGGATGGAGCAGGCTTTTACCCCCAGCATGTCCAACGCCACCCAAATCAAAATAGCGCCCGCCAGAACCGTCCACCAGGGGCCGGTTTCCCCCAGCATTCGGCCCAACACCGCGCAGGCCGCGCCCGCCGTGGCGATGGAAAGAAAAAGACCCGAGGAGAACGCGAGAGCGTACCACACGGCGCGGTAGGCGCGGACCCCTTCGGCCTGTCCGGCCACGTAGCTTACAATGAGGGGAATGGACGCCAGATGGCACGGTGAAAAGAACACGCTCACCATGCCCCAGAGAAAGCAGCCAAGGGCGGGCAGTAAAAGCCCTTCCCCGGCGATCCACGTGTTCACCGCGATAAACAAGTCAGACAGCATCAGCCCTCCTTGGAAACTCCCAGATCCGCGAAAACCTGCTCGATGCTTTTTTTATCCAGATAGCCCGTGTGGCGCCCCGCTTCCTTGCCATCCTTTCCGTAGAAAATCTGGGTGGGAATGGCCCGGATTTTAAAACGTTCCGCTTGTTTTTTATCTTCCCACACATCAATGAAAACAACAGAGGCGCGGCCCGCGTACTCTTTTTTTAGCTCCTCCAAAATGGGCGCCATCATCCTGCAGGGAATGCATTTGCCCGCGCCCAAATCCACCAGGGTCACCATGCCCGGCGTGGGAATCACCACAGGCTTTGCCCCGGCTTGCTCCGCCTCATGAGCCGCCGCGGCCGGGGTCTGCGGGGGCATTGCCGGAGCCGGGGAGGCATGTCGCGGCGCCGCCGGAGCAGGGCCGGGCCGTGGAGTCTCGCCGGCCTGGGCCTCTTGTGCTCCACCCTGGGGGGCGGGGGGCCCTTTCCCCTCTTTGTTGGAGTCACAGGACAGGGGAACCAGCATCATGGCCAAAACAACAAACCAAACCAGCATCATCCGTCCAAACATGGAGATTGCTCCTCGGATGGAGGTGTTTGCCCATCCGCGGCCGGAGAGGCGTTTTTCCCGGCCCTGGGTTTCAGGAACACGCGAAAAAACACGGAGCCGCCCAATAGCAGAAACACGGAGTCCCGGACCAGATACCACGCTGTGGGAGGCGGCGAGGCAGGGTCCGGCCGGGAGGAAAAGCATCCGCAATGGACATCTATTCCCCGGACCTGGTTGACGAGCAGCGCGGCGAAAAACGCCCATAGCAGCAAATTAGTAAAAAGCGCGGCTCCGGGGAGCCAGACCCCGGTGACAAGGCACAGTCCCAGCGCGAGCTCCGCCCAGGGCAGGGCGATGGCCGCAAGGTTGATGAGCGCGCGGGGGAGAATCTGGTAGTTGTACACCGCCCTGGCGAAATCCCCGGGATGCAGAATCTTGTCCGCGCTGGAGTATATAAAAATCCCTCCCAGGGCCAGCCGGGCCAACAGAAGCCAGGGAATGGCCCTTCGCCCCGCGCCCTTGTTCTCTCCCCCTTTTCCAACTGTCTCCGTCATGCCCCCTTCCCTTCCGCCGCGCCGCGCTCCACCGGCCACCCGCGGGTGCGCCATTCCGTCCAGCCGTTCACCAGCACCTTCACGTTGACATATCCCATGTCCTTGAGGAACACGGCCAAATCCTCGCTCAGGGCGCATGCCTCGCCGTCGCAGTACACAACGAGGATGGCGTTGGTGTCGGGAACCTTTTCCAGGAGCGCGTCCAGATATTCGTCAACCTCCTGCCAGGGCACACAGAGCGCCCCGGGCACATGTCCTTCCGCGTACTCATGGGCGGGCCGGGCGTCCACAAAAAAAGCCTCCCGCGCCTCGTAAAACTCCACCGCCTTTTCAATGGGAAGCACCATGGTCCCGCCCGAGGCGTCCCTAAGCCGCGCCTCGGGGGACCAGTCCGCCACAAGGGGAATCCCCTCCGGATGGAAACGGTTGACAAGCATCCCGATTCCAAGACCCAAAAGCGCCAGGGCCGCGGCCTGAAAAACGGCGCGCCCAAGTTTTCGGATATTCAGACCATACATCACAAATCCTTCGCTCATGGCTTGCACGTCACATGGCACACCCCGGTCGGGGTTTCCACGGCGTAAGGGAAAAAGCGGCGCTTGAACCACAGGGCCGCGTTGACCAGGGCGATCAACACAGGCACCTCCACAAGGGGCCCTATGACCGCGGCAAAAGCCTGGCCGGAATCAAGGCCGAACACTGCCACCGCCACGGCGATGGCCAGCTCGAAGTTGTTGGAGGCCGCGGTGAAGGAAAGCGTGGCCGACTGTTCATAGGTCGCGCCCGCGCGCATGGAAAGGACAAACGAGGCGAAGAACATGACGATGAAATACACGCACAGGGGAAGGGCTATCCGCAGGACATCCACGGGCAGTTGCACAATCACGTCGCCCTTCAGGGAGAACATGACAAGGATGGTGAAAAGAAGGGCGATGAGCGTGACCGGGCTGATTTTGGGAAGAAAGTTTTCCTCATAGCGTTGCACCCCCACGGTTTTAAGGCCGATGACACGGGAGAGCGCTCCGGCGATGAACGGGACGCCCAGGTAGATGAAGACGCTTTTGGCGATTTGCCCCATGGAGATGTTGACCTCCATGCCGGCAAGGCCGAGCCAGCCGGGCAGAACCGTGATGAAAATATATGCGTACACGGAAAAAAAGAGCACCTGGAAGATGGAGTTGAAGGCCACAAGCCCGGCGCAGTATTCCCTGTCGCCCAAGGCGAGATCGTTCCACACAATGACCATGGCGATGCAGCGGGCAAGGCCTATGAGGATGAGACCGGCCATGTACTCCGGGTGTCCGGAAAGAAAGACCGCGGCGAGGACAAACATGAGGACCGGACCGATTATCCAGTTTTGAGCGAGCGACAGGGCCAGGACTTTCACATCCCTGAAAACAAAGCCCAGCTTTTCGTATTTCACCTTGGCCAGCGGCGGAACCATCATGAGGATAAGGCCAAAGGCGATGGGGATGTTGGTGGCGCCGACAGAAAAGCGGTTGACAACATCCCTTGCCCCCGGGAAGAAATATCCGGCGCCCACGCCCAGAAACATGGCGGAGAATATCCACAGGGTGAGATACCTGTCGAGGAATGGAAGTTTCTTTGCCGCGCCGCTGCTCATGGATTCCTCCGTGGCTTATAGTGGTTGTCAGAATTCTTTTCCGATTGCAGGGGATAGAATTGTCGGGTGAACCCGCGCGCGAACGACGCCTTTGCC
>JAGVGH010000277.1 GCA_020057225.1 Desulfobacterales bacterium | reverse complement strand
GTGGTTCCGCCCGAAGGGCAGGTTCACCCAACAGATATGAATCATTTAGAAATGTTGGGTGAACCCGGGCCTTGCGGCACGGAACCACCCAATCTACGCTTTATTTTGCAATTGCCTCTGCAAACCTGAAAAACCTCCAAATTCCTTAAAAACCCCCCTGTCCACCACCGCAAAACTCTTGCATCCCGCGCTTCCCCACATTACAATTCAAAAGGCTAGGGCCGCATGGAAAAAACCAGTCCGCGCGCCCGAATCCCGGCCTTTCCCCCATCATCCCGCCCGCCCGCGGAGCGCTGCCTTTCAGCGCGCCCCCGGCGTGCTCCGGCACCTTGACAGCATGCCCGAAAGGATGACTGCGGGCTTCCTTCCCGCCTTCCGCCGCGCCTCCTTTGCGCCCGCGCGGCGGCACCGGGAGCGGAGACCTTGTTGCCTTGCCCACGCCTTATGACGAACCTGCGGACCGCCAAACATCCGCCAGGGCGGCCCTAAAAAACGTTGACGAAAAGGAGGCGACACCATGGCCAACGTTGAAAAAACGCTCACCTCCGTTTTCGAGGCGATTAAAGACGGCATTTATATCATCAACCAGGACCACATCCTCGAATACATGAACCCCGTCATGGCGGAGCGCTTTGGCGAGGGGGTCGGGAAAAAATGCCATGAGGTCATCGGCAAATTCTCCGACAAATGCCCATGGTGCCGGGTGGACGATGTGGTCTCTCAAAACCAGGTCCTGCGCTTCGAGTACCACAGGGAGGACGAGGACCGGTATTACGAGGTGACGGAGATGCCTCTTCGCACTTCGGAGGACACGGTCTCGAAGATGACCATCCTTCGGGACGTGACAGCCTACCGCAAACAGGAGGAAAGGCTGCGCGTGACAGAACTGGACTACGCGCGCCTTTTCCGCCATGTGAGCTGCGGGGTCTATGTCTCCAGCAAAGAAGGCAAATGGCTGGACGCGAACCCCTGCCTCCTGGACATGCTCGGCTACGAAAGCAAAGAGGAGTTCCTCGCCGTGGACATCACCCGCGACGCGTATCTCCGTCCGGACGACAGGCACCGGTTCCAGGAAATGATCGAGCGCCACGGCAGCGTCGTGAACTACGAGGTCGAGTTCAAACGGAAAAACGGCAGCCCGATTTCGGTGCTCCTCAACTCCAACGTCCGTTACGACCTCGAAGGCCGGGTTCTCGGATACGAGGGCATCATCATAGACCTCTCGGAAACCAAAGAGATGCAGAAAAAACTCCGGGAGGCCAACGACTTCTTCAACAAACTCATCGCAAGCTCTCCCAACGCCATCATCGCCGCGGACATGCGCGGCAACATCATCTGCTGGAACCGTTCGGCCGAAGACCTCCTGAGCTACCGCGCCGAGGAGGTGCTGGGAAAAATGAACATTGTCTCCGTCTATCCCGAAGGGATGGCATATAAAGTCATGCGCATGCTGCGCTCTCCGGAATACGGGGGCGTGGGGAAACTGCGCTCCTACCCCCTGGTGGCCAAGCGCCGGGACGGACAAATCGTGGAATCCAACCTTTCCGCCGCCATCATTTACGACAGCCTCGGCAAAGAAGCCTACACAGTGGGCATCCTGGTGGACCTCCGGGAACGTCTGGCCATGGAGCAAAAACTCCGGGACACCCAGCAGCAGCTCCTCCAATCTGAAAAACTCGCCGCCATGGGACGGCTCACCTCCCAGGTCGCCCATGAGCTTAACAACCCGCTCTATGGCATCATGAACACCCTTGAGCTCCTAAAATCCGAAATCAAACCCGAGAGCAAACGGCGGCGCATCCTGGAAATGGCTTTGTCGGAAACAGTCCGCCTGTCGGAACTCCTGCGGAAAATGCTCACTTTCTCGAAACCGGACCAGGAGGAACGCCAGGTCACGGACATAAACACCCTTTTGGACGAGATTCTTCTCCTCCATGAAAAACAGCTTCGCGAGCATGACATCGCCATCCGGACCCGGTTCGATGACGGGCTGCCGCAGGTGAAAGCCTCGAAAAACCAGCTCCGGCAGGTGTTTTTAAATCTTGTGGCCAACGCCCGGGACGCCATGCCCGAGGGCGGAACCCTCTCGGTCAGCACAAGAACCTCGGACGGACGGGTCCTGGTGGATGTAACGGACACCGGCACCGGTATCCGCCCCGAACACAGGGACAAAATTTTCGAGGCGTTCTTCACGACCAAGGACTCGGTGAAGGGGGTTGGCCTCGGGCTTTCGGTGTGTTACGGGTTTATCCGCGACCACGGCGGGGACATCACGGTGGAGAGTGTTCCTGGCGAGGGCGCCACCTTCCGGGTGATGCTCCCGGCGTTTCTGGGGGAGCAGAAATAACGGCGTGCGCTTCCGGTTCTACACGCCGCGGAAAGAGAGCCGCCCATGGACATACCGCTGGACATAACGGCCCGCGCGGAGCGTCTGGTTTCCCTGGACCCGGGGCTTGCCCCCTACAAGGAAATCCTGGCCCGGCGCCTTTTGGGCGTGCGGGAGACCGAGGAACGGCTTACCAGGGGACTTGTTTCCCTTCCGGATTTCGCCTCCGCCCACGAGTTTTTCGGCCTGCATTTCCGAAACGGGGAATGGGTGTTCCGGGAATGGGCCCCCAACGCCACGAAAATCTATCTGGTTGGCAACCGGACCGGATGGGGGGAGCACGCGGCCTTTGCCTTCAAGCCCCGGGGCGAAGGCGTGTGGGAACTCCGCCTTTCAGCCGGCGCTCTGTCCCACGGCGATTATTACCGCGTCTGCGTCCACTGGCCCGGCGGATACGGCGAGCGCGTTCCCGCCCACGCCCGGAGGGTGGTCCAGGACCCGGCCACCGACATCTTCAGCGCCCAGGTCTGGAGACCCGAAACACCCTATGTCTGGCGGCACCCGGACTTCCGGCGCTCAAACGCCCCCCCTCTCATCTACGAGGCCCACGCCGGAATGGCCCAGGAGCGCGAAGGGGTCGGCACTTGGCGCGAGTTCACTGAAAACGTTTTGCCCCGAATCGCCCGCGCCGGCTACAACACCATCCAGCTCATGGCTGTCGCCGAACACCCCTACTACGCCTCGTTCGGCTACCAGGTCTCCAGCTTTTTCGCGGCCACATCCCGCTGCGGCCCGCCCGAGGACCACAAGGCCCTGGTGGACACGGCCCATGGAATGGGCATCGCGGTGCTTATGGACCTTGTCCACTCCCACGCGGTGGTGAACGAGGTTGAGGGGCTTTCCCTGTACGATGGCACGCCCTGGCTGTATTTCCATGAGGGCGCCAGGGGAACGCATCCGGCCTGGGGTTCCCGGTGTTTTGACTATGGCAAGCCTCAAACCCTCCATTTTCTTTTGAGCAACTGCCGGTTTTGGCTGGATGAGTACCGGTTTGACGGGTTTCGCTTTGACGGCGTGACCAGCATGCTGTACCGCGACCACGGATTAAACAGGGCGTTTGTGTCCTATGAGGACTATTTTGGCCAAAATACGGACGAAAACGCCCTTTTATATCTTTCCCTTGCCACCAGCCTCGTCCACTCCCTCCGGCCTGACGCCCTGTGCGTGGCCGAAGACATGAGCGGCATGCCCGGGCTCGCCCTTCCCCAGGAGGAAGGGGGCATCGGCTTTGACTTCCGCTTCGCCATGGGGGTTCCGGATTACTGGATCAAACTGGTGAAAGACACTCCGGACGAGCACTGGCATATCGGGCATTTGTGGTTCGAGATGACGAACCGCAGGCAGGAGGAAAAGACCGTCAGCTACGCGGAAAGCCATGATCAGGCGCTGGTGGGGGACCAGACCCTTATATTCCGCCTGGCGGGACCGGCCATGCACCGGCACATGCGGCTGTCAGACCCGGACCTTTCCGTGGCCCGGGCAATCGCATTGTGGAAGATGATCCGCCTGGTGACCCTTGCCACAGCCGGGCACGGATACTTAAATTTCATGGGCAACGAGTTTGGCCATCCGGAATGGATAGACTTCCCCAGGGAAGGCAACAACTGGTCCTTTTGTTACGCGCGGCGCCAGTGGAGCCTTGTGGACGCGCCGGACCTCAAGTATCAGCTTTTGGCAAATTTTGACAGGGACATGCTCCGGATGGCTCTGGAGCGGCGGGTGTATGAAAGCCGGAATCTGGCGCTTCTGCACGAGCACAACACAGACAAGGTTTTGGCGTTTGAAAGGGCCGGAGTGGTGTTTGTCTTCAACTTCCATCCCGCCGCCTCCCACTTTGGATACAAAGTCCATGCCCCGGCGGGGGAATACCGGGTCATCCTGGACTCTGACGCCCGCAAGTACGGCGGCCACAGGCGTCTCAGGCCGGGGCAGAGACACTTCACAAGCCCGGACCATGACGGCGCCCCGGTTTTGAGCCTGTATCTTCCCTGCCGGAGCGCCCAGGCGCTGGCTTTTGCGACATGAGGGGGGCGAAGGCGGCGAGTCTGTTGCCATGGTCCTGGGGTTGAAACCCCAGGCTAGACCAAAAACCTTGCCGCACCGCGGCTTCCATGAGGATAAATACCAATTTTATAACAAAAAAATACAATAAAATATGATTTTTTATTAAGAGCTTATCCATAAATAATTTTATTGCAAGGGATTCCCCTGTTCGGGCGCACGCCGTGCGCCCCTACGGCAATGGAACCCGAGCCATCGGAGCGC
>JAGVGH010000162.1 GCA_020057225.1 Desulfobacterales bacterium | reverse complement strand
GCGCTCCGATGGCTCGGGTTCCATTGCCGTAGGGGCGCACGGCGTGCGCCCGAACAGGGGAATCCCTTGCAATAAGATTATTTATGGATAAGCTCTAAACCGGCGGAGCCGGAAAGAAGGCTTTAGGCTTTAGGCTTTAGGGCTGGCCGCAAACGGCCTGTTTTTGAAGGCCGCGCCATTATCCGCGTAAAAAGCGCGGATAATCCGGATAGAGAATCTAATAAAGGTTCCCGCCATGTCCGCTTTTTTCCTCTGCTTTGTTCCGCTGTTCGTGGCGGTAAACGCGCCCGGCGTCCTGCCCATGTTTCTGTCCCTCACCGAAGGCATGAGCGCCCAGGCGGTCCGACGAGTGCTGTTCCAGTCCGTTGTCACCGCCACAGTGGTGGCCCTTGCGTTTCTTGCGGGCGGCGTGTGGGTGCTGGAGCTTCTGGGAATAACGGTGGCGGATTTTATGATCGCCGGCGGCACGCTTCTTTTCATCATTTCAGTGACAGACCTTGTCACATCCCAAAACACCATCCGGAACGTGGATCCCGAGAGTCTTGGCGCGGTCCCCTTTGGAGTGCCCCTGCTTGCGGGTCCTGCGGTGTTTACAACGACCATTCTCCTTATAAGGCAGCACGGGTTTTGGCTGACAGCCCTTGCCATTTTCAGTAATATGTTTCTTGCAGGGCTTATGTTCTTCTTTGCCCAGGGCATTCTCAAGGTGCTGGGCAGAACAGGCACGAAGACCCTGTCGAAAATATCAAGCCTGCTGCTTGCGGCCATTGGAGTGATGATTGTGAGAAGGGGACTTGAGCTGCTTTTATCACGTTGATCTGTTTTAGAAGGATTTTCTCTTGATTTCAAAGGGGTTATCGTTTAAAAGGGAGGAATTGAGGCATGTAACACTCGTTTTGGACTGGAAGGAGGCTCACGCATGGCAACGGGCGCGCGGCAATCAGCGGGTAAAAAGCCCGGAACACAAGGGAAATCCCAGGCCAAAAAGGGCGACTGGATACTAAGAGTGTTTATCCTGCTTGCCGGAACGGCGGCTGCTTTATACGGGCTTTCCATGTTCACCAAAGGCGGCGGACCGGAACAGGACGCGCGGCCCAAAGAGGTGCGGAGAAAGATAAGCGTGCCCATGAACATGGCCGCGGTCCCCGCGCCGGTTGCCCTTGGCGCGCCGGAAACGCCTGTGGCCAGTGGTGAGCCGGGGGGAGAGCCCCGGCCGGGCGCTGTGATGCTGGCGGAATCCAATGAAGGGGCGCCCGCCCCCCCTCAGCCGGAGGCCCCTTCGCCCCCCGGGGACAGCGGCGTGTCCATAGCCCCTCCGGAGCCCGCGCCGGCGCCCATGCCCGGGCCCGCGCCGCTCATTGTCGGAACCGCGGAGCCGGCTCCCGCCCCTCTTGTCCCGGAGCCTGCGCCGCCTGTCCAGGGGACGCCCCCGCCGGCCCCGGAACCCCCGCCTGTTGTCCAGGAGACTCCGCCAGAGGTTCCGGTTCAGGAACCCCCGCCCGCTGTCCGGGAAGCGCCTGCCCCGGTTCAGGAAACGTATGCGGAACAGCCGGAACGCCCGAAAAAAACCGGCAAGGCGAAACGAACCCCGGATTCCGCGGCCCGGGGTGGCGTGAGCGCCTATTCGGTTCAAACAGGGGCATACATTCAAAAGGAAAACGCCCTTGACATGGTGGTGAAGCTCAGGGGCATGGGATACGCTCCCCGGGTGCTGGTTCTCAAGGACAAAAAGGGCAGGGTCTGGCACGCGGTGCGGCTTGGCGCCTATTCCACGCGCGCCGATGCAAAGCGGGCCGCCGCGGAACTTGCGGCCAAGGAGGGAATGCCCGCCCTGGCGCGCCCGTACAACGCGCTGTGAATGAAAAAGCCGCCGCCCTGGCGGCGAAGGGGTCTTTTATCTGCGCGGGACGGTTCCCGCGCCCGGAGGTTGCAGCCATGAGGCGTATGCGTTCTTGCCCCCTTTCCACCGCGGGACGCATCACCGCGTCCGTCTTTTTCGCAGCTCTGTTGTGCCTCTTCCTTGCGGGATGCGGCTCTTCCAGCGGAGCCGGCGAAGGGGAAGAGACGGCGGGCGGCACTTCCGAATCCAGCGGCACCAGCATCACCAATCCCGACACCGGCGGCAGTGAGCTCAAGCATATCACCCTGGAGCGCAAGCCTGCGGCGCCGCTCGCCTCCCAGGGAAGCGGCGGGGAAAACATCGTGCTTTCCGGGGACCTCGCCATCTGGCAAAACCTCTCTTCCGGTGTCGTCCATATTGTCGGAGAGGTGCGCAATTCCGGAAGCCGCGTTGTGCCATTCATCCAAATCGCCTTCAACTTCCTGAACTCTTCGGGAAGAACCGTAAGCACCGCCTACACCTATATCTACGGTACAACCTGGAGACTTACAGATTTCGGTTACGAGACTTACACCTGTCTTCAGCCGGGAGACACCGGAGTCTTCCGCTATTATGCGGGCATTCCCGAAGACGACTGGGAGGATGTGGATTATGAAATCACGTGGGAATCCTACTCGCTGGAGCGGCCCAAGGCGTTTTTAAATGTCACCGCCATCGCCCCTGTTCTGAGTACTGGTGAGTATTACGTGGACTTTGAGGGAAGCGCCACAAATACCGGAAGCAGGGCCTTGGTTTATGGCTCCGTGTGGGTGGCTGTCCGGGGTGATACCGGAGACCTTTTCGATGTTTCAAGATACTATCTGGACGACGCGGCCCTTGGCATCAGTGAATCCTCGGCCTTTAAACTGTATTATGTTTCCTACCTGTCCCGTTCCAAAAGTTACTACTACGGAACAGGCTGGAGCGATGAAGCGCCTGACGAGGACAGGTCCCTGTCGGGAAATTCGGGGGGAGACCTGCTGCGCTCCCTGGCGGAGCCTTATCAAAGGAGCCTTGCGTCGCAAAACCTGACAGGCCCGGAAAGCCAGGTCATCGAGGACGAGATGGTCCGGGCGCTGCACAACCAAGTGAGGGAACTGGCCGGAGACACGGGGAATCCGCAGCCGGGAACAGGCGTCCAGCATCCCAGCGTAAAATGGCTCACGTACAGTCCTCCCAAGTGAGGGGGGATTTAGATTCTATGTCTGGATTATTCGCGCTTTTTGCGCGGATAATGGCGCAGCCTTAAAAAAGGGCCGTTTGCAGCCAGCCCTAAAGCCTAAAGCCTTC
>JAGVGH010000288.1 GCA_020057225.1 Desulfobacterales bacterium | reverse complement strand
GATAACGGACGTCACATAACCGTAGGGGCGCACGGCGTGCGCCCGCGATGAAAAAGTGCCCCTAAAATCCTCCTCAGCAGTATTTAGGGATAAGCACTATGTCCGGATTATCCGCGTTTTTTGCGTAGATAATGTCTGTGCCGTGGTCCTGGGGTTGAAACCCCAGGCTATCTCAAAAACCTTGCCGCACCGCGGCTGCCATGAGGAAAAAGGCCCATTTTATAACTGAAAAACGACAAAAGATGATTTTTTATCCTGACTCCTGACTCCTAAATTCTCCGGATTCGCCGGGTTAGGCTTTAGGCATGGCTGTAAACAGCCCGTTTTTGCGGGCTGCGCCCTTATCTACGCAAAAAACGCGGATAATCATAGAATCTAACTCCTTGCCCCTACTCCCCTCCCAGGTTCCCCCCGATGCTTTTCAAATAACTGAAAAACCCGCTCTCTGTCGAAAGCACCACCGAGGTGTCCTTGCCCAGCGCTTCCCGGTAACTGTCCAGGGTCTTGGTAAATGAGTAAAACTCCGGATCCCGTCCATAGGCCTCCGCGTAAATCCGCGTCGCCTCCGCGTCCGCCGCGCCCTTCTTGGTCTCGCCCGTCCGGTACGCCTCGGACTGGATCTTTTTAAGCTCCTTCTCCATCTCGCCCCGTATCCGCCGCGCCTCCCCCTGGCCCTCGGACCGGAATTTCTCGGCTATCTGCCTGCGCTCCGCTATCATCCGCTTGTACACCGCCTCGCGCACCTGCTGGACATAATTCAGGCGCTTGATTTCCACGTCCACCAGCTCGATGCCAAACTCCTTGAGCTTGACCGCCGCCGCGTCCCTGATTTGAGAGGTGATTTCCTGGCGTCCGATGTGAACCTTGCCGATTACCGGCTTGTCCTCGTCTTCCAGCCCCACCTCCATGGTGTCCAGCGTCCTGTTGGTCCAGCGCACGGTCTCGATGAGCTTGTTCGAGGTGATAGCGTTCCGGACCGCCGGGTCAATGATGTCGTCCAGCCGGTCCCGGGCGCCGCTCAGGGAGCCTATGGATATTTTAAACTGGACCGCGTCCACGATGCGCCAGCGGGCAAAGGAGTCCACCCAGATAAAGGTCTTGTCAAGGGTGGGAACCTGGCCTGGCACCCCGTCCCAGTTTTGCAGGTTTTTGGGAAACCGGTGGACCTTGTCCAGAAAGGGAACCTTAAGTTTAAGCCCCGGCGTCGTCTCCGGCTTTCCCTTTATCTGGCCCCAGCGCGTTACAACCGTCTGCTCCCGCTCGTCCACCACATAGGCCGCGCTGTAGAAGAGCACGGCGAAAACCGCCAGTATAAGACCTATCACTTTTTTCGTCACGCCGGACCTCATTTCTCCGTCTGGGGTTCGCGTTCGCGCTCAAGTTGGAGCAGAGGCAGAACGTTTTGTCCTTCGGGATCCAAAATGTATTTGGATCCAAGCTTGGGAAGCACATCGCCCATGGTTTCGAGGTACATCCGGCGGCGGGTCACGTCCGGCGCTTTCGTGTATTCCTCGTACTGGGCGGTGAACCGCGCCGCGTCGCCCTTGGCCCTGTTCACCCGGTCCAGCGCGTAGCCTTCCGCCGCCTTGATGGTGCGTTCCGCCTCGCCCCGGGCCGATGGAATGGCCTTGTTGTACTCTTCCCGGGCCTGATAGATGACCTGCTCCTTTTCCTGCACAGCCTGGTTCACCTCATTAAATGAGGGCTGCACCGGGGTTGGCACGTTGGTTTTCTTGAGCTCGATGGTGGTGACGAGAATGCCGGTCTCGGCCTCGTCCAGCTCCTTTTGCAAAAACTCCCGCGCCATAACAGCGATTTCCTCGCGCTTGCTGATGACCTCGTTGATGCTGCGGTCGCCCACCACCATGCGCATGGAACTCTCGGAAAGGTCCCGCAAGGTGCTGCGCACGTCCGCCACCTTGAAAAGGAATTTGTACGGGTCTTTCACCCGGTACTGGACAATCCAGGGAACCACCGCCACATTGAGGTCGCCCGTGAGCATCAGGGCCTCGTTCTGGGTCTCGGTGTCCAGGCCGTATTCGGCGTCCCCGTCCCCGGCCTTGTCGGTGAATTCTTCCTTAAATACAAGATGGATGGGAACCTTGGTCACTTTTTCGATGCCAAAGGGCAGCTTGAAATGCGCCCCAGCCTGGGTTTCCCGCGCGAATTTCCCAAAACGCTGGACAACGCCCACCTCTTTCTGGTCAATCGTGTAGAAGGTGGACACCAGGGTGAAAAGGGCAAGAATCCCAAGCGCGATCACCCACACCGTCGCCCCCGGCAGATGGGTGTTGCGGAACCGGCTGAAGACCTCGTCCACTTGGGGCGGAATGCCCCCCCTGTTTCCTTTCCGGCTTTCCTGCTGTTGCTTCAGTTTGTCCCAGTCCCAGGACATGGCACGCTCCTTACATGATTCTCATTGGAAATAAATGACTTATATGCATCATGGGCAAGAGCATAGGCTATGTTCGCCTGTTTCGTCAAGGATTAAAGACTTGTCGTCCATCCGGCGCAAGGTTTTTCATGCTGGATTTTCGGATTCAGGGTTTTTACTTGACACGGACGCATCGCCCAACGCATACCTTGAAGCATGGGGAAAAAACCGCAACAGAGAACAAGTCCGGAAGCTCTCTCCGGAATTCTCGAAGCCGCGCTCAAGAGCCTGCGGACACGGGCTTGTCCGGAGCTGGACCGCGTGTGGGAGGTCTGGGACAAGGCGGCAGGCGCCGCGGTGGCCCGGCGGGCCAAACCCTGGACTGTCAAGGGCGGGCTTCTCATTGTCCGGGTGGCCAGCGCGGCCTGGTGCCAGGAGCTGGAATACCAGAAAGAGGAAATCCGCGCGCGGCTCAATCAGGAGCTGGGAGCGGAGCTGGTGAAGGAAATCCGTTTCAAGGCGGGGCTGTTGGAATAAAACCAGGGGGGGCCGGACCAGGGAGCCGGAATGGAACGGGAGGCGGGCGCGCGGAGGGATGTGGCCGGGGATGTGACCAAGGACGCCATGCTGGGCGGCAGAATACGTATCTACCAGGAAAAACGGGGCTACCGTTTTTCTGTGGACGCTGTGCTGTTGTCCTTTTTCGCCCAGGCGCGGGAACCTGGCCGGGCGCTGGACCTGGGCACAGGATGCGGGATAGTCCCGCTTCTGCTTGCCCACCGCTACCCCCGTGTGGAGATCACAGGCGTGGAAATCCAGCCCAGGCTTGCGGCCCTTGCGGAAAAAAACATCCGGGCGAACGGCAGGGAAACCCAGGTGCGCATTCTCGCGGGCGACCTTCGAAAGCTGCCGTTTGAGGGGGTGCCCAAGGGCTTTGACCTGGTGGTGGCCAATCCGCCCTACCGCCGCATGGGCACGGGGCTTGTGAATCCGGACGGACAGCGGGCCATGGCGCGGCATGAAATCCACGCGGACCTCGCGGAGGTGGTGGCCTGCGCCCGGCGCATGCTGAAACACCTTGGGAAATTCGCCGTGGTGTATCCCGCGGAACGCCTGGCGGAGGTGATGCACGCCATGCGCTCCGGAGGGGTTGAGCCCAAGCGTCTCAGACTTGTCCACAACACGGCGGAAGCCCCCGCGACGCTTCTTTTGTGCGAAGGAGCGCGGGGCGCGGGGCCGGACCTCAGGGTGCAGGCTCCTTTGGTGATTTACGAGCGTCCTGGTGTTTACACCCGGGATGCCTCGGAAATGCTGTACAGCGGCGGCCCGGGGGAAACGCCCGCCCTCTCCGCTCCGCCGAGGATTCCGTCCGCCTGATTCTAACCGGAAGGCGCCACAAGAACCGCGTCCTCCATCCCCCGCACGGAGTTCATCACAACGATCCGCGCGGCGCGGCCCAAATCGCCCACAGTCAGCACCCGCTCCAAAATCCTGCCTTCGGCAAGCATGCGCCCCCTGTACGTCCCGGCCAAAAGACCGCAGGACGCGGGCGGCGTGCAAAGAACCCCGTCCAGTTCCAGCGCCACATTGCGGATGGCGGTCTCCGTAAGCTCTCCCCGGGTGTTCACCAAAAGCACATCGTCCGCGCCCTCCGCTCCTGCGCGCGCCGCCTCGTACACCGCCCTGTGGGTCGTCTTGTGGTAGAGAAACATGTCGGAGGGGTCCACCGGAATCTTTGCCAGCGCAAGGCGCACCGGACCGTTTTGCCGGCCTTCCATAGGCGTTGCCGAAAGGGACACCCCCCCCCTGCTGTCCGCGAGAAGCCGGACCTTGTGCGGACAGGCCGGAAGCGTGGCCGCAAGAGCAAGAAGCTCCGCGCGCGCGTTTTCCGCGGCCGGGGCGAACCCGAAAACCTCCGCGGAGCCGGAAAGCCGTTCCAGATGCTCCTCCATCAGGGCGTAGCCCTTTCCCGGCTCCCACAAGAGGGTCTCCAGAAGGGAAAACACCGGACGGCCTGTTCCTAAAACCCGCGCCTTGGTCATGCACTCCTCGTATTCATCCTCTGTCTCCGAGTACCACAGCACGCCCCCGCCCACCCCGTATTCCGCCTGCCGGGCCGCCTTGTCCACCACCACGGTCCTTATGGCCACATTGAACCGCATTCCCCCGTCCGGACGGATGTGGCCGATGGCCCCGCAGTAGATCCCCCTGGGGGTTGTCTCAAGCTCCCGGATGATTTCCATGGTCCGGCGTTTGGGCGCCCCTGTTATGGAGGCGCAGGGAAAAAGGGCGCGGAAAATGTCCGCAGGGCTTTTTTGGGTCCGCGCCTCCACAAGGCTTGTCATCTGCCACACCGTGGGGTAGCGCTCGACCTCGAAAAGACGCGGAACACGCACTGTTCCCGCCTCCGCCACACGCCCCATGTCGTTGCGGATCATATCCACAATCATCACGTTCTCGGCCCGGTTCTTTTCCGAGGACGCAAGCCATTCGGCCCGCTCCCGGTCCTCCTCCAGGGTAAGCCCGCGCTTTGCCGTGCCCTTCATGGGCCTGGAGCTGAGAAGGCCGTTTTCGAGCTCGAAAAAAAGTTCCGGGGACACGGAGGCGACCGCGTGGGAGCCGATGTCGAGAAACGCGGCGTGGCGTGTTTCCTGGGCGCGCATGAGACAGGCGAAAAGTCCGAGAGGGTCCTGGTCAAAGGGGGCGCGCAGGCGGAAGGTGTAGTTGACCTGGTAGGTGTCGCCCCGGACGATGTGGTCTTTGATGGCGGCGATGGCGTTCCGGTACTCCTCCCGGGTGACAGTGGGGGTCCAGTCCCTGGGAACCGGGGAGGGGACGCCCTGGATGTCCGGCAGGAGGAAGGGTTCCGGAGAGGTGTACAGGCCAAACCAGAGAAGCGGAAGGCTGGAAGGGGAAAAAGCGGGGAGGGCGGGGTCAAAGGCCGGGGCGGCCTCATAAGCGATAAATCCGGCCGCGTGGAGTTTTTCAAGGGCCGCGCGGCGCTCGATCTCCTCAAGGGCCGGGATTACGTCCGCGGTTTTCCACGCGGCCACCACCCGCCGGGGCGATGTGAAGGCGACCCACGCGCCCGGCGCGCCGCCATGGAAAAGCACTGTGTCCCGCAACGCCGTCCCCCTGGCCGGATTCTAAGGGCCCGCCCGCCTTTTCCCTGAAGGTTCCGCCGGAGGTTCCTGGTCTGTCCGGCAAAAGGGAAGTATAGAAAGCGGGCGGCCCGGTGTCAACCTCTGGAGCGGCTCAGGCGAGGCATGTAGGGCGGTTGTCAGAATTCCGTTCCGATTGATGAACCTGTCGGGTGAACCTGCGCCGCGCGCCAGGATAATGTCCTGCGGCAAAAGCGTCGTTCGCGCGCGGGTTCACCCGGCAATTCCATCCCCTGCAATCGGAAAAAAATCCTATCCCCGCTCCTTCACCGTCAGTGTCGTGGGGTCCAGAACCAGGGCGCACGGAGCCTCGGTGGCCGTGGCGGGCGAGAGCGTCCGCAACTCCACCTCCCTTCCGGCGGGAGAGAGAACCAGGGCAGTGGCGAAAAGGTCCGCCACCCGGGAAAACCGCGGCGGCACAAGGTCTCCAGGACCCAGCTCCTCCCGGTGGGTCCGCACCGTAAGCCAGGCCGACAGGCTGTTCTCCCTCGCAACCCGCGCAATCTCCAGAAGCATCTCCCTTGGCTCTCCTTCGTCAAAAGAAAGCCCGTCCACCGCCAATATCTGGGGATGGAAGATGCCCTGCTCCGAAAGCTCCGCGATGCGGCTTTCAAGCTGGGCCACAGTGAACCCCTCTCTTGGAAACACCATCACGAACCGGTGGGGCAAAATCGTGTCCCACGCGGAGGTCCTGTCCCGGGCCGAGCGCCCGGCCACATTCCCATACGCCTCCTCGTACCACAGGCACACCTTCCGCACGGTCTGGTCCAGCCCCACGTGCAGGACGTTGCGCCCGTCCAAAAGGCAGCCCAGCGCGATCTGCACCAGCACCGCGGTCTTGCCCGCCCCGGCCCGCGCCACAATCGCCCCCAGCTCTCCCCTGGCCAAGGTGTGCCCCGTGGCCGCCCCCAGTATCCTCACGGTGTTTCCCATCGCTTTTCCTTTCAGCGCCCCGCTGCGAACGGCGCGCGGCGATCTGTGCGTCAGGCCCCGTGGGCCTTTTTCTCCCGGGCCTTGGCCAATAGCTCCTCGCCGATGCTTTTGGGCACCTGCCGGTAGGTGGCGAACTCCATGGTGAACTGGGCCTTGCCCTGGGTAAGGCTTCTTAGGTGGGTCGAGTAGCCGAACATCTCGGCCAGGGGCACCTCGGCCTCGACCACCGAGGAGACGCCCTCGTCCTGGGTGCCGAGAATGATGCCCCGGCGCTGGTTGAGGCTGCCCATGACTCCGCCCTGGAACTCGCTGGGGGTTTCCACGGCCACCTTCATCACCGGCTCGAGGATGGTTGGCCCGGCCTTGGGAAAACTCTGGCGGAAGGCGTCCCTCGAGGCGGTGGCAAAGGCGAGCTCGGACGAGTCCACGCTGTGGGAGTTTCCGTCGTTCAAAACCACCCGGCACCCGGTCACGGGAAAACCAAGCTGCGGTCCCTTTTCACAGGCGCCCCGGAATCCCTTTTCACAGGCCGGGATGAACTGGGTGGGAATGGAGCCGCCCACAACGTCATTGACAAAATCGAAATCCTCGCCGTCCGAGGGTTCGATGTATCCGCAGACTTTGCCGTACTGTCCGGCGCCGCCGGTTTGTTTCTTGTGGATGTAATCAAACTCCACGCGCCGGGTGATGGCCTCCCGGTACGCCACCTGGGGGGCGCCCACGTTTACGGCGGCGTTGTATTCCCGTTTCATGCGCTCGACATAAACATCGAGGTGAAGCTCGCCCATGCCGGAGATGATGGTTTCGCCGGTTTCCTCGTCCACTTTGGTGGTGAAGGTGGGGTCTTCCTTGGTAAAGCGTCCCAGGGCCTTGGCCATGTTGATCTGGGCCTTTTGGTCCACCGGGGTTATGGCCAGGGAGATGACAGGACGGGGAACATGCATGGAGGTCATGGAGCAGTTCACGTCCGGGGATGTGAAGGTGTCGCCCGACGCGCAGTCCACGCCAAAGAGGGCGCCGATGTCGCCCGCGGAAAGAACCTCGATGTCCTCCATCTGGCTCGCGTGCATGCGGACCACGCGGCCCACCTTGATTTTTTTCCCGGTGCGGGCGTTTTGGACCGTGGCGCCCTTGGCGAGGGATCCCTGATAGACGCGCAAATAGGTAAGCTGTCCGTAGCGTCCGTCTTCGAGTTTGAAGGCCAGGGCGACCAGGGGGGCGCCGGGGTCCGCGGCAAGGGTGACCGGCTCTTCTTCTTTATCCAGGTTGACCGCGGTGTTCTCCACCTCTCCCGGATGGGGCAGGTAGTCGCACGCCGCGTCCAAAAGGGGCTGGACTCCTTTGTTTTTATAGGCGGAGCCCATGAGGACAGGGGTCAGCTTGCGCGCAAGACAGCCCTGCCGGACAGCCTCTTTGAGCAGATCCTGGGGAATCCCGCCTTCCAGGGCGGCCTCCATGAGGGCGTCGGAAAACATGGAGGCGGCGTCCACCAGGGTCTCGCGCCGGGCCAGGGCCTCGGCCTCGAGATCTTTGGGGATATCGGCCTCACGGAGAATCTCGCCATGCTCGCCCTCGAAATACCAGGCCCGCATGGACACGAGGTCCACCACGCCCGCAAAATCCGCTTCCAGGCCAATGGGAAGCTGGAGGGCCACGGCGTTGTGTCCCAGTTTTTCGCGGAGACCGGCAATGACGCGGTCCGGGTTGGCGCCGGAGCGGTCGCATTTGTTGACAAAAGCGACGCAGGGGACTTTATAGCGGGCCATTTGCCGGTCCACGGTGATGGACTGGGACTGGACGCCGCCCACAGAGCACAAAACGAGGATGGCGCCGTCGAGGACGCGGAGGGAGCGCTCGACTTCGATGGTAAAGTTCACGTGGCCGGGGGTGTCAATAATGTTGACGGTGTGTCCGCGCCAATGGGTGTGGGTTGCGGCGGAGGCGATGGTGATGCCGCGCTCGCGTTCGAGCTCCATGAAGTCCATGGTGGCGCCGACGCCGTCTTTGCCGCGCACATCATGGATGGCGTGGATGCGTTGGGTGTAGAAGAGGACGCGTTCGGTAAGGGTGGTTTTACCGGCGTCTATGTGGGCGCTGATGCCGATGTTGCGGAGTTTTTCGAGGTTTTTTTTCATTGTGGTTCCTTTGGGGCCGACCGGTGGAAAGACTTTGAGGTGAGCCGGGCGGGGAAATGGAAAAAGCCGAAAAGTTTCCTTTTCGGCTGAAAACAGATATAATACTGAAGGTGGCTCAGAATTGCAAGAATTTTGTTAGGCTCAGAAAAAAAGCGTATTAGGGAGGTAATTGCAAAACTCTTAGAAACGACAAATTTGATGTAGGTTTGGTGGTTCCGCCCGAAGGGCAGGGTCACCCAACATCTTGGAATAATGGTATAATTGTTGGGTACACACGGGCCTTGCGGCCCGGAACCACCCAACCTGCGCCTCATTTTGCAATTACCTCTAGGGCCGTACATTTTTTTAGCAACGTCAATATCCACACAAAAAAACAGATACTCAAGGCGGAATCCCTGTTCCCGTGTCACTCCGGAAAGCGCCCTGCGGACTATCCAATACAAAAGGGCCGGCCTTCCGGACGCGGCAAGACTCGCCGCGTCCGGAAAGCGCCCTAATGAAAACAGGTTGAACATCTCATGGAAAATCCCGCAAACCGGCGCGCGCGCCAGATCGAAGTGCTCCTCCGTGAGGAGTATGGCAAGGATGAGGCCGGAGACACCCTCCGCGTCATCCTCTTCCAAAAAGACGAAAAGCTCCGCGCCCACGCCCTCAAACATATCGCGGGCTTTGACGCGCCCGCGCGCGGACGGAACACGGCGCTCGAAGCCGCTGTTTCCGCCCTGCAGGAGGCGGGATGCCCCTACTTTAAAGGGGGCGCCCTGGACCCCCCGTGCGAGACAGCCCGGGGACGCTGTCCGCTGTGGGACAAGTGCTCGCCCCATGCCCGCGCGCTGGAGGACGCCTATCTTGAGGTTGTCAAGTCCGCGCTGAAGGAAGGCGGCCTTGCCCCGCGGTACGCGCGCTTCTATTCGGACTGGGACAAAAACGCGCTCTTCTGCCTCATGCCCAGGCGGCCCATGGTCGTCAAGGCGTCCCGGCTCGAAGGCGGCGACTACAATCTCATGACCTGTTACGCGGATCCCTCCATGAGCTTTACGGAAATGCGCGACATGCAGCTTGAACGCATCCGCGCGGAGGCACGGCGTAAAAACATTGACCTGTGCAGCCGGGAAGGCTGGGGGCTGGTGCCGGAGGGAGATCTCCGCGTGTTTGACGAGACGCCCAAAACCTCGCGGAAAAACGCTAAAAAACCAAGAATCTACCGGAGAGAGTCCGGCTCCTGGCGCCGGTATCTCGAACTCTGCGAGAAGGAATTTGGCCAACGGTAAGGGTCTGTGAAAAAATTAATGTGTCGCACAGAGATGGCCGGTTTGCCTGGGCGGCAAGGCGCGCTCCTCCCGGAATAGCCTCTCTGTTCCGCAAGGAGCGGAACGCGGCCGCACGGGATAAAGCGGCCACCAAATGGCGCGGTAATTTTTGAACAGACCCTAACCACACCGCTTTGGCGCCGAAGGCCGGAAAGGAGGATCCCGCCATGACAACGGAAGAACGTATTCGCCCGGACCTGGAAAGTGTGTTTGAGGGCGCTGTCGAGGACGCCTCCATGCTTCTGCGGGCTGCCGCCGCCTATGGGGACCCGGAGGAAGAGGCCCCCCGCGACTACCTTGTCCTGTGCGCCCTGGCCGCGCGGGAGCGCTGCCGCGCGGCGCTTGCCCTGCTTGAAAACGAGGCGTCCGGCCTGTACGCCCTTGACCTGGCAAGGCTCAGGAATTTGGCGGAAATGGGCGCAAAGGGGCTGGAGGAACTTTGCGTCCGGCACGCTTCCGGGATTTCCGGCCTTCTTTCCGGACCCCTTGCCCGCCGCTGCCGGGACGTGTCCGCCCTGGCCGCGCGTCTTGCGGAGCTTTCCCGGGACGCGGAGGAAAACGGACAGCCTGAATGGGCGCTGTGGGAGCGGCGCGACCTGGCGCTGGATATCCTTGTCCGGACAGCGCCTTTGGCCCGCGCGGCGGAGTCCCTTGGGCGGAACGGCCTTGGCGCTCTGGCGGACAGGGAGTACCGCGCGGCGTTTGAGCGGCTTATGGATGTTCTTGCCGTGAACCGGGGAAATCTTCTTGCCGTGGCAAAAGACGTGGTTCCTCTTCTCCTGGCGCGGGAATACGGCGCGCCCAGCCCCTGGCTCGTCCTGGAAGAGGCCGCGGGGCCCGGGGAGTCCCGGAATATCGCCGCGGCGTTTGCCCCTGTGTACCAGGGTGCCCGCGCCAAGGACATCTGCCCCGGAACCTGGGAAACGTCCGGCGCTTTGGAATTGGAAAACCATCTGGCCGCCTGCCCGTCCTGCGCCGGGTTCGCCATGGATGTCATGGCCGCCCAGCGGGAGGCGGCGGCCGCTCCGGCGGTTGCCCCGGCGCTCCCTTCGGAGCTTGCCGCGGCCATTCGCTCCATGGGGAGGACAAAGCGGAAGGCAAAAAAAACCGGACTTTTGGAGCGGCTCGCGGCTCTTGTTCCCGCGCGGGGCGTTTTCCCCAAATTCGCGGCGGGATTTTCCATGGCCGCCGCCTTTTTCCTCCTTCTCTTGCCTGGAGTTCTCCGCTACGCGGGTTCCCCGGGCCAGGATCCCGCGGTCGCCACCGCTCCGGAGGCAACCCGGACGCCCGCGGCCTCTCTTGCCCTTTTCGGGGCCAGGACCGAGGGCGGCGTGTACCGGACAGCGGCCTGGGACCGGGAGGAGGTTCCCCTTGGCCGGGGCGCCGCGCTCGCCTCGGGCGAGGACTTCAGGGTGCGCGTGGTCCCAAGGGAAGACGCCCACGCGTATGTCCTTCTCCATGACAGCAACGGAAAAGTTCTCAAACTCCACGAGGGCAGGGTGGAAAAAGGGCGCGGGCTTGTGCTTCCGGACCCGGACATGTGGTACACGCTGGACAGCCATCCGGGAACAGAGCGCGTCTATCTTCTCACCTCGGCGAAGCCTGTGGAGGGTTTTGACGAGAAAATGGAGCATCTGGAATGGTACGGGATGGGAGAGATGAGCCGCCTTATGCCGGAGGTGCGTGCCACCCAGGTGAGCTTTACGCACCGGTGAGGCCGGAGCGGAGAGAGCAGGAGGCCGGCCCGAAGGCGGGCTGTGAGGTTTTAACGAATCCCTTGCGATTTAAATGGGTTAAAAGCGCCGGGCGGTTCCGCGCGCCGGGGTGATGCGTTCTGGCAATAGGGTTGCTCCCGCGCGGGCGTACCCGGCAATTCATTCACTTACATGACCGATGGCTCGTCGAATGCGCCTGCCCTTCGCGGGGAACCATCCGGCCTGCATCCATTTTGCCGTTTCCAGTTCTGTTTTGGAAACTTGCTCAGGCCATGCCTTGAGCCAAGGGACCACCTGTTTTGATGGGGGATGTGAAAACTAACCCATCGAAAATGCGAAAAGTGTTCTTGGCGATGGTTTACGTTTGGGTGACAATAGGGGAAAAAGGGCCTTTGGTCAAAACAATCTTGACGGTTGTCCAGGACAATCCGGAAGTTGTCCGGGGCAATGCGGAGCGTTATTCGGGGAACGGGAGGGGGGGCTGTTCCTGGGAGCAGGCGTGGATGCGGTCGAAAGTGCGGTTGCGGCGCAGGAAGTCCGCGAGCTCGTGGTGGGGCACGCGGCGGTGGCCGCGCAGGGTGAAAGAGTCCAGGGTGAAGGGGTGCGCGGGTTTGCCGTCCGCGCCCGGCTCGTAGGCGCAGACCATGGACCAGAATGTCCTGGGGCTGACGCCCAGGACGCGGCAGACCTCTTCCCTGCTGTAGGACGCCTTGACCTTGACTCCGGCCTTCAAGAGCATTCTGCCCAGGGCGTTTTGGTCTTTGTCCGGCAATGCGGTCACTGGCCACTCCACGGGGCGGTCTTTGTTTATGTCGGCGGCGCCGCCGGACCGCGCGTTTTCAATATCTCTTCCATGCCGCAGGAGGCCTTGGCCTGGACACCGGTTTTTGCCAGCATCCTGGCCCGGGGCGTCCCCGTCTTTGTCCGGAAACGCCGTCACAGGCGCTCCCTCCACAGGTTTTTTGAGCCTGCGGTTTCTGTTTACGCGGAAGGCGGCGGCCGATGACGGCCGCCGCCTGTATGTTTTTTCAGGGCCTCCAGGCGCGGAAGGCGGAGGCCGCCGCGAAACCTGGGCCAACGCCTCCGCGCGAGCGCCCGCGCGGTCACCGGTACTCCGCCGGGCAGTGTTCTCCGATGTAGGCGTCCACCGCAGGGTCCTCAAATTTTTTAAGCCACCAGTCCTTGCCGTGGTCTTTTTTCATGCGGTTCTCGAACATCTTTTTCAGGCCCTCGATCACCAGCCAGGCGTCATGGGCCGTGCGGACACGGTCCACGCCCATGCGCGATTTCATCCACAGGGCGAGGCCGTTTTCCACCCTCCATTCAATCAGGCCCGCCAGCGCCGCGATTTTCTCCAGCTCCTCCGGGCTTGCCATGCGGACGACCTTCGCGCCCTGGCGCCTTTCCACGCACGGGACAGACCTTTTTTGTTTCGCATATACGGACGCCTGTTTTTCACGGCGCGGGCGCCAGGTGTTTTTGCCCGCCCCTGCAAAGCCGCGTCCGCGCAGCTCGTCCAGGAATTCCGAGGCCTGGGCGCATGTGAGCAGGGTCGAGCTTTCCACGCCGAAACGTTCCTTTAACATCAGGTGGCGCAGTTCCGCGTCAATGCCTATGCGGGAGCATCCCACCGCGATGGCCTGCCGCTGCTTTTTCGTGCTGGGCCTTGCTTTAGCCGTGTTCACGCGCTCCTCCTTTCTTCACCATGTGATGATCTGTCCCTCGAAGGGAAGGCCATAGGCGGCCTCAAAAAACCCGCGCATGGCCGCGACAGGGTCCGCGCCGTCAAATCCCTCTGCCCGCGCGAAATCCAGCGTCTCATTCTCCAAAAACGGCACGCCGTCCACCCGGATGTCCAGGCCGATTGCTCCAGGCCGTGATATCCGGACCGATGAGACGGACAGGCACACGGCCGTCATGATTTTTTTCGCCAGGCGCGTCCTTAAGCCCGTGTAAAGGTGCAGCGTTTCCCCCTGTTTCACAGGACGTTTAAACGCGCGCACGGTCTGCCGCTTTGCCCCTGACAACTTTCTAAGCATTCCAGTGGCGTAGCAGTACCTGCATCCAAAGGAGCATCCCAGGTACAGGTTGAGCGCCCTCTTGGCGTATTCCGACGCCGGGCCTTTTGGAGCGTACACCGCGCGCATCAGGCCACCTCCTCGAGTTCGGTCTCATGCGGCGTGATGACAAAATCCTCGCCCTGGGAGATGGACACGCCCGGGACTGTGGCCGCCACCTGCGGCTCGGCCAGCATGGCCTCCTTGTTCACCTCCTCGGACTCGCGGATGAACCTGCGCAGGCTCATGGCCTTCAGCGCCGAAAGAATCTGGTCCTTTCCGCGCAGCGTGACTTTGGGCGGCCTCATGCGCCAGTTCACCTTTCCGGAGGCGAGCGCCGCTGTCTTGACTTTTCCGCCCTGGGTCAGGGCGTCGCGGTTCACCTCGCACCAGGCCTGCACCCCGGCGGACAGCGCCCTGATGCGCTCTCCAAGGGGCAGGGCCTTTTCCTCGTGTTTTTCCTTTACCCGCGCCATCTCGTCGTTCATGTCCGCCTCGATCCGCGCGCGTTCCCTTTGCAGGCGGCCGATTTCCGCGATGGCGTCCACGGCCTCTTCCCTGCTTTGGGCGGCCCTGAACTCCGCCGCGTCCGCTTTCACCCGTTTCGCGCTTTTCGCCATGGTGTTGTCCTTTCTAAAGCGCCATGACAACTTCGGCGCTGATTCTTAGTTCGCCCAGTTCGGCGGCCGTGTTCATGGCCCGGGCGACGTAGTTGTTGACCAAAAGGGGGTAGGCGTGGCTGATTTTGGAGCGCCCGTCGCGGCCCGTGGAGGTCAGGCGTTTTCCTATGGCCTCGAAGGCGTCCCCGGCGAAGACCTCGTCCAGGCTCTTTCCGGCGCGCTTGAACTTGAGCGCCAGGTAGTCTTTGAGGTTTCCGTTCAGGCCCCTGATTTCCGCCACCTGGACGCGGCGGATGACCTCCCGCATGTCCACGTTCTGTCCCTCGTTGAACAAATGCTTGAGTTCCGTCTGTCCTATCAGGATGATTCCCAACAGTTTCCGGTAGCCGTCCTCAAGCTCGTGGAAGCGTTTCAGGTATTTGAGCGTCTGGATTTTAAGATCATGCGCCTCCTCGACCACCAGAACATGCCGGTATCCGGCCTTGGACCTGTCCTGCAGCAGGCGCTGGACCTGCCGCGTTTTATCCTCCAGCTTTGACTTGCACTTTTCGGAGCTCACGTCCTGGATCACGGCGTCGCAGACAGAGGAGGCGTTCAAACGGGTCTTGTCAATCATCTGCGGGTAGATCACCAGAACGTCGCCGTCCCGGCGCAACTGCTCGACCACCTTTCTGCGGATGACGGACTTTCCGCTCCCGACCTCGCCGATGACCGCCAGAAAGCCGCCGTGGCGCGCCGCGTCCAGCATGGCGGCCTCGATGTAGCGGTGCTCGTCCGACATGTAGATGTCCTGGTCCTTCTGGATGTCGTCCAGAAAGGGGTTTCTGAAGAGCTTGAAATGCCGTAATGCCTCCTGGGAAATCATCTGCGCCTCCATGACGTGGTTTACGGGTTCGATGGAAGGGGGCGCGGCTCCCGCGGCGCGCCGGGCCGCCCCGCCAACGGGCCTTGCCAGGCGCATTCCGCGTCCCAAAGGGTTCCAGATGTCTTTCATTTCAAGGCCGCGCGCTTCCAAAAAGGCGGCGGCGCGCGGGTTTTTCGACAACACAGTCTCCACGGCCGCGCGCAGGCCCGGCAGGGTCACCGGCTCGTAGCCGCGGTTCACCGCAAGGTTTATTGTGCTTCTGGAGACAGGGAAGCGCATCTCCGCCGACACCTCCTCCGCGAGCCGCGACTGGACGATTCCGGCCTCGGTGATCAGTTCCTTTAAGACAACGGGCGCAAAGGCCATTTCAAAGGCTTGACGCGGCATGACATCCTCCTTCTTTATCCGGCGGCGGACAGGCGGGTTTCCGCCCCGCGCCATTCGCGGCCGTCGGCCAGCGCCTCCAGGATTCCGCACGCGCGGGACACGGAGACCGATTCCCCGAGCTCCGCGCGCAGCCCACGGTTCATCTCCGGGGTCACAACGACGCCCGCCCCCCGCAGGCGCTTGAACAGTTCCATCACGGGAAGCATTTGCGCGCCCGGGTCATGGGCCGCCAAAAGGGGCGCGCCGCGCGGCGGAAGCGGCACGGCCGCCACCTTTTCCGCGTGGTGCCCGAAGACCTTGAGACTTCCGGCGAACGGGACCGCGTCCTTTTCAGGGTCTTCCCCGAACGCGGCCCGGGCGTTTTCCTTGCGCGCCTTTTGCGCCGGGGTTTCGGGCTGGGCCTTGTAGCCCTCCCCGATGACCACGGCGCCGGCGCTGAACCCGCCTTCCAGTTTTCCCACGGGCTCCGCCAGGTACTCGGCGCCGTCCAGGACCACCACAAGCTGCGGCCACAGGACCGGGCGCTTTTTTATCATCACCTCCACGCCGGGCCGGGCGCCCGCCACGTGTTTGACGCGGTACTCGTTGTTCCCGCAGGTTATTGTGTAATCGCCGCGCACCTTGCGGGTCTCCATTGGAAGCGCGAACGCCTCCTGGAGCATTTCCCGGGGAGGGCAGTCCACCAGATGCCCCTGGACGTGTCTCATCCAGCAGGCGGTCCGGGTCATGCCGTGCCTGCGGTGGATTTTTTCCGAATTCCACCGGACCAGGTAGTCCAGGGCGTGGCTGTTCAGCATGGATACCGCCCCCTGGGGGGAAAGGCGCATCCGCGCCTCGAAGTGGGTTTCCCATATATTGTGGGCGCATTCCGCGCTGCCCTGGCGGCGGGGGTTGTGGGGCATGTTTTTGGGGATTTCTATCCCTAACTCGCGGATCATGTTCAGCATGGATTTGGCTATGTTGGCGCTGCCCGCGTCCATGAGCAGGAACTTTGGCAGGCCGCGGAAGGGGAGCTTTTCATGCAGGCCGCCGGTCCAGGCCGAGGCCAGAAAGTCGAAGATGACGGTCTGGCTTTCGCCGTCCGCCTCGTAGTATTTGACGAACATGACGTGGGAAAAGTGGTCCACCAGCATCATCCTGAGCAGGCGGTTCCTGATTTTCTGCGCGTTTTTGGGTTTTTTGGCGTTAAAGTCCCGCTCGTCCATGACCGCCACGCCGCCGTCCTTTAAGTAGTACTGCACGCAGACCGAGCCGTCGAAAACGTGGACGTGGTTCGCGTGCCTGCTTGCCATTTGGACGTGGGGCGTTTTTTCGCGCAGCGCCTCCGCGCCCATGGAACGGGCGCGGAGGATGGCGGCCACGCGGCCCGGGCTCACAGTCCCCGGGGCGATGACCCCGGAGTCCCCGGTTATCGCCACGGCCTCGGTCACAGGCAGGATGGCTCCCTTGTTTTGCCGGGCTGTTACCTGGAGCAGGGCGGAAACGGCGCGGAGCTGGGCGTCCGTCACGCCGCTGGCGCCCTTGTCGGCGCGGGGTTTCCGGCCCGACTCCCATCCGTGTTTCGCGGCCATGCGGTACAGGGTGGCCGGGCTTTTTCCGGTGAGCTCCCTGTAGGCCGCGATGACGTTGGCGCGCGCGCGGCAGTCCCCGGCGGCTTTAAGTTTCTCCGCCATTTCACTGGTCCATTCCATGTTCACGGGGCTGGCCTTTCTGAGCGCGATCCCTTGTGTTCCGGAGGATCTGTTTCACGCTGTCCCGGTCCAGAAAAGCGTCCTCCGGGTCTGTCACGGGGGGCAGGTCCTCGGGGAACACGGTGTTTGATGCGTCCGGCTCCCCCGCGAATCCCGCGAAATCCGCGTCCGGCTCCCCGTAGATGTCCAGGGCGGCGCGGTGCGTCCACACGGCCCGGCGCGCGGCGTAGCCCAAGGCCTCGGCGATGGCGGCGCGGGCGGCGGGTCCGGTGTTTTCCGGCTGGTTTTCCGGGTCCATCTGCAGCAGCAGGGCGTTCACGGCGGTTTTGAAGGCCTCGGCTTTTTTCAGGACCGCGGCCTCCTCCTCGGGGAGGGAGGGTGTTTTTCCGGCCATGGCCTGGATTTCTTTTTCCATTTTAAGGATGACACCCTCCTTGGCCTCGAGCACGCGCTCCTTGGCCTTGACGGCGGCCCTGGCGTCGGCCAGGGCCTTGTCCTTTTCCTCCAGAACCTTTTCGAGCGCCGCCTCCAGGTCCTCCGAATGGTCCGGGTCCATGGGGATCAGCTCGCCCGCGATGGCCACGGCGCCCCCCGAAACGGAAACCGCGCCCTCGTGCGTGAGCAGGCGCAGCTTCTTCAGGTCCCGGTAGCCCAGCTTGAATTTCTCGGTGGCTTTCAGAAAATCCTCGCCAAAGGTGTTCAGGTTGTTGATCTGCTCGTTGATATGCCTCGACGTTTTTCCAAGATACCCGCAGAACGTGTCCCACGTGCCGACACCCGTGATGTCCTTGTAAATCCCGGAATCCCTGACATCGCGCAGCCACACGATGCTTGCCACCGTGGCCATTTTGCCGAACATGTCGGCGGTCTGGATCCGGCCTATCATCTCGTGGGTTTTGGCTATCAGGGCCTCGCGGGTTTCGCGCGCCAGCGCCAGGGCGGTCTCCTTTTTCGCGTCCATCAGCACCACTTCCATGGCGGCCTCGGATTCCGGGTCGCGCGGAATGTTCCCCATGTCACACCTCCAGTTGTGAAAGTTCTTTGTTCAGCCGGTCAATTTTGCCCTGGGCCGCGGCCTTGTAGCGCGCCCAAAAGAGGGCCAGGCCCATGCCGAGCTCCCAGCATCCGCCTGCGGAGCGGACCAGGCCCTCGTCCGCCAGGGTGGCCAGATGGCACATTACGGTGGCGTGGGGCTGGTCCAGGGCCGTGGCCACGTCCCTGCCGGACACGGGGCCGCGCTGGCCGGACAGGTGCCGCAGGATGCACGCCGCCAGTTTCACGGCCTCGATGCGGCGGTAGGTGGTGGTTTCAGGCGGCATCAGGGGGTTCCGGCTGCCCATGTCAGTGTCCCTTTCCGACGCCACGGTAGGCGCCCTGGCATTCCTCGATCAGCCCTTTTTCAACAAGCCCGTCTATGACGGTCCCCGCCTCCATTTCCGTAAGGCCCCAGGCCGCCATGACATCGCCGAACTCCACGACGCCCCCGCCGCGCGTCATGACCACCAGCGCGGTCTCGACATCCTCCAGGGAGACCGCCACGCCGCACAGGCGCGCGTGGAGAATGCCTTCGAGGTCCGGGCGCGGCGGCATGGCCCATGCCTCACATCCATGCCTCGCGGCGCCAAAGCGGTCCGCGAACACGCCCGCCCCGTCCAGAAGCCCGTAGTACAGCCCGAAGAAAAGCTCCTTTCCGTCCGTGACCAAAACCTCCGTCTTCTCCGGCGGGGGAGTGTCGGCGGGGTTCTGCCATACGAGAGAGGTTGTCATTGCCCACTGTTTTTTGGATTCGTTTTCCATTTTCGGCTCTCCTTTTAAAGACGATTACGCGGACATTGCCCGCCATGATGTGTATCCCGTGTCCGTCCGCCAAGGCGCGGGCCATGGCGTCGTACAGCCACGGGGAGGCCAGGTACTCTTGAAACGAGGCGCCTGTCAGCGCCCTCACGCGCCCGTTCACAAAGCGCTTTCCCAAGTGTTCAAGCAGCGCGTCGTCCATTCATTTCGCCTCCATCTCCTTTAGAAAGATTTCGCGTTTGCGTTTTTCGGCGCGGGCGCCGCGCTCCGCCTCGGCGTAGCGCTGGATTTCCGCGCGCAGGGCCTCGGGTCCGGGAAGGCAGAAGCGTCCGGCGGTTTCGACCAGGATTTCCATGGGCGCGGGATCGCCGGTCACAAGGCAGAAGGCGGGCAGGCGCCCGGCCCATATCTGGTGCTGGCTCTTGGACTCGGCGGTCCAGGAGTAGATCATGTCGGCGGTGACGGATTCGCCTAAAAGATGGGACATTTCGCCCGCTATCTGGTGGACAGACAGCGGGCATTTTTTAAGGGCGTCCGACAGGGCGCGGCGCAGGCGGGCCTCGATGTTCAGGCCGCCCTGCCCGGCGCGCTCCCCGCCGCGGCGGCGGGAGGCGGTTTTTTCCAGCAGGTCGAAGAGGGACATTTGCACGGGTCCGCCGCTGTCCGTTTTTTGGGTTTTTTTCGCCATTGCCAAGGCCCCGCCGTCAATGGTACTCGTTAGATGTCATGAGGCCGCCATGGGGCTGTCATGGAGTGGGCCGGCAGCGCTCCGGCCAAATCACCTCCCGGGGAATGCCGGTGATTTCGGCCACTTTTTTTTCGACCTTTGGCCACGGGCGGTACAGGACCTGGTTGGCGCAGTTGTGCTGGCGGTAGCCCATTTCCCGGGAGAGGCGGGCCATGGTGTAGCCCTTTTCCGCCAGGGCTGCTTTGATGTACGCCGGGTGCATGTTCTTTTTGGGGCCGGGTTTGCGTTTGGGTTTGGGTTTGGATGCCATGGGTTTCTCCTGGGTTTTCGGTTTCGGGGTTTGGCCCGCCGCCAGCGGGCCGGTGTCTAAAAGGAGTTTGAAAAATGAACGGCAGCAAACCTTTTCCAGTCATTTACGAGTGCCTTTTTTGCGGGCATCCATCGGAAAAGATTTTTGAAAAAGAAATCCAATGGCGCGCGTGCCGCGGGGATGCCACGACCAGAGGCCGGTGTCCTGAATGTGGTAAATTCATGGTGCCGCGTGAGTTGAAGCATAACCAAAACGTCCCCAGGCAACTGCTGTTCGAGATGTTTTCGGCGTGCCCTAATGCGCACCATTGCGAGCTGTTTGATCAATATGACGCAGACTGCGAAGAGGGGCGGGTGTTGCCAAAGTGCATCCATGTTCTCCACCAGCGGCTGGAAATCGCCATGCACTTGCTCGATGAGTTGAAGGACAAACAAGGATCTCGATGACTGCGCCCACTCTGGCGCCTTCCACGCTCAGTTTTTCTCCGTGGAACAGGATGGTCTTGTCGGCCATTACCTGGCGGCATTCGAGGTTGCTCATGGGTAGTCCTCCTTCCGGTTTCTGGGTTTTCGGTTTCTGGGTTTGGCCCGCCGCCAGCGGGCCGGTTTTAAATCGTTGAAAGGCCGTCAGATGGGCATCGAATCTCACTTAAAGGGCCTATCGCTTCAGTTGCGCGCAACAGGTCCGGCCACCGTTCTTGTCGCGTGGATCGCCGGAGTCACACTGCTTGGCCTGTTCGGGCGCGGCGACATCGCGACATTTGCACTGTCCGCGCTTTGCGGTGCCGGGGGGATTCTGGTTCTTGCCCTGCTTTTCGGTCCGCCAGATGATCTTGCCAAGCATGCAGAACAGGAAAATGTCGAACAAAACGAGGGACAAGAAAATGAGTGATTTCGCGAAAGCGTCTATGGCAGGCATGGTCTCCTCCTGGGTTTTCGGTTTCGGGGTTTGTGAAAGGGTATCGGCATGTTCAAAGCGTTCACATTCGAGTGTATCGGGTGCATGCGGCGACAGGTCGTAACAGCCGACCAATTCGAAGCGTTCACTGTCGCTCCGCTGGAGTGCGCGTCATGTGGAGATACAAGCGCCGGATCGTCGCAAAAGTTGTTCTGGGTGGCGTCGCGTCTCATTGACGCATGGAAAGCGGTTACCAAATCCGGGCTGTTTCCGGCCAGCCCTCCAGCATTTGTGGAGAAACCGTTCCGGGTCACCCATGTGAATTTCCGTATCAAGCAGACCAAACATGAGATGCGCATTTTCCTGTTCTGGCAGCCTTGGGGCTACATTGATCCGGTGACCGGTGTTTGGGATTCCAGGAGTCAAATGTACGGTATGCTTCGAGATGAGTTTTTCGAAGACAAAGAACTGTTCGCAAGGTTGTCGGAAGTGGGGCGGTGGACGACAAGTCTGAACCGGGAGGCGGTGGAAATGAATTCGCACCGGGTCGTTCAAGCCGGTTTTTATGCTCTGTCATCCATGTATCGGAAACGTCGAGACTGAACCACGAGGCGTTGCCGAAGAAGCGTCTGGACCGCCCGTCCGTTGGGATGATGTGGCCGAGCAGTTCCAAAAACCGTTCGTCGCACACAATGCCTGCGCGGGCGAACACGTCCGGGCTGATGACGCCTTGGGCGGTGACAAAGGGCAGAAGGATGGGCAGAGGGGTGTCGTAAGGCTTTTCCAGGGGCCGCATGTTGATGAAGTTCAAGAGGGTTTGCGTGTCAATGCGGTGGAAGTCGGAGCGCAGCACCATGGCCACGACGGGGTCCGTTGCCGCGAAAGATGTCCAGGCCCTTTCCGCGTAAAGCATTTCGCGGGTCACTCCCCCGTCCGGCAAGGTGTCTTGTTCCGCGGTCCGGCTGAGTTCCTCCAAAGGTTTTGCGCCGGGCGCGGAGAGGCTTTTTTCTAGGGATTCGGGCAGAGGCATGGTCTCCTCCTGGGTTTTCGGTTTCGGGGTTTGGCCCGCCGCCAGCGGGCCAGTGTCTAATTCCAACAAAGCATGATGACAGTGGTTTTAACTTCAAAATGTATTCGGTGTCAAGAAAAAATATGCAAAATGTAGCCATTGAAATAGCCGAGATCATCGAGCGTCTAAAAATCGTTCTGGAAACAGACAAGGACGCGGATGTTGCCAAGGCGTTAGGCGTCAAGCCGCAAAAGCTTTCCGTTTGGAAGGTAAGGAATACTATTCCTTTTGAAACCTTGACTTCTTTTTGTATTCAAAATGCGGTATCAATGGAGTGGCTTTTGGCGGGGAAGGGTCGAAAAACCCCTTTGGAGACCGGGGAAAAGTCGGCCTGCCTATCCACAGCCTTGGAAACCGTGGTGGATGAAGGCGACGGCCTGTTCGCCTTTGTCCGCGTGGCGGAGCCCGCGCTGTCCGCAGGCACAGGGACGGTGGTGGAATCCGAGGAGATGCGCGAGCAATACGCTTTCCGGCGGGACTGGCTGCGCCGGGCCGCGTCCTCCATCGGCAACTGTATCCTTTTTTTTGTGAACGGGGATTCCATGGCGCCCGCGCTGGAGCACAACGATCTGGTGCTGGTGGACATGGGGAGAACCAAGCCCAGGCCGGGGCGCATTTTTGCCATTGCCTCGACGGACGGGGCGGCGGACGGCATCGTCCAGGTGAAGCGAATCGAGGTAATCGGAAACACGGTCAAGATCATCTCGGACAACCCCGACTACAGGGCGTATGACATAGACGGGGAGCTTTCCAACTTCCGGGTGATCGGCCAGGTGATCTGGCTGGGGAGGGAGCTTGAGCGTCCGCGCTATTGATAATCGTTTGCAAATCGGAAACACGTTTCCGGTTTGCAAATAGGTCAAAAATTTTTATCTTTAATTTTCAGACAGTTATATTTTTAAGCCTTTTGGAAACCGGAAACCGTCTTCATTTTTGACCGGCCCGGACCATTTTCTTGGCGTCAGGAAAATGGTTGGGGCGCTGACCGGGGCGTGAGGGCGCGGGGCGTATAACTTAGAGTCCATCAAGGAGGAGATGCTATGAAAACCATTGGAGCGGCTTTTTGTGTTTTAGCGATGTTGATCTGTGTTTTTCAAGTCCGCGCCGGGGAGCCAGCACGCCTGGAAATTCTGTCCGCGCAGGATCACGCGGAGCCTTCCGGAGCGAGGTGCGAGCCCGCCCAGGACAAAAGGTACTGTCTTCTCGAGATTGTTGTGGAAAACGGCATATCCGTGCCTCTGGAAGTTTTGACGGACCAGATTGTCCTGGTAACGGAGGAAGGGCTCCGGATTGAGCCCAGTTTCCGTGTGGACAGATGTTTTCCATCGGCGGTTCCGTGGAGTCCCAGGCCAATCACCACAGGGTCCGGACGCGGCCATGTCGCCTTTGAAGTTCCAAACTACGCCACACCGGTCAAATTGTCGGTGAACGGCTTTTTTCAAAAAGGCGGGAATGTGGTCATTCCCTATGTTATAGAGGCTGATCTCAATTTGTAGCGATTTCTCTTTTGGCTTTTACATAAAACAAAGGTGTCCAGCCATGCCGGAAGGACCGGAAGAGAAAGGCGCCTCCATCCTTGTGACCCTCAACGCCACAGGGCCCGCTTTTGTTTCAGGAGGCGGGCTTGACGCCACGGTGGATTTGCTGCAAGGATACGGACAGGCGTTTATCTGGTGCCTTGAGCGCGCGGCGCGCGCACCAAAGGACATTGCGCCACGCCTCAAAATTTCAAAAATCGAGCCCGGGTCCATCAGCGTGCATCTGCTCACGGAGGTGGGAGCGGCGCTGGCTCCCCTGTGGCCGCAGCTTTTCAGACAGGGCTGGGACTTATACAAAGCGGGTTACGACATCATTCAAATCCTGTCGCGCCACATGCGCGAAAAAGGAGAACCCATGTCCATCAGCGTCATTGACTCTCCCGGGACAATGATCGCCATTGTCAACGGAAGCCATGCCAGAATTTCCAGGGACGTGTATGAAAACGCCGTCACGCACAAAGGACTGTTCGCAAGGCTGGCCGGGCTTGTCAAAGACGGCAGGGCGGATTCCGTCAAGGTTGACGCCCTGATTGAAAACCCGCCGCAGACCATTGAATACAACCATCTGAACGCGGCGGATTTTGACGTTCCAACCGTGAAGGTCGCCGAGGACGATCCCGTTGAGTTTGCCTGCTCCATCACACGCTTCAACAAGCGCACTCTGAAGGGTGCGCTCGAATACACGGGCTTTGACGGGGAAACGGTCGCGCCGTTCACCATTGGCCCGGAACTGTATTGGCAATGCGTCGCGGCCTTTTCCAGTGACACCCTCAAAGTCCGGGCCACCCGGACAATGGAGGTGAACGCCCTGGGCGAGACCAGAATCCGCGAGTTCCGTTTGACAGCCATCCTGACGTCCGCAGAGGAAAGCGGCGAATAGTTCCGCCCGGGCGTTTCCGCGCGGCGTTTTAGCCCCCCCTTTTTTCCCGAGTCAACCTTTTTTTCCTCTTTTTTTCATCCTCCCCCAACAAGGTGTGCAAAACGCGGCAAAACGCGGCAAAACCGTGGCGACAACCCGCCACGGTTTTTTTTATTCTACGCGCGCTGTTGTGGAAAACGGCGCCTGCTCCCATGACGCCCCCGGGGTACTCGCGGCCCCGGGGGCAACCGGGGGAGGCGAGGAGTCAGGAGTTAGGAGTTAGAAGTTAGAAGAAAGACAAAGGCAAAGACAAAGACAAAGAGAAAGAGAAAGACAAGGACAAGGACGCCATGCCATCGCCGGGAACCCAATCCGCGCCGCTTCACATTTTGACAGACCCGGGCCACGGGGGCACGGACCCCGGCGCCGTTTGCGGCGGGGTCAAAGAAAGCGGCGTCAACCTTGCCGTGGCCACACGGCTCTCCGCCATGCTGGAGGAATCCGGACACAGGGCCGCCATGACGCGCATCACGGACCGGACCGTCCCGCTCCGGGAGCGCGTCCGCATGGAGCGGAACGGGAATTACGATCTTTTGGTGTCCGTCCACTGCAACGCGGCGGAGAACCCTTCCGCGCGGGGCATGGAGATCTGGACCTCCCCGGGACAGACCCGGGCGGACGCGGCGGCGACGGCAATTTTCAACGCGCTCCAAAAGGCGTTCGGGCGCGCTCTTCCCATGCGCATGGATTTGTCGGACGGCGACCCGGACAAGGAGGCGCGGTTCTATATGCTCACACACAGCCGGTGTCCGGCGGTGTTGATCGAGCTTGGATTTCTGTCGAACACGCAGGACCGGGAGTTTTTGACGGACCCCGAGAACCAGACCGATATCGCGGCGGTGATCGCCGAGGGGATCGAGGGGTGGGGGCGTGGGCGGGGAAGGGTGAATTATGAGGGATGAGGGATGAGGGATGAGGACAAAGACAGGGTGACGGGTCACAAACGCAGCAACAACCAGGAGAGAGACAATGCAAAGCAAAAAGTGGTGGCAGTCGAGAACGGTGTGGTCGGCGGCGATTTCCGCCGCGGCAAGCGTGGCCGTGGCCACGGGGGTCATCGGCGAGGGCGAGCGCGCGGTCCTCGAGCAGGGGGCGGCACAGGGCGTGGCCATTCTCGCGGCCCTGGCGGCGGTCGTGTACCGGGTCAAGGCCGAGAAGACCATCGGCAAGTGAAACGCGGCGCCCCCCGCCCTTCCCGCGGGGGGCGCCATGACAGACGGCCCGAAAGGGAGTTTCCATGGAAGTCATCAGCCTGCCTTTGGCCGTGACCGTTATGACCACGTTCGGGTTCCCGGGCCTGTTCTTTCTCGTCTGGTGGTTCGACCACAAGAAGATGGTCCGGGACGAGGCCGAGCGGCAGCGGCAGTTCTCCGAGTTCCAGCGCCTGCAGGCCCGGCAGTTTTCGGAGTTCAAGGACGCGCAGAACGCGCTCATCGCCCAGTACCGCGAGGACGTGGTGGGCATGAAGCGGCTCTATGAAAACAACGTGTACCTCGTGGACAACTACAAGGCCCTGATGGACAGGATGGACAAGCTGCTCGAGGACGTGCTGTCCGCCCTGTCGCTCAACACGCAGACGCTTACCCATCTGGACTCCTCGGTCCAGCACAACGATTTCTGCCCTGTGGCGAGAAAGGACGGCGGACGGTGAACCATGAACGCGCGGCCATGCGGGGGCGGCTCGCCGAGGCGGAGGCCCTTCACACGAAACTCACGGCACGGGCCGAGGGGCTTTGCGCCAAAATCCGCCAGGACCTGAACACGGCGCTCACCCCGGTCACGGACATGGATGTCCCCGGGGCGGCGGCGCTTATGGAATCCCTTGTCGCCGCATGGGGGGAGCTCGCGGCGGTGTCAGGGCGGATCGCCCGCCTGCGCCGGGAGCTCGCGTG
>JAGVGH010000193.1 GCA_020057225.1 Desulfobacterales bacterium | reverse complement strand
GCGCTCCGATGGCTCGGGTTCCATTGCCGTAGGGGCGCACGGCGTGCGCCCGAACAGGGGAATCCCTTGCAATAAGATTATTTATGGATAAGCTCTTAGAAAGCGGCGCGGCTTTTGGCCGGGTTGTTAACGCAACAAACGCACCAGCTCCACCCCTGCGGCGGGCGCCCATCCCCGCCGCTCCTCGGAAAACCGTATCAGGCGCCAGTCCCCCTCGTTCCGCTCCCAGGTAACCATGGAACCCGCGTGCAGGGTAAAAAGAACCTTGTCCTGGGGATCAGGCCCCGCGCGCACTTCCAGTTCCCTGGCCACCACCACGCCCCGGTTGTCATCCGCCAGGATGCGCCACTTGACGCCGCCCAGAGCCAGGCCAGGCGCCCAAACAATAGCAAGGGCCAGGGCAAGGGTGTAGGTCCATTCCTTCCGCGCCCAGAACTGGACAGCCAGGGCCGCGAAAAAGAGCGCGTTCACAACCAAAACAGCGGCGAGAACCTCGGAGCCGGAGGCGCAGGCGAGCCAGTCCGTGAGCCATTGCGCGGCCCCTGTCTCTTTAGGCTCCGCGTCCGCGCGCTGGTCTTTCACGTATCTCAGGTTAAAATCCAGGTCCGGGTCGCGGGGGATGAAAAGCCTTGCCCTCTCGTAGCACAGAACCGCCCTGCCCAGGTCTCCGGCGCGGTACAATGTGTTGCCGAGATTGTACCACACCGCGCCCGTGGCCGCCCCCTCCTGAACAAGGAACCCGTACAATTCCCGGGCCTTTTCAAAGTCCTGGGCGCGGTAGGCTTTGCCCGCCTCGAAAAAACGCGCGTGAGGGCTTTCGTCGGGCGGCGCGGTCTGTTCTGTTTCCTGCGCGGCAAGGGCCGCCGCCGCCCAGGCCAGCGCCAGCGCGGCCAAAAACGCGAAACCCGCCGCGCGCGGCGTCCGTTTCCCCACACGCTGTTCTCCCGCCATGGTCATCACCCCTTAACAGCCTTGTCAACACGGCGCGCAAGACGTTCCGCCTCTTCCGCCATATCTCCGGAAACACCGCCCGCGGCGGCGCCCGCAAAGACCAGGGCGTCCAGCCGCGCCAAGAGGGCCTCTGTCTCCTTTGCGGTCTCGGCGTCCGCGCCCGCCGCCAGAAGGGCGTCCCGGGCCTCCGCAGGCCCCAGGCCTCCTCCCGGACGCCCCAGACGCTGATTCAAAAACGCGCAAAACGCCTTGTGCAAGCCCTCGGCATCCCCGGACCGCAGAGCGCGCCGGGTCTTGTTAAACATGGCCAGGGCTTTTTTGCGAAGGGAGGCGCCGTTGTCCCTGCCCCGCCGCCGCATCACAGCCCGGGCGCCCAGTCCGGCAAGAAGGGGCAGGGCCGGGGCGCCAAACAGCACAAGAATAGCGGACAGGCCAAGACGCGCGGCAAGGGGCGGACGGAGCGCGTCCGGAGGCTCCTTGACCGGCAGAATATCCTGTCCGGTCACGGCAACCTCTGTTTTTTTCCTTCCCGTCCCGGGATCCTCCACAGCGGCCGCCGCTCCCTGGGGCGCTGTTCCCGGCTCCACAGTCAGCGCCAGCGGGTCTGTCCGCAATGTCTTGTAAACGCCCCCTGCGGGATCGAAAAAGCTCACCCCCACCACAGGGATCTCCACCGTTCCCGGATTCTGAGGCACCAAGGCCCAGCGCAGGGTCTTTTTTCCCCCGGGCGCGCCGCTGACAAGCCCCTCCTCGAAAACCGGCTGGTCGCCATACACCTTGACCCCGGGAATATCCGGGAGTTTCAGGTCCGGCAGCAGGCGCGCATTGCCCTTGCCGGAGAGTGTGACGGCAAGGGTGGCGGATTCCCCGGCCTTGACAGCCCCCGGCCGCAGAGCGGCGGAAATGGCGAAATCGCCGACAAGTCCGCCGAAATCCGCTGGCCGCCCCTGTTCGGGAAACGGTTTCACGGTAAGCTGAAGAGGCTGGGATTCCACCTCGTGGGGCACGGCCCGGGTCATTCCGAAAAAGGGGTCGTCAAAAATTCCGCCGCCTCTTCCCGCCACCACAACATTCATCCGCATCCTGGCCGCAGGCAGGGCGTAGTCCCCGGGGGCCTGGGCGGTGAGCCCAAAGGATAGCTCAACCGCGTTGTATCCCGCCCCGTTGACGGTTGTGGAAAACTGGGCGGGTTTTCCAATCTGGCGGAACGCGAGACCGCTGACCTGGGGAAGCTCGGGGTCGAGATCCCCGATGTTTCGGGAAAAATACAAGGTAAGCTTATACAGGATTTCCTGTCCCGGATACGCCTCGGGGCTGGAAAGGGAGGACTCGAGAAAAATGGCTTCTTTGTTGCCCTGGGGGGACGGCGCCGGGGACTGCCCTCCCGGTGCCGGGACCGGCGCGGGCTGTCCCTGGGGAGGGACGGCCATGGGTTCCACTGTGATGGTGACGGCGTTGCTTGGAACAGCAGCGCCGCCGGAGGTCAGAGCCGCCGGGCCCAGGGTAAAGGTTCCCTCCCTCCGGGGGGCAAGGGTGTAGGAGGTAGCTGTCTGGACGCTCATCTGCCCGTTAATGAGCTGGACCCGGTTCGAGGAGCTTTGGCCCAGAATCTGGAACTCCTCAAGGCCCGGAACATCGGGCCGCCCCCCCCGCATCTGGCCCGTGACGCTCACGGTAAGGGTAAAGGTTTCGCCCATGGCCACCTGGGAACGGTCCACGCTCAAACCTATAGACACATCCGCGCCCAGGGCGCAGGGCGCGGACGCTCCCGCCATTAGGAACGCCCACACCGCAACGGCAATCCATCCCCTACGGAAGGCGCGTCTCTTCATCGCTCCACCTCTCCCGGATACCTGTTAACCGAACAGTTCCGTACAATATAATACGTAACCGGTTCTTGTAAAACCCCCTGCGCGCGCCCCGGGTCCGCCTGTTTCCCTCCTTTCCATCATCCGCCTTGCTTCCCGCGCGGTTTCCCGGTACACCTGCTTTCGCGCGCGGCTGCCGGGCGCAATCCTGTCACCCCGTTGAGATCCCGTATGCAACATCCGGCGGTTCCCCTGCCTGAAATCGTTCTCAAACCCGGCAAGGCCGACAGCGCCTACTGGGGACATCCCTGGATTTATTCCGGCGCCCTTGCCCGGGTTCCCGGCGGCCTTTCCAACGGAAACCTTGTCCGGGTGCTTGACCACAAGGCGCGGTTTCTCGGCCTTGGTTCCTGGTCCGGAACCTCGCAAATAGCGGTGCGTCTCTTCACCCGGGAGGACACCGCGGCCGACGGCCCATGGCTTGCCGGGAGGATTCAGGCGGCCTTTTCCCGGCGCGCCCTTTCAGGCTACGGCCCGGACACCCTCACCACCGGATACCGGATGGTCCACGGAGAGGCCGACGGTCTGCCCGGGCTGGTTTTGGACCGGTACGGGGACGTGTTTGTCCTCCAGTCCTCCACGGCGGGCATGGACGCGCTCAAACCCCTTGTGCTCCAGGCCCTGGAGGAACTCTTCTCTCCGGCGGCCGTGGTGGAAAGGAGCGACCTCCCCTCCCGCAAAGAAGAGGGTCTTGGCCCGGCGGGCGGCCTTCTGGCGGGCGGTCTGGATGGTCCCGCCCCTTTTTTGGAAAACGGCCTGCGCTTTGCCGCGGACACCCTTGAAGGGCAAAAAACCGGGTTTTACCTGGACCAGAAAGACCTTCGGATGTTTGTCCGGGGGCATGCCCGGACGCGGCGGGTCTTGAATCTGTTTTCCAACACCGGCTCCTTTGCCGTGTACGCCCTTGCCGGCGGCGCCGCCCATGTCCACAATGTGGATACAAGCCAGCCGGCCCTGGATATATGCCCGGAGTTTTTGAGGGCGAACGGGCTATCTCCTTCCCGGGCCACGTCCGAGCGGGCGGATGTGTTCACATGGCTCGCCGCTCCGCCGCCCGGGCTGTGGGACATGGTTATTCTGGACCCGCCCGCCATTGTCAAGTCGCGCAAAGACAAGGAGGCGGGACGGCGGGCGTACCATTTTCTCAACCGGGCGGCCCTGCGTCTTGTGGCGCCCGGGGGGATTTTTGTCACATCGAGCTGTTCCCGGCATCTGCCCTGGGAGGATTTTATTCACATGCTCCGGAGGGCGGCGGCGCAAAGCGGGCGGGTGCTGCATCTGCTTTGCCGGACAGGCCAGAGCGCGGACCATCCGGTGTCGCTGTATTTTCCCGAGTCGGAGTATTTGAAGAGTGTGGCGGGAGTGGCGGAATAGGGGATTATAACATTTGTCATAAATCCGTTCCGATTGACGAACCTGTCGGGACCACCTGCGCCTCGCACGGAACCACCCGACCTACATATAATTTTTGCCAGTTTATTACATGTAGGTCGGGTGGTTCCGCGCGCGCCAGGGGGATGTTTTATGGCAAAAGGGTTGTTCGCGCGCGGGTTCACCCGACAATTCTATCCCCTGCAATCGGAACAGAATTCTGACAACGCTATAATTGTGATCCCGTGCGCAGGCGGACATCGCCCCGGCGAAAGCGGGGGGATGGATGGCCGCTGGCAATGCGGGGCAGCCTGCCGAATTGGGAACGTATTGAGGTAATTGCAAAACTCCCGCAAGGAGATGTTTATTCGGATGGAGACGCGCCCCAATCCGTCATTCCCGTGCAGGCGGAAATCCATAATAATGCATTGAAAAGACTGGATTCCCGCCTTCGCTGGAATGACGCACAGGCGCAGGTTCCGTAACAGGCAAAAACGGTATTCCTATTTTGCGTTTACCTCGAACTCTAACCTCCTCCAAATCAACAGCCGCGCCTCAACGTCCAAGCCGCGCCTTCTTCCTGGGGAGCACGGGCAGCGGCACCTCCCGCTTTCCGGGCACCAGCTCAAACACGCCCTCCGGACACTGGTACGCGCACTGCCCGCAGCCGATGCACAGCTTCGGGTCGGGCGCGGCCCTCCCTTCCCGGACCGTCACCGCGGCCGCGGGACAAAACCTCTCGCACAGCCCGCAGGCCCGGCAGGCCTCCGGCGCCGCCACCCGCGCCTGGGTGTAACAAAGATAATGCAGGGGCGTGGCCCCCCGGTTGTAGGAGCCAAGCACTCCGCAGCAGTCCCAGCAGCAGCTGCAGATGGCCGCGTGTCCCTGGGAAACGTCGTCCTGGTCATGGAACACCTGATGCGCCACCCCCTTCTTGCGCGCCCTCTCCAAAAGCGCCAGCGCCTCCTCCTTGCCCACATACCGCCCAAAACCGTTTTACGCAACATTCCTCCCAAACCCGCCCACCACAATGCACACGTCCGACGGCACCCCAAGCCTGCACGGCTCCCCCGCCATCTTGCGCCATTGCCGGCAAAACCAGTGCATGGCCGCGATGGAGTTTTCATCCCCGTACTGCTCGATGAGCCGGTGGACCATCTCGCTGGTGTAGATTTTGGTCCCCTCGTATTTCACCGGGGCGTTGACCATGACCCGGCGCCGCATAGGCGCGCGCTGCTCCGGATCCACCGGCGCCACGCTCTGGAACGGCGGGGTATAGCGCCGGACCAGAAAATTCATGATTTGCCGGACCGGGGTGAAATTGATTTTCCGGATGCTCTCGAACATGCGGTTGAGGCGGCGGGCGAATTCCTGCTCCTCGGGGGTCTCAAGCCCTTTGCAGAGCTGGAGCTCAAACCATCCCACAAGGATGGAGGCGAGGATGTAGCGGATATGTTCCCCGGGTTTCCCGGTCTGCCAGACAAGTCCCTTTTTAAGGCAGGAGGACAAAAGGGTTTCAAAGGAGGCGGCGTCCAGACCGCTTGCGGTGAAAAGCTCCTGGCGGGTCTGGGCGCGCCGTCCCATGCGCAGAAGAAACCCGCACTCCTGGGGAGTGATTACCAGGTCAAAGCAGTCAAGAAGCGGGCCGGTCACAGGGATGGGGAGCTTGTTTTGCCGGTTCATGAGAAACGCGAGTTCCATGAGCCGTTTCTTGCGAAGCCAGGGGAGCACGGGCTCCTTCATGGGCGTTCCTTTCAGGCGGGGCTTGACGGTTATGCGGGGAGTTTATGCGCCATGCGTACCAGCGCCAGGGGAACCCGTCAACAGCCTCGCCGCCTCCAGGGTCTTCTTTCCCCATGGTTCGATACTTGCATTCTTTCCCCGACAGACTGCATTCCCCCGCCTATCCTATGGCCTTACCCCCTTCCAAGGAGGTTTCCCCATGGCAACTATTAACCACCTTGAAAAGGTCCGCATCTTCCACGGCCTGGACGATGAACAGCTCGCAAAGGTGGACGCCTGCTGCGAAGAGGCGGAATTCCCAAGGGACGCGCGTCTCTTCAAAGACGGCGACACCGCCACCTACGTCTTTTTCCTCATCGAGGGAAGAGTGGACCTGCGCTTTGACCTCCCAGGCCGGGAAACAAGCCCCGCCAACAATGTCACCTCCATCCAGGCCGGCCAGACCTTTGGATGGTCCGCCCTCACCGCAAGCAACATCTACAGCCTTTCCGCCTATGCCGCGAGCCGCGTGGTCAAGGTCATCCGCATAGACAGGGCCTGCCTCTTCAAGCTGTTCGATGCCGACGGAAAAATGGGCTACGCGGTCATGACCAACATGACCGAGGTCATCAGCACCCGCTTCCACCAGCTCCAAAACGATGTGGCGCGCCGCAAGGGCCACAACATCATGGACAAATGGTGACAAAACGGCATGGATGACTATAACCGCCAACAACGGGAGGCCCTTGGCCTTGCGCGGCGGGCCCTTTCCGCCATGCCGCGCGGGGAGCTCCAGGCGCTCCTCGATTCCTGCGCCCCCTACCTGGATTTCCGGGAAAGGACCGCGCGGTTTCTTGCCAGGCATTTCAGCCGTGTCTGCACCCTGGCATGTTACACGGACGGGCGAAGCGCCTGCTGCCAGAAGGAGGGGATTATTACGTTTTTCGCGGATGTGGCGGTGAACGTCCTTGTGTCCGGGGACACTGCGCCGGACACCTTGGAGCGGGTTCTTGATAGTCCCAACACGGGTCAAAAATGCGTCTATCTGGGCACAAACGGATGCTTGTGGAAAATCAAACCCGTTGTTTGCGAAATGTTCCTGTGCGATTCCGCGAAGGCCACGGTTTTTTCGGAAAACACCGCCGCGGCCCTGGAATGGGAAGAGCTTCAACGCCTGCAAAAGACCTACACCTGGCCGGACAGGCCCGTGCTCTTCAACGCCCTTGAAGAGCGGTTTCTCGCCCTTGGCCTGCGCTCGCCGCTCATGTATCTGCACAACAGCCCCGGCCTTCTCATGGTAAAAAAACGCGCGGGCCTGCCGGTTCCTCCGAAAGACGCCCGCCCCTGACGCGCCTGCGCGGCCCGGAAGGGCGGGACGCCGCTTTGTTTTGCCCCGGCCTGCGGGCCGCGTGATTCCTCTTTATTTTCCTGCCCGGAATGTGCAATAAGTGTCAGAGCAGAAACCGGCTCCCCCGTTTCCGGTCCGCTCCCAGACCCCTATCCCCCGGCAAACACTACCGCCGTTCTCAAGCCCGTGACGGCGGGTTGGCACCCACGCGCAACGGGAGGCATCATGAAGACCAGCGCCATGTTTTCGGACTGGAGCATATTCGGCAAAAAGAACGACCCCAAGAGCATCGAGCTTTCCTTCGCCAACCATCTTGAGTACGCCCTTGGCAAGGACGGGTACACCTGTACCCAACGGGACGCGTTCCAGGCCCTGGCCCTGGCCGTGCGCGACAGGCTTATCGAACGCTGGATCCGCACGCAGCAGATGTATTACAACGAGGATGTCAAGCGGGTCTATTACCTTTCCGCCGAATTCCTGATGGGCCGGGTGCTCATGAACAACATCATCAACCTCGGCATGTACGCGGAAACCAAGGAGGCCATGGAGGAAATCCACCTTGACCTCTTCCGCATCGCTGACGAGGAGCCGGACATGGGCCTTGGCAACGGCGGCCTGGGAAGGCTCGCCGCATGCTTTCTCGATTCCCTGGCCACCCTGGAAATCCCGGCCTACGGCTACGGCATCCGCTACGAGTACGGCATCTTTGAGCAGGAGATCCGGGGGCACCAGCAGGTGGAGCGGCCTGAGAACTGGCTCAAGTTTGGCAATCCCTGGGAAATCCCCCGGCCCGAGTACGCCCAGACCGTCAAATTCGGCGGACGGCTCAAGAAGGTGGACCTGCCGGACGGGGATTTTAAAATCGAGTGGGTGGACACCAACGATGTCATCGGCGTGCCCTATGACACGCCCATCGGGGGTTTTGGCAACCTTACCGTCAACACTCTCCGCCTGTGGTCGGCCCGGGCCAGCAAAGAGTTCGATCTCGACTATTTCCAGCACGGCGACTACCTCAAGGCCGTGGCGGAAAAAAACATCAGCGAAAACATCTCGAAAGTGCTTTATCCCAACGACGAGCTTTTAGAGGGCCGGGAGCTGCGTCTGCGCCAGCAGTTCTTCTTTGTGTCCTGCGCTGTTCAGGACATTGTGCGGCGGTATCTTGCCACCCACGAGGATTTTGACAGTTTCGCCGACAAGGTCGCCATCCAGTTGAATGACACGCATCCTTCCCTGGCCGTGGCGGAGCTAATGCGCGTGCTCATGGACGACCACGGCATCCCCTGGGACAGGGCCTGGGACATCACCCGCTCCACCTGCGCCTACACCAACCACACCTTGCTTGCGGAAGCCCTGGAAAAGTGGCCCGTGAGCATGTTTGAAAAACTTTTGCCCAGGCATCTTTCCATCATCTATCAAATCAACCTGCTTTTCATGCGCGATGTTTCGGCCCGTTTCCTCAACGACCAGGACCGGCTCGAAAAGATGTCCATCATCGAGGAGTTTCCCGAGAAAAAAATCCGCATGGCCCACCTGGCCATTGTGGGTTCGCACTCTGTCAACGGAGTCGCCGAGCTGCACAGCCGCCTTTTGCGGGAAAAAGAGCTTAGATATTTTGACGAAATGTACCCCGGGGTCTTCAACAACAAAACCAACGGCGTAACGCCCAGGCGCTGGCTCCTTGCGGCAAACCCCGGCCTTGCGGAGCTCATCACATCCCGGATAGGCGACAGTTGGACGGTCAATCTGTTTGATCTTAAAAAAATCGAACCGCTGGCCGAAGACCCTGGGTTTCTGGAGGAGTTCGCCCAGGTCAAGCGCAGGAACAAGGAGTGTCTTGCCTTGACCATCAAAAAGCAAACCGGAGTCAAGGCGGACCCGAATTTCATTTTTGACGTGCAGGTCAAACGCATCCATGAGTACAAGCGCCAGAGCCTTAATATTCTCAACGTGATTTACACGTGGATACGGCTCAAGCAGGAGCCTAATTTTAACGTGACGCCCCGAATGGTCATTTTCGGGGGCAAGGCCGCGCCGGGCTACCGCATGGCCAAGCTCATCATTCAGCTTATTTCCCATGTGGCGGACATGGTGAACAGGGACACGAGCACCAACGCGAAGCTTCGGGTCGCGTTTTTGCCCAATTACCGGGTGTCTTTGGCGGAGCAGATTTTTCCGGCGGCGGATGTGTCGCAGCAGATATCCACGGCGGGTTATGAGGCGAGCGGCACGAGCAACATGAAGTTCGCCATGAACGGGGCGCTCACCATCGGCACTCTGGACGGGGCCAACATCGAGATCATGGAAGAGGTGGGGGCGGAGAACATTTTCATTTTCGGGCTTACAGCGGAAGAGGTGGCGGCCCGGGCGGCGACACACAATCCCGCGGGGTATTTCATCAAGGACCCCATTTTGAAAAAAGCCCTGGACCTTATACGGGACGGGTTTTTCTCGCCGGGAGACCGGGATCTGTTCCGTCCCTTTGTGGATGCGCTGATGGGCCAGGACCGGTATCTGGTGTTTGCGGATTTGGCGTCCTACCACGAGGCCAACCGGAAGATTGACGCGTTGTATAGGAACAAGACGGAATGGAACCGGAAGGCGGTGCTTAATGTGGCGCGGATGGGCAAGTTCAGTTCGGACCGCACCATCACGGAGTACAACCGGGATATCTGGGGAGCGGCGCCTCTGGAGATAACCAGGCCGGGCCAGGATTCGACGTTTATGCCGGAGGGGCAGACCCGGCACAAGGGCAAGGTTTCCTGAGAGGGCGGATGCGGGGGGAGGAGCGGAGGATGCTTAAAAGGGGCCTTGGCCATGTCAAGGCCCTTTTTTAGCGCCCGGGCCAGAACACCAGCAAGGACTCCCATGAAATTGGAGTGATGCGGAAACAAAAGGAGGATGCCGTTGAGCTGGCTTTTATTCATGGATGAAAGCGGGCATGACCACCGGATGATGCCCTATGAAGTGCGGGGAGGCATTGCCTTGCACGCCGGAAAGCTGTGGCCGTTTGTACAGGAAATAAAGCGGCTTGAGTTTGCCTCTTTCGGGGCAGTCCTTCACGAATTTAAGAAGGAGATCAAAGGGTGCAAGCTCCTTGACAAGGACCGCTTTAAATGGGCATCCCAGGGGCCGCCCATGGATGACCAGGAGCGGCGGCGGCGCTGCCGGGGTTTTCTGACCAAAGGGCTTGAAAAGAAGAAGCCAACGCGCGACGAATTCACCGGTTACGGACAAGCATGCCTGGAAATGGCGCGTGGGATTTTTCAGCTTTTGAGAACCCACGAGGCCAGGCTCTTTGCGGCCGCCATTCCTTGCCAAGTCGCGCGTCCAACCAGTCACGAAGCGGAAGAGTTCCTCCGGAAAGATCAGGTTTTTCTGCTGGAGCGTTTCTTTAACTTCCTTGAGCGGGAACAGCGGCATGGGCTGCTGGTGCTGGACGAGGTGGAAAAGGCAGAGGACCAGAGGTTCGTGCGCCGGATGGATGCCTACTTTTCAAAATCGCGCACAGGGAGGTACCGGGCCCATTGGATTGTTCCGACGCCCTTTTTCGTGGCATCGGACATGGCCTATCCCGTTCAGGTGGCCGATTTGATCATCTATTGCGTGAATTGGGGGTTCCGGCTTCCGCTTCGAGGTATGAACGCCGGTGTCCGCGAGGAAATCGCCGCGGAATTCGGGCCTTGGCTGAATCAATTGCAGTATCGCGGCGAGGTCTGCGCGGAAACCGGACAAACGTATCCATGCTATGGGATTGTGTATATCCCGGATCCCTACACCAACCGGGCGGAGCCATTAAACAGAAAGGAGGCAACGCCGTTGCAGCCACCCGAAAGCGACCACTAGGCCGAGCCTCCGGTATAAATTTAACACGGGAAACTACTCATGTCAAGTATGAAAGAACTTTAAAACCGACACAGCACGGTCAAACCGCAGTCCTACTTCAACGCCCCACCTGCCCGCGCCCTCCTCCAGACCGCAAGCCCTATCTTGCGCGGATACTCCCTTAAAACCACCCGGAACCGCAGGTCCCGGGCGCGGACCGCCACAATCCCCTGCAAAGCCGCCATCACAGGCTCCGGCACCCCCGCAAGCCCGCGGACACGCCCCTTTTTCACCAGCCACTCCACCGCCCGCACAGGCACAAGCGGCAGCACCTTATACAGCGCCGCGTATCCCGCAACCGTCCGCGCCGCCTCCGGCGACCCGTGCCCCTGGTCGTAAAAATCACTCTCCCCGCCCTGTTCCAGGGCCCGCGCCGCCTCTTCCCCCAGCGCCCCGGCCTCTTTCGCCTTTTCCACAATCGGCGCTCCCGGCAGATAAACCAGATAATGCACCTTCACCCGCCCAAGCCGCGCAAGCCGCTTGTATTCCCTGGCTCCAAGGGCGTGGTCCTCCTCCCGCTCTCCGGGCAGGTTGAACATGTGGTCCACGTCATGCCAAATCCTGTGCCGCGCGCACAGCGAAAACACCCGCCGCGCGTCCGCGTTCTTCTCCATCCTCCCTAAAACCGTCCGCCGCAGGTTCTCGTTCCAGGTTTGCAGGCCGAACTCGATGGAATAGCATCCGCCTTCCTTCAACAGCCGCGCGGTCCGCTCCGTGAATCCGGCAATGGTGCAGAAACACTTGAACGGTGTTTTGATCTCCCTTTTATAGGCGTCCATGAGGGCCGCAAGCCAGACATGGCTTCCCGAGAGATAGGAGTCCTTGAAAATGACCTCGCGGAACCCGTAGCGGGCTTTTGCCGCCCTAAGCTCCGCCATGACCCGTTCCACAGGCATGCGGCGGAAATACTCCTTGCCCAGCACAAGGGACATGCAGGTCTCCTCGCAGTAGGAGCAGGAGAACGGGCAGCCCCGGCTCACCATGGCCGGGTAGCTCTCCCTGTGGTCAATCCAGGGGGCAAAGAGGTCCTTGTCGGGCAGGGGAAGCCGCGCGAGGTCCAGAGGAGGCGCGGGCGGATTTTTGAGGACCTTGCCTTCTGTCCGCCACCAGACCCCGGGAACATCCCCGGGCGCCTTGCCGTGCTTGAGGGCGCTTAGAAGCGCGGGCAGGGTCTCCTCGGCCTCGCCCAGAACCAGGCCGGAGAAGGCCGGGCACTCCATGGCCGCCTCCGGGCACAGGGCGGGAAAAAGCCCCCCGGCGATGATCGGCGCGTCCAGAGTTTGTTTTAGGATGGAGGCGGTTCGAATGAGGAATTCCCGGGTGGCGGGGAGCATGCTCAGGAAAACAAGACCGGGCTGAAACGCCGCGGCCTGGGCGGCAAGGTGTTCCGGCGCGGAAAGCAGGCGCGCAAGCCCGGGGTGGCGCAGCACGTTGTCCGTGACCCCGAAAACATCCGGGTCATAGGCAAGGGCCGCCTCATGCCCTTTCTCCCGGAGCGCCGCCGCGAGGGTCTCGAGATCCAGGGCCTGGCGCACAAGATAGCGTCCCCGGTAAACCAGGACCACGCGCATGGGGTGCCTCAGTCCGGAAGGCGCTTGTGGCGGCGGCGCAACCGCTCGTTTTCGCCGTAGGCCGCAAAGCGCCTGGGTTTTTTGCTCACGTCCTCCTGGCGGAAGCGCATTTCCATCCACGCGAAAAACTTGCGTTTGAACTCGTCAAAGGAGCGCACAGCCAAAGCGTGCCGCAACAGGAAAAAGGGCCTGGAGTGGAATTTTTTGTAGGCCCGGTTGGTAAGCTCGTCAATTTCATCATTGGTAAGCGCGGTCCAGGGACGGGGAAGGGCCTGTTCCTCGGCGTTCCCCAAAAGGTACTCCTTCCAGTAGTCGTAGCCTGTATCCCGCACGAGATCGCACCACATGGTCGTCAGGGGTTTGGCCGTTGTTTTGGAGAACTGCACGTAATCAAGCCCCAGGCTGGTGGCGAACTTAACGGTCCGGGCGATGGTCTCCCGGGTGTCGCCGGGCAGCCCGGTCATGAAAAAACCCAGGGTCTTGATGCCCTGCCGCCGGGTCATCCGGATGGTTTCCCGCGCCTGTTCCAGGGTGATTCCCTTGTTTACCCGGTCCAGGCTCTCCTGCACGCCGGACTCGATGCCAAAGTAAATCCGCCCGCAGCCCGCCTCTTTCATCCGTTTGAGAAGCTCCAGGTCCACGGAGTCAATGCGCGCCCTGCAGGCCCAGAGGACATCCATTTTACGGCGGATGATCGCGTCGCAAATGCCCATGGCCCGCTTGCGCATAACCAGAAACTCATAGTCGAAAAAGTCTATCTCGCGGATTCCGTGCCGCGTGTAGCACTCTTCGATCTCGCCGGCGACGGTTTCCACGCTCCGGGGGTTGTACCGGGTCTGGCGCGCCTCGCAGAATTTGCAGCCCATGGGGCAGCCTTTGGAGGTGACCATGACCGTGAAGTTTTTGCGCTCTGTGGGAAACTCGGCGTACAGCTCGTTGGGAAGGAGATGGCGGGCCGGGTTGGGATAGTTGTTGAAATCCGGGTCCTCGCCGTAAGGGGTCTGGATGATCCGGGCGCCCCGCTTGTAAATGAGTCCGGAAACCTCGTCCAGGGACGTGCCGTTTTCAAGGGCGGCAAGGAGCTCCGGCACGGTGTTGTAGGCGGAGTTGGCGCAGCCAAAGTCAATTTCCTCCGGCATCACCGATTCTTCGGGATACACGCGGAGGTTGTAGCCGCCCACAATGATTTTGACCCGGGGCAGGGCGCGCCGGACGTGGCGTATCCATTCCAGGGTTTCCCGGAACATGTAGGTGGTCATCATAAACCCCACGATGTCCGGTTTGAAACGCAAAAGGCGGGATGTCACCTCGTCCGGGGTGAGTCCCAGGGTGCGCGCGTCAATAAACGCGGCCTCATGCCCGGCGCGCTCGGCGATGGCGGCCACCCAGGACATGGAAAGCGGGGGGAACAGTCCGAAATAGCGCTGGACCACCCGGAGGTTCTCCTCATGGAGCTTGTAGGAGAAGGGATTGAAAACAAAAGCTATTTTCATCGCGAAAGCCGTTCGCCGCAAAGGGCGCCCTTGCCGGACGCGGCGCCCGCCCCGCCCCGCCCTGGAATGTTGAAGGCCAGGGCGAGAACCCGGGCCCCCGCCCCTGGCATGTCTGTGCCATGGGCGGGCCGTTCGCGCGTGTCATATCTGGCCGGTGTGCCCGCAGATAGCACGGGCCGCAAGGAAAGTCCAATCCTCGAGGGGGAAAAACGCAACACACCAGAGGAGGCGGAAAGCGGGGAGATGCTAGCGGAGAGGATCATTTGTCTCCAAACACCGCGAAAATACCCGTGCGGTTTTTTGCCGCGTCCCCTTCAATCTTGCTCTGCTGGGCCATGAGGATGAGGATATCCATCATGGCCTTGATGATCTTGCGCTTTTCAGGGAACTGGCTCTGCTTTTCATTGATGTGGATGAGCGCGTTATTGATGGCCACAAGCATCTTCCTGGTTGTCTTGATCCCAAAGCTCATGACAATGGTGTCGAGCAGATTGTTGATGAACTGGTTGAAGCTCTTTACAAGAAAGGCGCGGCCGCGCTCGAACTCCTTGACTGTTTTCAGGGCCTCGGTGATGACAAGCACGTTGGCCTCGACGGTATTGTCAAGATGGTAGGCTTTGAAGAGACTTTTTTGTTGCGGGAAGTTTTGGGGTTTGCAGTTTTCGACGATGTTCCGCGTCCACTTGCGCAAAGCCGTCTCGTGGATCCGCTTGATGATTTCCACCTGTTCGGGCTCCGGCTCCGGGTTTGCGTCGTCAAATATGGCGCTGATCCATTTTTCCAGCTCGGCTTCCAGGTTTTCCCGGATGACCTGGAAGATTTCGTTATAGACAACGACAATTTCCGAGTAATCGCTGCCTGTCTTGCGCTCGAGGACATGGGCTTTTTCGTTGCGCTCAACAAGTCCGGTGGAGATGAACGAGTTGAGGATGTTGTAAACCGTGAAGTCGTCGTAGCCGGAGATCTTGACGAGCTGGCGGACGGTGCGGGTTCCGTCTATGAGGGAGAAAAAGCGCTGCTCGTGGGGTTTGAAGTCCATCTTCTGCTTGGAAAGGGCCTTGTCGCTGACGCGGAAAACCAGTTTGTCGCTGGGGATGTGTTTTGCGAAGACAGCCATTTCATCAATTCGGCGGGTGGCCTCCATGATGATGTTCATGATGTCAATCTTGGTGACCAGCGCGCCTTTGGGGACGTTGTTGGTGTCATTGTACTCGAAGTAGCCGGTTTTCCAAAGAAAGAGGTTGTAGATGACCTCCTCGGCCTGGCGGTGGATGGTTTTCTTGAGGGTTTGCACCGAGATGAAGCCGCGTTTGACCAGGACACTCCCCAGGGCCTGTTTTTTTTCCTTGGAGACCGCAAGGCAGTAGGCGAGATCCTTGACGGAAATCATGCCCTTGCTGCGCAAAAGATAACCCAGGCGGGATTCCTTGTTGGAGCCGGTGGCGGAAATCACGTCGCCGTTTTTGACGAACATTTTGACTTCGTTTTCGCCATTGGTGAGCTGGAGAATCCCTGTGCGCTCGTCATTGGACAAGAGCTGGAGGATACTGGCGAGGGACGCCGGCTCGAAATTTCCTTTAAGATGCATGGCTGTACCGGTTCCTTTGAAAAAGGCGGGGAAAAGTGGTCCAGGGCCGTGAAAAGGGGTGCTCCGGGGCCTGCCGGACGCGGACCGGGGCGCTTGGGCGCAAAGGCCGGGCAAGGTGTCCGCGCCGTATCTTTATTACTATACCAGAATCCCCGGACGTTTCAATGCCGACGTTCACTGTTGGAAAGCAATTCACGGCGGGGGCAAAGGGCGCCCGCGGCGCGCGTTCAATCGGAACGGAATTTTTAAAAAAACGCTCTAACACCAAGGCGCAATCAGGTTTCGCAATTACCCATCATCCTTATAAAACATGTCCGTTGTCTGGATCCGGCCCCCCTACTTCTTATACCATCTCCCTCCAGGATCCTGCAGCCATTCGCCCGGCCTTGCCATGTCCCGTATCCGGGCGGCCCTCCGCCGCCCTACAACGCCCGCCTCCGTTCCCTCCTTTTGGGCAATCATCCCGTACACCTCGCGCCGGTCCGCGTTCTCCGCCTCTGCCAGCGCCGCGTCCCCGCCCGCTCCCCTCACCTCCACAAAACCCTGGTTGTTTTCCCCCAAAACCCCCGCCGCCTTCTGCGCCGTTATCACGGGCACCCGGGCCAGCATCCGCGCCTTCACGTCCTGGGCCTGGCCAAGTCCCTGCCAGGCAAACACCAGGGCCGCTGTCACGGCCATCCAAAACGCGCCTGCCCTGACTGTCCTTCTCCCCGCCATGTCCCCCTCCTACTTCCCGCCCTGGCCCGCGTCCCCGGACTTTTTCGCCTTGGACGCCGCCTGGTCAATATCCCCGAAAAAATCGTCAAGGGCCTTGTCCACCCGGATGTTCACATCAATCGTGATGTGAATGGGCTTGACTTCCACAGGCCGCATTTCCACCTCGTGGCGCATCTGGCAACCCGCCGGAACGAGGAGGCACCACGCCAGCAACGCGAACATTCCTGTTTTTCCCATGCGCTCCTCGCTTTCCCGGGTTCCTGGGGCTTGGCGCCCGCGCAAATCCTTTGGATTCCAATTCTCCGCGTCTCACAGGCTGTTTCCATACGGGCGTAATCATAGTCCCTTAAAACATAGCGCGCAAGTCCCGGCCCGTTCCGGAGGCGGATTCTGGAAAAACCGCCGCCGCGTTCCTCATGCTGTCCCGCGCGCGGTTGATCCTTGCCCATGCGTCGGCTCATTTTGCCTTGACACCCAATCCCCTCCGGTATAGAGTTTGGAGCTTTGGCATATCCGGATTTTCCGGACGGGGGACTCCTTTTCCCGGATTCCCCCGCGCATCCTTGCTCCGGCACACGGCCGGGGCTTTATCCGCAAGGAGGAAACATGAAACGCTACGAAACCCTCTTCATCGCCGACCCGGACCTCCCCGAGGACACAAGGACGGCACTCTTCGACCGGCTGCGCGAACTCATCACCGCGGGCGGCGGATTCATCGCCGCCTTCGACGAATGGGGACTACGCAAGCTGGCTTACATCGTCAAGCGCAAAAAACGCGGCTATTACGCCCTGCTTGACTACTGCGCCGCCGGAAAGGTGGTCCAGGAGCTCGAGCGCGTCATGCGTATTGACGACCGCGTCATCCGCTTCCTCACCGTGGTCAAGGACGAGGATGTGAACGTGGACGCCCTGCGCGAGGAACTCGAGCGCAAGGCGGCCCAGCCGGAGCCCGAGGCGGAACTGGGCGAGGGCGCGGCCAAGGACGCCGGAGACGAGGAATCCGGCGTAGAAGACATGGACGCGGAAGACGACGAGGAAATGGAAGAGGAGGAGAATTAACATGGTGGTCCGCAGAAAAAAACGGGTGTTTCACCGCCGAAAAGTATGCCGCTTTTGCGCTGACAAGGGTATCACGATTGACTTCAAAGACGCCCGCACGCTCAAGCAGTTCACAACCGACAGAGGGAAAATCATTCCGCGCCGGATATCGGGCACCTGCGCCCGGCACCAGCGCCAGCTCACCACAGCCATCAAACGCGCGCGGTCCATCGCGCTCATGCCGTTTGTCGGAAATGTGAGCGACCAGTAACCAGGCTCTTGTGCGCGGCGGAAGCGAGGTGCGCCGTGGAGGCGAGCGGGGACGACAGACAACAGGCTCCGCCACCGTCAAACGGACCGGACCGGCGGCCCCCCCCATCCTTGCCGGGGGTGAAGCCGCCGGGAGGCCTTGCGGTGGCGCTAGGAACCGCGTGGGTTGTGGCCCACGCGGCCCTTGCCGTAAAAAGCCCTGTCCTCAACACCTTTTTTCTCGTGTTTCTTCCCGCGCCCGTCTTCTACTGCCGGGCAATGTTCGGGCGCCAAAAAGGAGCGGCGGTTCTCGTTGTCTGCATGGCCGCCCTTTTCTGGATGCTGCGTGAATCGTCCCCCGGAGTCGGCGCGTTTTACGTGGCGCTTCCGGTGTTAGGCTTCGCCATGCGGGAGTTTTTTCTCCTGGGGCTGCCGTCGGCGCGGGCCGCGGGACTGGCCGGATGCGCCATGCTCTCGGTGTTCGCGGTGTTGCTCACCTTCCAGGTCCTGACAGGAGACATGGGCTATCTGGCCCTTGCCGAGAAACACGCCGCCGACAACCTGGACGGACTCATCGCCCTGCTCAAGACAAGCGGGGACCTTGAAAACACGGCCGAAAGCCTGGAACATGCGCGGCCCCTGATTGTCAGAGGCGCCGCGCGGATCACTCCGGGAATCGTTGTCGCCTGGGCGAGCTTTATCGCATGGGCTAATTTGCTTACGGCGCTGCCGCTTTTGAGGTTGAAGAAAATACAAGGGCCGGAACATCTGCCGCTCAACACGTGGAGCCCGCCGGAGCATCTGGTCTGGGCCGCCATTTGCGGGCTTGGGCTTTTACTGTTGCCGCCCTTTTCCTTGCAACTTTTAGGAATCAACCTTGTCATCGCGATCTTTCCCTTGTATTTGTTCACGGGAATCGCGGTGCTGGCCTATGTGACGGACAAAAAGCGCGTTCCGAGAACGGTGCGGCTTTTAATTTTCGCGCTGCTTTCCATTCAGCCTTTGTTGACAGTTATCGTGGCCGCCGTAGGCTTTTTCGACCTGTGGGCGGATTTCAGGAAAATCCATACAAAAGCCCCGGCGGCCTGACCCCGCGCGAGCCAGGGCAACTATTCGGAGTACATTTGGAGGGCGCGTCCCTCTGGCAATAGGAAGGACTTGAACCATGAAAATCATCCTGACGCAAACCATTGAAAACCTGGGCACCGTCGGCAAGGCCGTCGAGGTGAAACCCGGATACGCGCGCAACTATCTCTTCCCCAGGGGCTTTGCCCTGCCCGCCACGGAGCACAATAAGACGCTGGTCGAAAAAAAGCGGCTCCAGTGGGAGGCCGGCATGGCCAAGGAACGGGCGCTGGCCGAAGAGTTCGCCCAGCGTTTCGCCGGGGTTTCCATACGCATCACCGCCAAGGTGAGCGAGGAAAACCGCCTTTACGGCTCAGTCACGGCCCGGAACATCGCCGAGTCCCTGGCCGCCATGGGCATCGAAGTGGACAAAAGCCAAATCAAACTGGACGAGCCCATCAAGGAAACCGGAACCGTCAAGGTGCCGGTCCGCCTCTTCCAGGATATCGTCCCCGAGATAACCGTCGAGGTTGTCGCCGAGGAATAACAGGCTGGGAATCCGCGCTCCCGGCCGCGAGGAACAGGCGCCCGGGGCCGGGAGCGCGAAACGCCAGGTCTCCCCGGGCGCGTCCCGCAAAGAGGGCCGCCCCGCGAGGAGCGTAGTGTTTTCCCCGTCCGGGCGCGCGCAAGGAAATCCATGGCCAGAAGGCAGGACGCGCCAGCCCGACGCAAAGACAGCCAGGAAACAGAGCTCTCAGCCTATACCCAGCCCCCCCACAACATCGAGGCCGAAGAGGGCCTCCTCTCCGCCATTCTGCTGGACGAAAAAACCATCACCAACGTGGCGGACCTGCTCACCCCGGACGACTTCTACAAAGAGGCCAACGGCCACGTGTTCGCCGCGGCCCGCGCGCTCTTTGAGAAAAACGAACCCGCCGATCTCGTCTCTGTCGCGGACCAGCTTCAAAAATCCAAAAAAATCGAGGCGATCGGCGGGAACGCCTACCTGGCCCGCCTGGTGGAAACCGTCCCCATGGCGGTCAATCCCCCCCACTACGCCAAAATCATCAAGGAGAAATCGGTCCTTCGGCGCCTCATCCGGGCGGCCCGGGAAATCATCCGGGAATGCCATGAGAACAAGGGAGAAGTGGAGGCCGCCGTGGACTTTGCCGAAAACGCGGTCTTCCAGGTCGCCGAGGACCGCGCCGGAGCGACCTTCACCCTCATCGAGCCTCTCATCACCGAGAGCTTCCTCGCCCTGGAGCAGCGCGCGCGCAACAAAGCCCTGGTCACGGGCGTGCCCACGGACTTCCGCGATCTGGACAGCCTCACCTCGGGGCTTCAACCCTCGGACCTCATCATCCTTGCCGCGCGCCCCAGCATGGGTAAAACCGCCTTCGCCCTCAACATCGCCGTCAACGCGGCGCGCCACGGCACGGGCGTCGCCGTGTTTTCCCTTGAAATGTCCAAGCAGCAGCTCGCGCTCCGCATGCTGTGCGGAGAGGCCCGGGTGGACTCCCAAAAGGTCCGCAGCGGTTTTCTGGGCAGGGACGACAACACGCGGCTCATGGAGGCCGGGCACAGGCTGCACTCCCTGCCCATTTACATTGACGATTCGCCGGGTCTTTCCGCCCTGGACGTGCGCGCCCGGGTTCGGCGGCTCCAACGGGACAAGGGCATCGGCCTGGTGATTATTGACTACCTCCAGCTCATGCAAAGCCACTCGGACGCGGAGCGGCGGGATCTGGAGATTTCCGAGATATCCCGCTCGCTCAAGGGGCTGGCCAAGGAGGCAAGCCTGCCGGTTGTGGCGCTCTCCCAGCTCAACCGGAACCTGGAGCAGAGGGAGGACAAGCGCCCGCGGCTCTCGGACCTGCGGGAGTCCGGCGCCCTGGAGCAGGACGCGGATCTCATCCTGTTTATCTACCGGGAGGCGGTGTACAAGAAGGACATGGACGAGCACGATCCCCGGAGAAACCTGGCGGAGATTTTGGTGGAGAAGCACCGGAACGGGGCGACCGGCAAGGTGGAGCTTATTTTCATGAATGAATACACACGGTTTGAGGACAAAGAGCGGCAATACGGCGGAGCGTAACAGGAGACGGCGGCCGGGCTGGCGCGGGAAAGGTGCGCGATGAAACGTTTGACAATAGCGGCGCTCTGTTTGGTGTCCTTGGTTTGCGGTTGCGAACGGATGAAAAAGCATCCCAAGATCATGATGGTAAAGAACCCTCCTTGTGAACAGATCTATCTTATAGGAGTTCGAATCGCAATACATAAAAAATGGAAAGTCCCAGAGGAATTTTTAGAAACTGATTATAAAACACATATATATATTGAAATACAAAAAGATGGAACTATTAGCAATGCTACAATTGATAAGAAATCAGGGAACGATGATTTCGATAAATCTGCCATGCAAGCACTGGAAAATGCTTCTCCATTAGAAAAAATTCCAAGCTGTTATAAAAAGGATACCCTGATAATAGGAATTGAATTCACACTTCCTCCTAAATCTGATTGGACATCGGATCCAGAATCTGAAATTTAAAACACGGTCAAAGCGCGCTCTCATCCCGCAAAGGAGTTCCATGAAACAACTCTTCGGAAACACCGGAGGACTCAAGGCCCTCCAAATCCGCCAACTCGAAAACCTCTACCGCCGAAGAGTCCCCCCGGAATTCGCCGTCACACCCGAGCTCGCCCGGGACGTGGCCGCCCTCTCCAGGGAAATCCGCCGCCAAATCGGCCTCCTGATTGACCGCAAAGGCGCCGTCCGCTTCGTCATCGCCGGCACCCACCAAAGCATCGGGCTTCCCGGTCTGGGCAGTTTCCGCGAGGGCGGAGGCCGCCTGAAGGGCCTGCGCCTCTTCCACACCCACCTCGGACCCGAACCCCTGGGAGAGGACGATCTCGCGCATCTCACCCTCCTTCGCCTGGACCTCGTGGCGGTACTGTGCCTTGGCCAAGGAAACTCTCCGGACGTGTTCCACATCGCCCATCTTCTCCCCAAAACCGTGGACGGCACAAACATCCGCGTGCTTGACCCCTTCACAGCCCCCCAGGGACTCAACATGGGCTGCCAGGAACTTGTCCGCGCCCTTGAGGACGAGTTCGCCACGTCCGCTCCCCAAAAAACCGCTAAAAAGGGACTGCCCCGCGCCCTTCTGGCCAGTGTCACCACCGCCTCCCGCCAGGACGCCGCCGATTCCATGGCCGAGCTTGTGGAACTGTGCCGCTCCAATTCCATGGAAGTCGCGGGCACCGTCATCCAGCACCGGCACAAGGTGGACCCCAGGTTTCTCCTGGGAAGGGGCAAAATCGAAGAGCTTTCGGTCATGGTGCTCCAGGAGGGCGCCGACATGGTGGTCTTTGACCATGAACTCAACCCCTCCCAGATACGCTCCATCACGGACCAGCTTGAAATCCCGGTCATTGACCGCACCCAGCTTATCCTTGACATCTTTGCCCAGCGCGCCCTGACACGGGAAGGCAAGCTCCAGGTCGAGCTCGCCCAGCAGAAATACAGGCTCCCCCGGCTTATGGGAAAAGGCACGGCCCTCTCCCGGCTCATGGGCGGCATCGGCGGAAGAGGCCCGGGCGAAACCAAACTCGAAACCGACAGGCGGCGCATCCGGGAGCGCATCAAGGAGCTGGAGCGGACCCTCGAAGGCGTTCGGACATCAAGGCGCCTCCAGCGCTCCCGGCGCGAGAGAAAGGGCCTTCCCGTCATATCCATCGTGGGCTACACCAACGCGGGCAAATCCACCCTTCTCAACACCCTGACCCACGCCGGGGTCCTGGCCGAGGACAGGCTCTTTGCCACTCTGGATCCGTCCTCCCGAAGGCTCCGGTTTCCCAAGGACATGGAGGTCATCATCACCGACACCGTGGGATTCATCCGGGACCTCCCCAAAGACCTCGTGGTGGCCTTCCGGGCAACCCTTGAGGAACTCGAAAGCGCGGATGTCCTCCTTCATGTGATTGACATGGCGAACCCCCGGTTCGAAGAGCAGATTCAGTCCGTGGAGCGGATTCTGGCGGACTTGAATCTGGACGCCCTGCCTGTTGTCCGGGTGCTGAACAAGCGCGACATGGTGGACCCGGAGACAGCGGAGGCCCTGGAAAGAAGCCTGGACGGGGTGGCGGTGTCCGCGCGCCAGAGAGAGACCCTGGATCCCCTTGTCAGCCGGCTGGAAGACCTGCTGCAAGGGGCATTGCGCGCCAAATGGGACACGGGCGCGGCCCCGGACGATGCGGCGGAAGAGGAAGGGGGCGGTGAACAGTGACTGCCTGGGAGAACGGCGCCGGGGGCCTGCTGTGCCTGCGGGTATGGGCGCCATCGCGCGGCGGGCCCCCCCTTGCTTCGCCGTCTTGCCGCAGAGCAACTGAGGTAATTGCAAAACTCTTAGAAACGACCTGACACCCATTTTGTGGACTCCCTTATCGGTCCGGACACCATCGCGTGCATGCTCCCGGACACGCTCAACCGCTTTTTAGGCCAGGGAACGGTGGAGGAAACTATTTTCCCGTGCGCCGGGGAAGCGCCCGCGCACCTTGAGGAGCTTGGCGGCATTGGAATCCTCTTGAACACTGAGGGGGACCGGCTGCGACAGGAGGCGCTCTGCCATGCGGAAAAGGCGTGGCGCGCCGAGGAGGAGGCCGTGAAGAAAAAGATGGAGCGCATCATCAGGGGAAAACGGAAATACGAGGCGCGCCTTGGGGCGTTTGAGGACGCCGTGGCCCAGGCCCTTGGCGGGATGAGGGAGGCGGATGTGCCAGGCCGCCTGCACGCCCGCGACCACACCGTGTACAAGGAGAATCCCGCCGGGATAACCGACCGTCTGGGCTGGCTGGACTGCCCGGACAACATGCCTGGCAAGATCGGGGAAATTCTGGATTTTGTCGAGGAACTGCGCACGGAAGGCGTGGCCCGCGTCCTTCTGCTGGGCATGGGCGGCTCAAGCCTCGCGCCGGACCTCTTTGCCCGGGTGTTCCCGGCCCGGCGCGGATACCCCGCGCTCGCGGTCCTGGACAGCACCCATCCGGACGCGGTGCTGGAGCTTACCCGCAGTCATCCCCCGGAAGACACGGTCTATATCGTTTCCACCAAATCCGGGGGCACCATCGAGACGCTCTCCTTTGCCAAAACATGCTACAACCTGTGTCTCCAGGCCCTTGGCCCGGAGAAGGCCGGACAACGCATGGCGGCCATCACAGACCCGGGAAGCGGCCTTGAGGACTTGGCCAGGACACTCAGGTTCCGCAAGATATTCCTGAACGACCCCCACATCGGCGGACGGTATTCAGCGCTCTCCTTTTTCGGAATGGTTCCCGCCGCGATCGCCGGGGTGGACATCGCCAAACTCCTCGAACGCGCCAGGGCCATGGCCGCGGGCACCTGGCCCGGCAACCGCCCTGCCGTGGGGGAAAACACGCCCGCGCTTTTGGGCGCGGCCATGGGAGAGCTTGGCCGCCAGGGCGTGGACAAGCTCACCCTTGTTCTTTCCCCGGCCATCCTGCCCTTTGGGGCCTGGATTGAGCAGCTTGTGGCTGAAAGCCTGGGTAAAGAGGGCACAGGCGTATTGCCTGTTGACGGGGAACCCTTGCTTTCCCCCGAGGAATACACTCCGGACAGATTCTTTGTCCACGTGCGCCTTGCCGGGGACAAAAGCCGGGATAAAGAGGTCCTTGCCCTTGAAAAAGCCGGATTTCCCGTGCTCCGCTTACGGCTGGAAGACCTGGAGGATCTGGGCGCCGAGTTTTTCCGTTGGGAAATGGCCACCGCGCTGGCGGCCTGGCGCCTCAAGGTCAATCCTTTTGACCAGCCCAATGTGGAACAGGCCAAGGTGGCGGCAAAGGCCATGATGGCCGCGTTCCTGAAAGAAGGACGCCTTCAGGGGGATGCCTCGGCTTTTGAGGAGGAGGGCGCAGGGGTTTTGACAGACGCGCCCGGAGACTCTGTCGCGGAATGTTTCCCGGCGTTTTTTTCACACCTCGTTCCAGGCAAGGGCTACGTGGCCATCCAGGCCTACGCCAAGCCCCGCCCCGAGATGGACCAAGCCCTGGCCGCCCTGCGGGAAAAAATTTTAAAACGCTTCCACTGCGCCACAACCGTCGGGTACGGGCCGCGCTACCTGCACTCCACCGGCCAGCTTCACAAGGGTGACGCAGGCTTCGGCCTGTTTGTGCAAATTGTCGAAGAGCATGGCGAGGACGTGTTCATTCCTGACGGGCCTGGGGCGCAAACAGGCGCGTTAACCTACGGGATCCTCGTGCGCGCCCAGGCCATGGGCGACCGCAAAGCGCTTCTGGACGGGGGACGGCGGGTTTTTACAGTACAAACGGGAAAAAACGCGCTTTTGACCATGGACAAGATGGTCAGAGCGTTGTAATAGAAAGCATAGGGGGAGGAAGGGGAAACGGAGGCCGCCGGCAAAGGCGTCGGCGCGGCTCCGCGCGCCGGGGCATGTGTCCGGTTCCCGTGTCCAGAACACGGGAAAGGGGCGTGCCCCTTCGCGTTCACGGACCACGGGGCTTGGAGAGAAAAACGCGCCGCGCCTTTTCGCCAGGGCGCGGATTTTCCATGGTCCCTAACCGGAAGGTTCATCCATGTCGGACATCGGGTTGTTCAAAAAACGGGCGGCGGAAGCGGCTGTGCAAACGCTCCAGCCCGGAATGGTGGTGGGGCTTGGCACAGGCAGCACGGCCAGACACGCCATTGAGCGCATCGCAAGGCTTATCTCGGACAAGGTGTTGTGCAACATCGTGTGCGTCCCCAGCTCCGCCGCCACGGAAAAGCTGGCAAGGGCCCTCGAAATTCCGTTGACGGACCTCGAAAAAAATCCGGACATTGACATAAACATTGACGGCGCGGACGAGGTGGACCCGGACTTTAACCTGATCAAGGGCGGAGGCGGGGCGCTTCTCCGTGAAAAAATCCTGGCCCAGACAAGCAAACGCAACATCATCATCGTGGACGAGACCAAACTTTCCCCTAAACTCGGCACCCGCTTCTTTTTGCCTGTTGAGGTGCTGGAGTTCGCGTGGCGTCCGGAGCAGCAATACCTGCGGGGCCTTGGGGCGGACGTGCAGCTCAGGAAAACCAAACTAGGCGCGCCCTTTAAGACGGACAGCGGCAACGTTGTGCTGGACGCCAACTTCGGCCCCATGGGAAATCCGGGGGAACTGGCGGCCCGCCTGGACTCCCGGGCCGGTGTCATGGGACACGGGCTGTTTTTGGGTCTTGTGGCGGAGATATTTGTCGGCGGGGAATCCGGTGTGCGGCGTCTTGTCCGCGGCCAGGACAAGGCCTGTTGAGCCGGGAGATTGAAATCACTTTTCCCTGCGGGGGACTCTCCCTGCACGGGGTGCTGCATCTGCCCGAAACCGTCCGCCCCCCTGTGGTGGTGGGCTGCCATGGCCTCTTTTCCAGCGCGGCCTCCTTGCGGCAGGTGGAGATGGGGAGGCTCCTTTCGGAGCGCGGCATCGCCTTTTTCCGGCTGGACCACAGGGGCTGCGGAAAAAGCGGCGGGGATTTCCGGGAAGTGACAACCCTGGAAGGCCGCCTGGAAGACCTGGAAACCGTCTGCGCGGTGCTGGCGGAGAGGGGCGATGTGCGGCGGCCCGAAGGCTTATTCGGCAGCAGCATGGGCGGCTCTGTGGTGCTGGCCCACGCCGCGCGCCATGGAGCGCGCGCCCTGGCCGTGTTGGCAGCTCCGATCGAGCGCGCGCCGGTGCTTGAAATCCTGAAAGCCACAGGGGAAATCCAGCGGCTGGGGCCCAGGTTTTTTTCCGAGACCGACACGTATGGGCTTGAATTGGGCTGGAACCCGCCTTCCCGTATCCTTGTCATCCACGGCGGCGCGGACCAGGTGGTGCCGCCGGACCACGCGCGGCGCCTTATGGAGCTTTCCCGGGACCCCAAGGAGTTCCTGTTCCTTCCCGGGGGCGATCATACCTTGAGCAACCCGGAGCATCACCGGCTGTTCATCCAAAAGACGGTCGCCTGGTTTGTCCGGTGGATGCGCTGAACCTGTCCTGCGCCACAGGCGCCCGCTACTATCCCTCTACACTGTACCCCGCCAATCGTTTCCGGCGTTCCGCCTTCAACCGCGTGACGCGCCCCGGCATTGCTTTCCCCGCCAAGTGTTTGTATGGGGGGCCTGCACCCGGCGTGCATTGATACCAAGCCGCAATCAGGCATAACCGGAAAGCAATGCCCTCACCCCGGCCCTTTCCCTCGGCGAGAGGGAGATTGAGCGGGAGCTTTCAGCAGGTGTTACGGATTGGACCGCATTTTTGGTAGAGGTAAATTGCAAAACTCATGGAAACGACAAATTTTACGTAGGCCGGGTTGTTCGGCCCGAAGGGCAGGTTCGCCCAACACATAGAAATCATTCGAGAAATCTTGTGCGTACCCGTGCCTTGCGGCCCGGAACCACCCAGCCTGCGCTTTATTTCACAATTACCTCTTAAGGAAAACAGTATAAAAGCAGCCTGGATGAGGACGCGCGGAGCGGATTGGAGGGCGGGGAGATGGTTGGTGTGGATGCGGAAAAAAGTAAAGGCCCGAACTATGTCTTCAGTTCGGGCCTTTACTTTGTTTGATCCGGCGGCGACCTACTCTCCCACCCAGTCTCCCGGGCAGTACCATCGGCGCTGGAGAGCTTAACTTCCGTGTTCGGGATGGGAACGGGTGTGACCTCCCCGCCATTGCCACCGGAAATTGAAAAACCGGTTTGCGCTGACAATTAGTGTGCGCACAAGAAAGCGTTCCTCGTTTTCATGTAGTGGAAATTTGTGGCCAAGCCTCACGGCCAATTAGTACCGGTAAGCTAAACACATCACTGTGCTTGCACATCCGGCCTATCAACCTTGTAGTCTTCAAGGGGCCTTCAGTCCACATGTCTCCATGTGGAGGGACATCTCATCTTGAGGTTGGCTTCCCGCTTAGATGCTTTCAGCGGTTATCCGTTCCGAACATAGCTACCCAGCTGTGCCACTGGCGTGACAACTGGAGCACCAGAGGTTCGTCCGGCCCGGTCCTCTCGTACTAGGGCCAGCTCCTCTCAAATGTCCTGCGCCCGCGGAAGATAGGGACCAAACTGTCTCACGACGTTTTAAACCCAGCTCACGTACCACTTTAATCGGCGAACAGCCGAACCCTTGGGACCTGCTCCAGCCCCAGG
>JAGVGH010000128.1 GCA_020057225.1 Desulfobacterales bacterium | reverse complement strand
GGTTGAAACCCCAGGCTGTCTCAAAAACCTTGCCGCACCGCGGCTGCTGTAAGGAATGAGACCCGCTTTTTAAAAAACCGGGCGCTTTCCCTGGTATTCCAACTCCGAACTTCTGTCTCCTGAATTCTCCGGCTTTGCCGGTTTAGGATAGGCCGTGTTGCTGTTCCAGGAGGTGGTTATTTTCGAGGTTTCGTCAATCTTGTCCCCGGAGGCCCAGACAGCCTTGCCGCGCAGGCGGCGGTGACGGGCGAGAAGACAAGGGCGAGTCCCAAAATCACGGTGGCTTTTTTCATGGTTGTCTCCTTTGGGGGTTGAAAATCACATGGCAACATGAGCCTCTCCCGCGGCACAGGGAGCGCGGGCGCATTGCCTAAAGAGCGCTGTTCGCGCTCAGGTTGCCGCATCCCTTTTCAGTCTTCTTTTTCCGTATAATCTACGCGCTATGCGTGGTCAAGAATTTTCGGGTGCAAACAACCCGGCCTTGAGGCAAACCATCAATGTTCCCAGCCGCTATCTGGGCCGGACGTTTATCACTGAACCTGAGATTTGCCTGAGCGTTGAGGCGGGCGAAATCCGGAACATCGCCTCGCCGCTCGCCCGCGCGGATGCGTTTGAGGATGGAACCGACAGGACGGCGCCTTTCAGGTCCGCAGCCCTGTTGATGCCGGGTTTGACCACCAGGCAGTCGCCCCCTCTGCTCCAGGAAAGCTGGCACACGACCACAGGACGGGTCCGGGGGTCTTTTGACAGAAGCTCCGCCGCCAGATTGAGCATGCCCATGGCGCCCCGCCGGAAAGGGATTTTTCCGGCCAGATACGCCTCTGTCTGCTTTTTGAAATCGTCTTCCCGAAAGAGTTCAAGACGCGGCCCCTCTTTGGCGAAAATATTTCCCCGGGCGGTTTTAAGGCTGTTTCCGTTGGCCAAAACCGTGGCCATGTCCGCGCCCTGGTGATGAGGGGCGCCCGGACGGACGGACCGGAGGCGACAGATCCCGCCGGAGTGGTGATGACCCGGGCAAGGGGCGGGGCGGAAACGGGCCCGCAAAGGCGGCGGAGGCGCCGTCAAGCGGCAAGGGCCTGCAAATTGCCGTGGAATAACGGCCGCGGACCAAAGGCGCCCCTTCCGCGCGTTTTCCGCCGGACGCGGCGCCCGCCAGGGTTCAAACGATGGGCCAGTTGAGCATTTCACCACTGCAAACCAGTTTTTCGGAGCCTTTTGAAGCGGAATGTGGCCGACACGGACCCCGGCGGAAAGGCCGGTCGGCGCGGGCCGTTGCCGGGCTTGGCGGGCGGTGAAGAACAGGCGGGCGGGCTGGCAAAAAGGCGGGGAATCAGTTTAAACCGGCGAGGCCGGAAGGAAGGTTTTAGATTCTAGAGGTAATTGCAAAAGTCTGAAAAATTTTTAGCCTTTCTGCAAGTAGTTATCATTTTCAAATTTGAAATTGATGAGGTAATTGCAAAATGAGGCGCAGGTTGGGTGGTTCCGGGCCGCAAGGCCCGGGTTCACCCAACATTTCCAAAATGATTTCTGTGTGTTGGATGAACCTGCCCTGCGGGCGGAACCACCCGGCCCACCTCAAATGTGTCGTTTCCATGAGTTTTGCAATTGCCTCCGGACATAGAATCTAAACGCGGCTTCCCCTCGAAAGGCGGCGCCCAGAGGCGCCTCCCCCGGTCCGGGCGCCCGCCGCGGTCTCTACCAAAATGCGGTCCAATCCGTAACATCTGCTGAAAGCTCCCGTTCAATCTCCCTCTCCCTGCGGGAGAGGGCCGGGGTGAGGGCATGCCTTTTCTGATTGCACCTTGGTCTCACAGGCTAAGGACGGCGCTTTCCGAGCACAGATGAATCAGTTCCTTGGCCGTGGCCATGCGGGCGCCTTCCACCAAATCCTCCTCTGTGACTCGGCGGGCCTTGGCGCAGGGCGTGCAGACAAGCAGCGGAACCCCGTGGGCCTGAAGATAGGCGAGGAGATCATCCGCCACATCCCCGGTGGCCGCGCGCACGTGCTCAATCAGCCCCTTTTTGGCGAGATACACGCCCTCGTCCAACAGAAACACAACCACCTCTTTGCCCTCCTTGTGGGCGATGGTGGCCAGATGAAACGCGCGTGTTGAACGGTTGGGGTTGTCCGTGCCGCAGGAAAGAACAATGCAAATTTTGTCAGGCATGATATTTCCCTTTCAAAGGCGTTAAGATTAATAACTCTGTGCCGGACCGCCGGATATCCTGCCGGAGGTTCCCGACAAGAAAAAATCACCCCAAGCGCGCCCTCACCGGACGCCCTCTTCCTCCGCTTCCCCGGCCAAAACCCTCCGAAGCGTTTCCGCTGTGGTTTCCACGTCCAAGGGCTTCGCTAAAAAAGCCGAGCAACCAAGATCCTCAGGGTTTCTCCCCGCAATAACCGAAGGCGAGCCTGTGCATAGAATCACCGGCAGATCCGGACGGACAGCCCGGAGCTTTCGCGCCAGCGTTTCCCCGGACATTTTAGGCATGGTGATGTCGCTCACCACCAAATCAAACGCCTCGGGATCCCCTTCGAACTCCTCCAGAGCGTCCCACACCCTGGAATGCGCTGCGACCTCGTAGCCCAGACTCTCCAGAAGCGAGCGGGCCATCCGCACATTGGCGGGATCATCATCCACAAACAGCACCTTCCCGGCCCCCTGGGGCGGACGGACGAATCCCCCTGCCTCGGGCAGATCCCCGGGACTTTCACACAAGGGCATCAGCACCGTAAACACCGCCCCCGGCCCCGGCCCGCTTTCCAGCCGGATTTCCCCGCCCATGGCGGTGACGATGCCCTGGACAATGGACAGCCCCAGCCCGGTGCCTTCCCCTTCCTTTTTTGTCGTAAAATACGGGTCAAAAATCCTCTCCCTGATTCCGGCGGGAACCCCGTGCCCGGTGTCCGCCACTTGGAGCCTTGCGTACCGGACACCCTCAGCGCGGTTCTGATCCCGGCCGGCCTCTTCGTCCGCCGCGGCCTCCCTGTAGTCCACGGAAAGCGTTCCGCCTGTTTCAGCCATGGCGTGGCAGGCGTTGGCGCACAGGTTCAAGAGCACTTGGTGCATTTGGGTGAGGTCCGCCAAAACAGGGCCGGTGTTCCGGTTGATGGTTTGAACAATCTCGATTGAGACGGGCATGGAGGAACGGATGAGTTTAAGCGCCTCCAGGAACACATACTGCGCCAGTACAGGTCTCTTTTCGATTTCCGTCTGACGGCTGAAGGTGAGCATTTGGGAAATCAGGTCCTTGGCGCGCCGGGAGGCCCGCAGAACTTCCTCCAGATATTTCTTTTCAGGGCTTCCATCGGCGAGGGAGGCAAGGACAAGCTGGGTGTACACGGTGATGGGGGAAAGCAGGTTGTTGAAATCATGGGCGATGCCACCGGCCAAAGTCCCCATGGCCTCCATCTTGTGGGACTGCCGGATCTGGGTCTCAAGGCGCCTGGTGTGGGTCATGTCCCGGGCAATGCAGCATATCCCTGTGATGTGACCGGTCTTGTCCCTCATGGGAACCTTGGTGACATGAAAATCATGGGCCGCCCCGTCCCGAAAAAGACGCGTCTCGGTCTCCACCACCTCGCCCGCGAGCGCCCGCGTGTCGCTCTCAAAGGCCGCGGCCTCACCGTCCGCTTCCATGCCAAACAGCTTCTCGCTGGTTTTCCCCGTAACAAAAGCCGCGGGTTTTTCCAGCCAGCGTTCCATGCTGGGGTTGACAAGGGTAAAACGGAACTGCCGGTCTTTGAGAAAAATAAGCTCCCTGGCGCTTTCGAAAACGGCCCGGAACCGCTCTTCGCTTTCCCGGCGCGCCTCCTCGGCCCGCTCGAGCCCGCTTATGTCAATGATGATGCCGCGAAGGCCCGTGGGCCTGCCCTCGCTCCACATCACGCTGGAATGGATGAGCACAGGAAAGGGGGTACCGTCTCTGCGCATGGCCATATACCGGCTTACCTCGGGGATATTCCCCGCGATAAGCCCGGCGGTGCGCTCCCGGGCGCGCTCCCTGTCCTCCGGCACAAGCATCTCCATGGCGTTGACTCCCCGCTCCAAGTCCTGGGGCACAAACCCGAAAGTTTTATACGAGTATCTGTTCACAAACGTAAGGCGGCCGTTAAGGTCCATCTCATAGACGGTTTCAGGCAAAAGCTCGGCCAGGGAGCGGAACCGCTCCTCGCTTTTCCGCAGGTCGTTCTCGGCCTGCTTGCGGCCGCGGATGTCGCGGATGATGGTGGAAAAGTATTCAATGGAGCCGTCTTTGCCCGCGTGGGCCGCGACAACCTGGGACACAGGGATTTCCTCTCCCTCCGCGTTGAGGAGGGCTGTTTCGCCTTCCCAGATTCCTTGTTTGGCCGCCTCGGCCATGCCTGTTTCCGAGAGCATTCGGCACACCCACTCTGGATGCAGGGAATCAAGACTGTACCCTGTCACATCATTGTCCGGGCCGAGCCCGAGGAGTTTCTTTCCGGCCCTGTTGAGATAGGTAAGCTGGCCGGAAGGAGTTGTGGTGGCGGCGATGTCGCTTGCCGCCTCCAAAATATCCAGCAGGCGCCCGCGCTCCTCTTCCGCGGCCTTGCGCGCTGAAACATCGCGAAGCACGCTCATGACACGCCGGCGTCCTCCAATGGTCACTTGTTTGACAGTGACCTCTCCCCAGTAAATCTCCCCGCTTTTTTTCCTTGCCCTCCATTCCACAAGCCGTGACTGTCCGTCCCTGATTTTCTTCATCGCCGCAAGGGCCGACTCATTGGAAAAAGGCCCCTCTCCAAGGCTCAGATCTCCCGGCGGCCTGCCTAGCAGTTCTTCCCGGGTAAAACCTGAAATCTCCGAGGCCGCCTGATTGGAGTCCAGCACAACCCCGGTTTCCGCGTCATGGATTAAAATGGCCTCATTGGCCGCGTTGAAGATTTCCCTGTAGTTGCGTTCCGACTGACGCAGGGCCTCTTCCGCCTCCTTAAGATGGGTGATCTCCCTTGAAAACACGGCGAATCCGGACACCGTCCCGTCCGGACCGGCCACAGGGGCCACCGTGGCGTCAAAGACATGTTCTCCGGCCTTGGCCTCAAACCGGTGCGCCCTGCCTGTTGTCATAGCGAGCCTCGTTTTTTCCGAGGCGGCCAGGGCAAAGGTCTTGGGTTCCAGATCTGTGGCAAGGGTTCCTGTGAGTTCCGATGGCTTTTTCCCCTGGCACCTGCACGCGGGCTCGTTGATGGCGAGAATTTGTCCCGCCGTGTCCACCAGCATGGCGGTGTCCGGAATCGCGTCCAAAAGCGCCCGGAAATTCCGCTGGCTTTCCTCGAAACGCGTAAGGGCGCGGCGTTTGAACACCCAAAACACCACAAGCACGGCCACAAGAGAGCTTAAAAGAAACATCACAAGGGAAACCGTCCATACAACTCCCCGGTATTGTCTGTAAAAGGACTGTGGCTGGTTTTTGATAACAGAGCCGCCAGGCAGATCCCGCTCCCGTATCCCGTGCTTTTCGAGCATGATGTGGTCAAAAAGAAACACATTGGGGCTTTCAAGAACAGAAGGAAACGTGGCCGGATCCCTGCCGTGCAGGATGGCGCGGGCGATGTCCCCGGCGGCCTGGCCCTGGTGAAAACCGGAAACACACTTGCCGCCGGTGAGCCCTTTGCCTATCATCCATTCCGAATGGCCAAAAACAGGCGCCTTCGCCCGGGTAAAAACAGAGGCCAGGGCCTCGGGCGGGACAGAACGTCCCAGCGCGTCCTTCCAGAAGGACAGAAACACGATAAAGGAGGTTTCGGGCCTGTTCCGCACCTCGCGTTCCAACGCATCCAGAGTAACATTGTGGATGTGCCGGACGGCCAAACCCGGAAAACGCGCTTTCCTTTCTTTCTCAAATTCCTCGAACTCCTCCAAGGACGCGGGTGTGCCGTCGCACACCACAAGGATTTCGCCTGGGGAAGGCCGCAGCCGAAGGGCAAGGGCAAGGGTGTCCGCGTGCTCCTCCTCCTTGAGGACCCCGCAAACTTCGGTTTGTTTCGCCAGGAGATTCACATGGGATTTGTCCACGTCGCAGAACACCACCGGCGCGCCGCGAAAAAGCCCGCGCCTGTTTTCCAGGACGAAACGGAACGCGTCGTGTCCTGTGGCGATAACAGCGGCGAAGCGCGAGCGTTGGAATTTTTCCTCATACAAAACGCGCAGGAGCCAAAGGTATTCCACGGAGGAGTTCCGTGTGGTGTCCATGTATTCGATATGCCAGTCAACATCCATGAGGGATCCCATGGCGGACTGGACACCTTGGAACAAGGAGTCGGTCCATGCGCTTTGATGCTGGGAATGAAGGACAAGAACCTGCTCCCTGGGTCCCGCCGCGGCGGAAGGGGGAAGGCGGGACAGGACGGCCAGGGCGAAGAGGAAGAGAACCAGGGGGTTTCGCGGGGGCATGGACATCCTCTCCCTGGGAGCGGGTTGAAGGGGTCTTGGGGGGCCCCGTGTTTCGATTTCACGCGCAAGGCAAACACGTGGCCGCGCGGCAAAGAAACCGCGCCGGCAGTGAGAGAGGCATTGTATCAGAAACCCGTGTTCCAGCAAATGCCCAGCGCGGTCTTTTCGGGATAATTCCTCTCATGTACGCATGGAAATAGGATTGCCCCCTGGAAGGCTTTGCGCTATTCTTAGTGATGAGGTAATTGCATAACTTCCGAATGGGATGTTTTTGTGGGTGGAGACGCGCCCCCAATCCGTCATCGCCGCGAAGGATGGAATCCATAACGAATTGAAATGACAAAGATTCCCGCCCGCGCGGGAATGATCTCCGGGCGCAGGTTCCCCAACAGGCGGGAAGGGTGTTCCTATTATGCAATTACCTCTGATAACCACAGCGCGCCGGACGCAGGCCATGAATGGCTGGGCCAGGGGCGCCCAACCGGGAGGTTGCCGCATGCGGACATCCGTCTTGCTATCAGGAATTTGCGCCTGCTTCCTTGCCGCCTTTGGATGCGCGGGTGTGGAGCGGCACACGTACCAGAATATCAAGGCCCGGCGCCTGGAGCCTTTGCCCGCTTTTTTGGCTGAAAAAAACGTCCCGTCCGCGGCCGCAAGGCCGCCGAAGGATCCCCTTTCCCTTAAGGCCGCCGTTGTCCTGGCCCTTGCCAACAATCCGGACGTTGACATGGCCGTCGCCCGGGTGCTCCAGGCAGGGGCCGCGGTCCGGGAGGCCGAGGCCGCGTTCTTCCCCCGCGCCGGCGTTTACGCCGAACTCAACCATGGCGACGCCCCTTCCGCCTATCTCTTCAAAACCATTGACCAGCGCGCGCTTCCCCCCGGAGCCAATTTCAACGACCCCGGCTCCTTTGACAACACCGAGGCCGGGCTTGTCCTCCAGTGGAACCTTTTCAGTGGCGGACGCGATTTCCTCGCCCGCCACGCCGCGCTTTCCGGAAAGGCTATGTCGGAGTGGGGCCGCGCAGAGGCTGAAAACGCCGTGGCCGCCGCGGTCATTGACGCCTATTTCAACATCCTCGCGGCCCAGGACTTTACCGCCATTTCCAAAGAGTCCGTCTCCACCGTGGAACGGCAGCTTCAAATCACCCGGGCGCGGTTCGAGCAGGGCAGCGCGCTTAAGAGCGATATGTTGTCCCTGGAGGTCCGCCTTGCCCAGGCCAAGGAGGAGCTTTTGCGGGCGAAAAACGCCCGCGCCCTGGGCGCGGCGGCCCTGGCGAATATTCTGGGGCTTGCCCCGGGAGCGGAGATAAGCCTTTCCGGGGAAGAGGAGCTGGACCTGCATCTGCCGAAGGATTATGCGGCGGGCGTTGAGATGGCCCTTGCCTACCGTCCGGAACTGATGCGCGCCCGGGAAATGGTCCGTCAGGCGTCCATGGGGGTTGACATGGCCCGGGCGGGCTTCCTGCCCCGGGTGGATGCCCAGGCCAAATACTGGATGGCGGATGAATCCTTTGACTGGGAGACGGACCGCGACAACTACGCCGCGGGAATTGTTCTCAACTGGGATCTTTTTGCCGGAGGGCGGCGCGCGGCCGCTGTCCGCAAGGCAAAGGCCTCCCTTGAGGAAATGCTTGCCGCGGACCGGAAAACAACCCAGGGGGTGCTTTTAGACCTGAAAAGCGCTTTTTTAAGACTGGGAGAGGCCCTGGCCCGGGTCGAGGTGGCGGGGGCCAGCGTCGCCCAAGCCCAGGAGACTCTCCGGCTGGTGAAAAAACAGTACGAGGAAGGCTCCGCCACCGTCACACGCTACCTGGAGGCGGAGCTTGCCCATAACCAGTCCAGGATGCGGGCGGCCAACGCCCGGTACGACAAGGAGAAAGCCAGGGCCGCCGTGGGGCGGGCCCTGGGATATTGCGGACGCTGCGGAAAAGAGGCGATGCGAAGCCATGAGTGAGACAGGGACGGGCACAACGGTCAAGAGGGCCTCCTACATCCTGGGCATCGTGGTCATGGCGCTGCTCATGCTGTACATGGGAGGGGTGTTCACAACGGGCAAGGCGCCCCTGGAAAACAAGGAGACGCCCGCGCTCCCGCAAAGCGGCGCGGGGCCGGAGGTCAAGGCGGAAAAACGGCTGGTCACCGAGTATTATGAAGCGGTGGGCACCATCCGCCCCAGGACCGAAACCACCATCGAGGCCCAGGTTACCGGAAGGATTCTGGCCGTCAAGGTAAAGACCGGGGACCCGGTGCGCGAAGGCGACCCGCTCATTGTCCTGGACAGCAGGGAAATGCAGACCCGGCTTGAGCAGGCCCAGGAGGGATACAGCTCGGCGGAGTCCCGCGTCGAGCAGGCGCGGCAGGCCGTGGCCGCCGCGGAGGCCGTCTATGCCCAAGCCGGGCAGGCTTACTCCCGCGCCCAAAAGCTCTTTAAGAGTGAAGCCGCGACCAAACAGGATCTCGAGCAGGCCGAAGCGGCCTACAAACAGGCCGAGGCCAACCTCAAGCGGGCCAGGGACGGTTTCACGGAAGCCAAATCCGCCATGAGCCAGGCGGGGAAGGCCATCGAGCAAGGGGAAATCGGCGTAGGATACAGCGAGATAAAGGCGCCCAAAGACGGAGAGGTTGTAAAGCGGCTGGTGGAGCCGGGCGAGCTCGCGTTTCCAGGAAAACCTCTCCTCACCCTGCAAACACGGGGCGCCCTCCGTATCGAGGCCGTCATCCGGGAGAGCCTCATCAACCAGGTGGGGCTGGGCGCCCGGCTTAGGGTGCGCGTGGGAGCGCTGAACAAGGATTATGAAGGCCAGGTCGAGGAGGTCATCCCCAGCGCCGACCCGGCCACCCGCACCTTCCTGGTCAAAGCCGGTCTTCCCGAAAGCCAGGGACTCTTCCCCGGAATGTTCGGACGCCTGCTCGTTCCTGTTTCCGAACGGGAGGCCGTCGCGGTGCCCCGGGAAGCCGTGGCCCGGGTCGGGCAGCTCGAGATGGTGCTGGTGAAGGCCCGGGAAGGATATGAAAAAGTGTATGTCCGGACAGGCCGCATGGTGAGCGACCGGCTTGTGGAGGTTTTATCAGGGCTTTCCGGAGATGAGGTCCTGGCGGCGCGGCCGGACGAGGGAGCCTGATATTTATAGCGTTTTCATAAATCCGTTCCGATTCAATGCGCCCCGCAGCGCCCATGAAACCCATGCGCAACGGGCCGATTATAGCGGTTGTCAGAATTCTTTTCCGATTGCCGAGGAGAGAATTGTCGGGACCACCCGCGCGCGAACACCCCTTTTTCCATAACCTATCACCCCGGCGCGCGCGGAACCACCCGGCCTACATGTAATACACGGGTAAAAATCTTATGTAGGTCGGGTGGTTCCGCGCGTAGCGCAGGTTCACCCGACAGGGTTATCAATCGGAAAGTAATTCTGAAAAACGCTCTAACGACCGCTCCCGGCCAGACCGGGACATCCGCCTGCTCGTGAGGGAGGTCTTTCATGGCAGACCCTGTGAAGGACGATGACAAGGCTCCCGGAGGAATGATATCCCGGATTGTCGCCTTGTTTTTGCATTCCAAACTTGCCATTCTTTTCACCCTGTTCACCCTGTGCGTGGGGGCCGCCGCGGTGCTTGTGACTCCGCGCGAGGAAGACCCCCAGATCATCGTGCCCATGGCCGACGTGTTTGTCCTCGCCCCCGGAGCGTCCGCCGAGGAGGTGGAAAAACTTGTCGCCGCTCCGCTGGAAAGGCTGCTGTGGCAGATTGACGGCGTGGAGTACGTGTACTCCATGTCCCGGCGGGACATGGCCATGGTGACGGTCCGTTTCTACGTGGGCGAGGACCGGGAGCGAAGCCTCGTCAAACTCCACAACCAGATTTCCATGAACCAGGGCCAGGCGCCTCCCCTGGTCAAGGGCTGGGCGGTTAAACCGGTCGAAATAGATGATGTCCCGATTGTGTGCCTCACCCTGTACTCGGACCGGTACGGAGACCATGAGCTGCGGCGCATGGGGGAAGAGGTGCTCGCCCGGCTCGCCGAATCCAGGGACACCTCTCGGACGGGCATTGCCGGAGGGAGGAAACGGGAAATCCGCGCGGAGCTGGACCCCGAGCGCATGCAGGGGCTGGGCGTAAGCCTGTTGGAGGTACAGCGCGTCCTTGCCGGAACCGATGTCTCCATCACCGCCGGAGCCTTTCAGCAAACCAACCGGGAGCACGCCGTGACCAGCGACGCGTTCCTCCTCACCCGGGAGGATGTGGAAGCTCTGGTGGTGGGTGTGCATGCCGGACGCCCGGTGTATCTCGGAGACGTGGGCGCAATCACTGACGGCCCGGAGGAGCCTTCCGTCTATTCGCGGATAACCTTTGCCCGAAGCGGCGCCCGGGAGGAGCGTAAAAACTGGGCCGGAAAATCCGTGCCGGCGGTGACACTCGCCGTAAGCAAAAAGAAAGGCACCAACGCTGTCTTTGTGGCGGAGGAGGTGCTCGCGAAAATGCGGAAACTCTCCGGGGAAATTCTTCCCGCTGGTGTGTATTACGAGGTCACCCGGAATTACGGGGAAACCGCCCAGGAAAAGGTCAACGAGCTACTTTTATCGCTCGCCTTCGCCATTCTCACCGTGGTGGGCCTTCTCGCCTACACTATGGGATGGCGCGAAGCCTTCGTGGTCGCCGTCTCCGTGCCCCTCTCCTTTTCCATGGCGCTCTTTGTCAACTACCTCGCGGGATACACCATCAACCGGGTGACGCTCTTCGCCCTCATCCTCTCCCTGGGGCTTGTGGTGGACGATCCTATCATGAACGTGGACAACATCCAGCGCCACATCCTCCTGGGCAAGCGAAGACCCGACAGGGCCGCCCTCTTTGCCGTGGACGAGGTGCTCCCCCCGGTCATCATGAGCACCCTCGCCATCATCGCGAGCTTCGCCCCGATGTTTTTCATCACCGGAATGATGGGGCCTTACATGTCGCCCATGGCGGCCAACGTGCCCCTTGCTGTTGGTTTTTCCATGGTCTTCGCTCTTTCCGTGGTGCCCTGGCTCGCTTACCACCTCCTGAAACACCTGAAACCGTCGAACCCCGACAAAGCCGCGGAAACCGAGGGAGCGTCCCCTAGGATTATGGCCGCGTATTCCCGCGTTGTCGGCCCTTTTCTCTCCTCGGGCAGGCTTCGGCTCGCTTTGTACCTGGGCGTGGCAGCCCTCTTTTTTGCCTCCGGCTCTCTGGCGCTCTTCCGGAAAGTGCCGCTCAAGATGCTGCCGTTTGACAACAAAAACGAGCTGCAGCTTGTGCTGGACATGCCCGAGGGCACGCCTCTCGAGGCCACGGACCGCGTGGTCCGGGAGTTCGAGCGTTATCTTGCCGGAGTAAACGATGTGACCACAACTGTTTCCACGGTGGGCGAAAGCTCGCCCATGGATTTCAACGGCATGGTCCGGCATTATTACTTGCGCAAAGGGGGAAACCTTGCGGACATCCGGGTGAATCTCCTGCACAAGACAAAGCGCGAGGAGCAAAGCCACGCCATCGCGCTCCGGCTGCGCAAGGATCTTACGGCCATTGCGGAAAAACACGGGGCGGACCTCAAAATCGTGGAACTCCCTCCCGGGCCGCCTGTCATCGCCACTCTGGCGGCAGAGGTGTACGGGGCGCCGGATAAAACCCACGCGGGGCTTTTAGCCGCCGCCTCCAAGGTCCGGCGGCTCTTTGCCGCAGAACCGGGACTTGTGGATGTGGACGACATGCAGGAGGCGGCGCGCCCGCGCAAGGACTTTGTGCTGGACAGGGAAAAGGCCGCCCTCCACGGCATAAGCCCGGAAATGGTTGCGCACACTCTGGCCATGGCTGTCACCGGAGCGGTTCCGGCAACCATCCACGCGGCGGGAGAGCGGCAGCCCCTTTCCGTGCGTATCGTCCTGCCAAAGAAAAGACGCTCCTCGGAGGTGGACCTTATCCACGTCCCGGTCAGGGGGACGACGGGACAGACAGTGCCTTTAGGGGAAATCGGCGCGTTCCGGGATGTTCCTTCCGACCAGCCTGTTTTCCACAAGAATTTGGAGCGGGTGGTCTATGTGATCGGGGAAACCGCAGGGCGTCCGCCCGCCGAGGCGGTGTTGGACATGCAGGCGCGGCTTAAAAAAGACCCCTTGCCGGAAGGCTACCATGTGAACTGGGCCGGGGAGGGTGAATGGAAAATCAGCCTGGATGTGTTCCGGGATCTGGGCATCGCCTATCTTGCCGCGTTCATCGGCATCTACCTCCTCCTGGTGGTGCAGCTCAACTCGTTCTTCCTGCCGCTTCTCATCATGGTGGCCATCCCTCTCACTGTCATCGGCATCATGCCGGGATTCTGGCTTATGAACGTGTTTTTCGCCGGGGAATCCGGAGGGTTCGCGGACCCTGTGTTTTTCACGGCCACCAGCATGATAGGCATGATCGCCCTGGGGGGCATCGTCATCCGGAACTCCCTGGTGCTGGTGGAGTTCATCCAAGGGGCGCTGGCCAAGGGAAAAACCCTGGAGAAGGCGATTCTCCAGAGCGGCGCGGTGCGCATGCGGCCCATTCTTCTCACCGCCGCGACAACGGCCCTGGGCGCCTGGCCCATCACTTTGGACCCGATTTTTTCAGGACTGGCCTGGGCGCTCATTTTCGGCCTTTTGGCCTCGACGGCCTTTACCCTGGTGCTGGTGCCCGTGGCCTACTACGCGCTGAACCGGGAAAAGACCGTTCTTTAGATTCTATGTCCGGATTATCCGCGCTTTTTGCGCAGATAATGTCTGCGCCAAGGTTCTGGGGTTGAAACCCCACGCTAAATCAAAAACCTTGCCGCACCGCGGCTGCTATGAGGAGAGAGACCCATTTTATTACAGGAAAACACAACAAAAAAAGAGTTTATATTCTAATACTACTCCGACAGATATATGGACTTCCGCTCTGGCCCGTGGTATAGTGCAGGGCATGAAAATACCATGGATTACATGCCCTGGCCCTGATGAGTACCTGGCTCCCTTTCTGGCTTATTTCCGCGGATCCGAGGGCCGGGATCTTGCCACAGGTTATGTCGTCGGCCTTCTTATGGACGGCGACGCCCTTTGCGAATCCCGGCGCCGGAAAGCGAAAATGCCGGATTCGGCCCGCCACGCTCCAAAGTGGCGCATGGCCCTTGACCTGCCCGACCATGCCCGCGCCGGGCCGTTCTTTTTGACAGCCGGTACGGCGGCATCCCCGAGTTCCGCCGGGAGATCGAGGCGCGCGGGTTGACATCGGGAAGAGGCGGGATGATAATGGATGGAGAGAGAAGGAATTTTTCCCCTGGAAAGGAGGGAGAGACATGGCCCTGCCAATCACCCCAACCCCGGTCTTGGAAGGCGAGGACGCGGAAAATTTTATCCGGCGGCTTCACGAGGATTTGAAAACCCCGGCAACCCTGGTGCCAACCCCGAAAATTGAACAGGCGCGAAAACTGGTGAGGGAATATGCCAGACAGCAACAACGGACGGAACAGCCTAAGCCGTGACGGATGGACGCTTGCCAAGGTGGAGGACTTTTCCGCCCTGGCGTCCTTTGACTGCGGGGACGCGGACCTTAACGAGTTTTTCCGGCGGGACGCCTTGGCACACAGAAAAGAGCTTTTGGCGGAAACCTATTCCCTCTGTGAAGATACTGCGGGACCATATCCCGTGGCCCTGATGAGTCTTGCCAATGACGCGGCCTTGCTCAAGCCCCTGAAAGACCGCCTGGACCTTCCGCCCGAAAAGCAGTATCCCGCCCGGCCCGCCGTTAAAATCGCCCGCTTTGCCGTCCACAGGGACTTTCAAGGCAGGAACACCGGCCCCTTTGCGCTCAACATGCTGAAATACTTTTTCCGCACAGACAACCGGACCGGATGCCGGCTTATCACCGTGGACGCCTACAACCGGGAACCCGTGCTCAGGTTTTACGGGCGGAACGGCTTCCAGTTTTTCCATGACAAGGACGCGAACCGCCAGACCCGCGTCATGTACTTTGACCTGAAACGCCTTGCCCTGGGTCTTTAACCCTTTTGGTTTGTGAGGAACAAGGACATGAGAGCACAACAGGCGCCCCCCGGTCTTGCCGGTTTTGTCGCGGATGTCGCGGCTTCGCGGGAAAGAATTGTCTTTTCCCTGGAAGACGGAACCCGCGCGGCCCTGGTGCCCGTGGAAGACCTTGACGCCCTGGAGGCGATGGAAGACCGGGAAGACATAGCGGACGCGGCGCGCGCCATGACGGAACCCGGCTCTGTGCCTTGGGAGCAAGTCAAGGCGGATCTGGGTCTGTAGGCTCCAATGAGATGAAATAATTCCCGCTTGGCTTTCCAGGAAACTTCGGGCAAAAGCAATTGTGACGGCGCGGTGGGCGCGCCGGAGCGGGCGCGCATAGCCCCGCATTTGAAACGGGGGTTATTCGTGGCATGGAAGATGTACGCGCCATGAGAGTAACCCAAACCGAGCGCAAAATTACGCAAGGCCCCCGACGGATAACTCTTGTCCGTGCTGGGGCTTTTTTTATACCCTGGCGCGGGCGTCCTGAACGGAGGCCACGCAATGAAGAGAAAATCCGCATCGAAAGCGAAAAACTGCCTTGACCCCCAAATCCCGCTTGCCGGATTCCTCAAAGATCTCGAGCGCGAACTCCCCCCGTTCTTTGGCGGACTGATCCGCGCTTCAAAATCCTGACCGGTCTTACTCCAAAACGCATGGCGAACATTGACAGCCTGGGACAAGGCCCGGCGGAGCGCGTCCGGAACGGCAAGATGGTTGGCTATCCGCGCCGGCGCTTTTGGCTTGGATGTTCGCCCGATGCACGCGCGAATTTCCCAATTACAAGGGCGGTGAACAAGCCTAAACTCAATCCGTGCCTGGGCGGGCGCGGCAAGCGAGGGTCTGACCGGCGCGGCCCCGTCCCTGTGAGGCGGACCCGTGGGCGGCGGGCAGACATCCGGACCCAAAACCCGGCCCGCGACCTCCGGAGCTGTGGGCGGAACATTGCAGACCCGTGGGCGGAAAAACGGGGGAAAACGGGGGAAAACGGCCCGGCTTTCCGGCCCGGCTTGCATAAAAAAGTATGCAAAAGTCCTCCATGCCCTCATTCTACACTAATTTCGGCAAGGGGGCTGTCTCATTTTCATCGGCACAGAGGGCGGATTATCCGCGCTTTTTGCGCGGATAATGGCGCAGCCTTAAAAAAGGGCCGTTTGCAGCCAGCCCTAAAGCCTAAAGCCTAACGTTTAAAGCCTTCTTTTCGGCTCCGCCGGTTTAGGCTCAATTTGACAATTGACAGCCGGGGGCGCATCTTTTACGGTAGAATTTTTGCCGGGAGGATGTCCCCCCGGCGCACCCTGGCCGGAGGCTCTTATGTACTCCAAAATGATTATCCTGCACTTCCCCAGGCAGGCCCTGGAAAAACCCCTGGTCTGCAATCTGGCGCGGGATTTCGACCTCACGTTCACCATCCTGAACGCCACCATCAACCCCAAAAAAGAAGGGATGATGGTTCTTGAGCTTTCCGGAACGCCCCAGCATTTCAAGGCCGGGGTCCAGTACCTCAAGGACCACGGGGTCGAGGTGGAAAGCGTGGGCGGGCAGATTCGCCGCGTGACGGAAATATGTACCCATTGCGGCTCCTGCACCGCGGTCTGCCCTACGGGCGCCCTCTCGGTCAAAACACCGGAAATGGAGGTGGTTTTTGACCAGGACAAATGCAGTGTGTGCAAGCTGTGCATTACCGCATGCCCGCCCCGCGCCATGGTGCTCCGTCCCACCAACGGCTCTTTCAAGGGATGAGCGGACCAACGGCCATCGCCCTGAGCGGCGGGGTGGACTCCCTCTCCGCCGCGGCCCTTCTTGTGGACGCCGGGCGCGAGGTTATCGGACTCCATTTCACCACCGCCTACACATGCAATGAGGAGGATGCTCTTGACCGTCTCCGGGCCGCCGCGCGCTTTCTGGGCATTCCCCTTTATATGGCGGATTTGTCCTCCCCCTTTGAACGCCTGGTGGCGGCGCCCTTTGCCGCCGCCTATATGGCGGGTCTGACTCCCAACCCCTGCATGGTCTGCAATTCCGCCGTCAAATTCGGCGCGCTTCTGGACACCGCGCGGGCGCTTTCCGCCTCGCGCCTTGCCACAGGACACTACGCCCGGACGGAACAATCCGCCGACGGGACAGGAGCGCTCAAAAAGGGCGCGGATATCTTGAAAGACCAGTCCTACTTTTTGGGGTTTCTCACCCAGGACCAGCTTGCCCGCGCCGTGTTCCCCCTGGGTGAAACCACCAAGGAGGAGGTCCGCAGGTACGCGGCGGAAAGGGGCCTTGGACCGTTTATCAGGGAGGAGAGCCAGGAGACCTGCTTCATGGGGAACGCCCGGCTCGGGGATTTTTTAGCGAAAAGGCCCGGGTATGAGGACGCGCCCGGTCCTGTGGTGGACACCCTGGGAAATGTGGTGGGCGCCCATTCCGGCGTGTGCGCTTACACGGTGGGGCAGCGCCGGGGACTCAACATTCCCTCCACAGAGCCGTGGTATGTGGTCAAAATACTTCCCAGGGAGAGAACCCTGGTGGTGGGGCGGAAACATGAGCTTGCAGGGACAAGGGCCCGTTTGACCGGACTAAACTGGATATCAAAGGCTGTGGACAGCCCGGCGCGGGTCGCGGCCAAAATCCGCTACAGGTGCCAGGAGGCGCCCGCCTTGCTTGTGCCTGGCGCGGACGGAGCGGCGGATCTGGTGTTCGATACTCCCCAGTACGCTGTCACCCCGGGGCAAGGGGCGGTGTTCTACCAGGGAGACCGCGTGCTGGGGGCGGGATGGATACAGGGCGGCGGGTAAAAGGCGCGGCGTGGAAACGTTTGCGCGGAGAAGGGTGGCGGGCGTGGGAAAAAAGCACCGGGTCATAACCCTTGGCTGCAAGGTGAACCAGTATGAGTCCCAGGCCCTGGTCCAGGCGCTTGGTCAGATGGGCTCGCCCGCGGCGGACAGGAAAGAGAAACCGGAGATTGTTGTTGTCAACACATGCAGTGTGACCTGCAGGGCCGCCATGCAGTCCCGGCAGGCTGTCCGCCGTATTGTCCGGGAGAATCCCGGGGCCGTGGCCGCGGTGACGGGCTGCCACGCCCAGCAGGCCCCGGAGGAGTTTTCCCAAATTCCGGGTGTAAGCCTGGTTTCCGGGACCGCCTATAAGGCCGCTCTTGCTCAAAGGCTCATGGAATGCGCTCCCGGCCAGACTGTCCAGGTCTTTTCCGCGCCATCCCACACCCTGCGTGTTTTCGACACTCCACCCGGGCCGGTGCATGGGGGACTTGCCCGTCCGCGGCTTAAAATGCAGGACGGATGCTCGGCCCATTGCACCTACTGTGTGGTGCCCCAGGCCAGGGGCCCTGGCCGAAGCATGGCGCCGGAGGACGCGCTGGCCCACCTTGCGGCCTTGAAAACTCTGGGCTACGCGGAGGCGGTGCTTACCGGCATCCATCTGGGGCGGTACGGGCAGGACCTGGGCGCAGACCTTTTCTGTTTTCTCAAACAGGCCGTTGACGACCCGCGCATGCCCAGGCTCAGGCTGAGCTCCATCGAGCCTTGCGAGCTAACACCGGAAATCATCGCCCTGGCGGCGTCCGGGAAGGTCCGCCCCCATTTTCATGTGCCCCTTCAAAGCGGAGACAACGAGACGCTTCGGCGCATGGGCCGTCCCTATACGGCGGAGTTTTTCGGGGAGCTGATCCGGACCGTGGCAAGGGCAGTCCCCGGCGCGGCCATTGGGGTGGACGTGATGACGGGGTTCCCGGGGGAGACAGACGCCTCTTTTGCCGACACCCTTGCCCTGCTTGAAGAGCTTCCCTCTGCGTATTTGCATGTGTTCCCTTTTTCTCCCAGGCCCGGCACCCCCGCGTTCCGGTTTTCAGGAAAAGTGTCCTCCCAGGTTGTCAAGGAGCGTTCCTCCGTTCTCCGGGAGCTGGGAGAAAGAAAGAAGCGGGAGTTCCGCGGGCGCATGGCAGGGAAGATGATGGCCGTGATTGTGGAGCGCGCCTTTCACAAGGACAAAACAGTATATCAGGGGACAACGGAAAATTACATGCATGTTCTTGTCAAATCGGGAAAACCGCTTCGGCCCGGACAGGAGGTTGCGGCGCGGATAGAGGCCGGCCCTGGGGAAGAGCTTTTTGCCAGGGCAGCTGAGGTTTGATACCAAGGCGCAATCAGACAAGGTATGCCCTCACCCCGGCCCTCTCCCACAGGGAGAGGGAGATTGAGCGGGAGCTTTCAGCAGGTGTTACGGATTGG